>DDSR01000331.1 GCA_002343455.1 Deltaproteobacteria bacterium UBA2385 | reverse complement strand
GAGCAGCGCCCAGGCCAGGGTCTCGCCCGGCTTCATCGAGGGCTGGGGGGGGCGGGCAGGAGGGGCCGTAGCATCAGGAGTCCGTCCGGGGAGGAGGTGCTGTATCTGCTTGCCGAGCATTGCATCGAGTCGGACAAAAAATGTCCTTGTCGGAGGAGGTGACGGGGGTGATGATCTGAATGCAACCACAGGAGCACCTCGATGCAACACGCTTCAGCCCGCTTCAGCCCGGCCCAGCCTCCCCGCCTCGAGTACCGCACGGATGGTCAGGTCGTCGTCACCCGCTGGGGCCAGATCGGCTCCCTGGTCCTTCGCCCCGGGGACCGGATCCTCCCGGGACCGGCCGCCGGCCCGGTGGTGCTGCTCTTGGCACGCGGCATCGGTCGGCCGATGCTGGCTGTGCGGGACGGGCGTCGGCTGCTGGCTCTCCCCGGGCTGGTGCCGGTCAGCCTCGAGCGCTGGACCGTGGCCTTCGCGGTCCATGGGGTGGAGCGCGATCTGGAGCGGGGCGGTCCCGGTCTGGACGGGCTGTACCTGGCGGTGGCGGACGCCTCGGGTGCGGTCATCCGCCGCCCGGTCGGCCCGGTCGACTCCACCACGGTCGAGGGCGAGTGTCTGCGCGCGGCGATCCGCACCCGCGGGGGGGACCTGCAGTCGCTGGCCCTGGCGGGCTCGGCAGATGCCGCCTCGGCGCTGCTGACGGGGGCGACCCCGGGGACCCTGCGCTTCGGGCTGGACGGCGCCGCGCCCTCGCAGGCGGTGGGGGTGGTGATTCGGGGCCCCTGGCCCACACGGTCCCCCGACGCGCAGGTGCCCCTTCCTCTGCAGGCGGATACTCGCCGCTCGGCCTAGGTCGCGGTCGGCGGCCCCCCAGGTCGGAGCGCACCAATGCAGTTGATCGGGGTCATCCACCTCTTGCCCCTGCCTGCCGGACCCGGCCGCTCACCCGGTCTGGACGCGGTGATCACGCGGGCTCGCCAGGATGCCCTGGCCCTGGTCGAAGGCGGGATCGGCGCGGCCATCGTCGAGAACCTGGGCGACGCTCCGTTCTGGCAGGGGGCCTCCGATCCCCATGTCCTGACGATGATGACCGCGGCCACGCTGGCCGTTCGCGCCGAGGTCGGGGCGCAGCTCCAGCTGGGCATCAACGTCCTCCGCAACGACGCCCGGGGGGCGCTGGCCGTGGCCGCAGCGACGGGCGCCAGCTTCGTGCGGGTCAACGTCCACCTGGGCGCGGCCTGGACGGATCAGGGCCTGATCCAGGGGCAGGCGGGCGAGACCCTGCGGTACCGGCGCGAGCTCGGCCTGGAGCCCCCACAAGCCGGCTGGGATGGGGACCGGACGAGCGGTCCGGGGGTGCGTCTCGCGGCCGATGTCCACGTCAAGCATGCCACCCCCGCGGGCAGTCAGCCGATCGACGACGCCGCGCTGGAGCTGGTCCATCGGGGGCAGGCCGATGTGCTGATCGTCTCCGGGCGCCACACCGGCGGGCCGACCGATCCCGACGATGTGCGGCGCGTCCGGGCGGCGGTCCCCGGCTGCCCGCTCTGGATCGGCAGCGGGGTGGATGAGGCCCGTGTGCGGACCTTCGCCGGCCTGGTCGACGGGGTGATCGTCGGGACCTCGCTGCACCAGGACGCCCGACTGGACCTGCCCCTGGATGTCGAGCGCGTCCGACGGCTGGTCCAGGCCGCCGGGGGATGACCGGGGCTCGCCAACGGGCGAGGATGGGCGGATGAGGAACCTGCTCAACCAAGCCCGCGGTCGACTGCGAGGCCGGCCCGAGGCGGCCCAGGGCGAGGCCGCCCGCTGGTGGATCGACCACGGCTCGCCGGGCCAGGCGGTCCTGGCGCTCCGCAGCTGGGCCCTGGCCCCCGAGCCTCCGCCGGCCGGCCAGCTCCTGGCCCTGCTGGATTCTCCCGTGCCCGCGCTGCGGAGGGTGGCCGCCTGGACCCTGGGGCAAGGTCAACGGGTCCAAGACCTGGATCCCATCTGGGCGCGGGCACGGCGGGAGCGCGTCGACGCGGTCCGGCTGGCCCTCTGCGTGGCCTGCGTGCGCCTGGGTGTGCAGGTCGACGACGCCTGGGGCCTGCTGGACCAGGCGGCGCGCCGCAGGATGCTCAGCTCGCGGGGGTCGCGGGCGATCGCCGAGGCGACCGGCTTCGGCCCGGACCAGATGGCTCGCCGCTGGCTGCGGGTGCTGGATCCCTGGGCCGACGGCAGCACAGATCCGGCGACCGTGGCCCCTCTGCCCGCCGCGCTGGTGCGCGAGCGGCTGATCCGCCGCCTGGACGCCGACTCCGAAGACCGGGATGGCATGCTCAGCCTGGCCTACCAGCAGCACCCCGGGGACTTCGAGCGCATCGCGGCCCGGGTCCGGATGGGCGGTCGAAGGGAGGCCCACACCACCTGCGAAGCCCTGGGCGAGAACGGAGACCCGCGGGCCATCGACCTGCTGGTGCCCACCCTCCGCGCCATGGACGTCGACCCCGGGCACGGATTCGCCGGTCGTCGGGCGGCCTCGGTCGCCCTGGGGCGCCTTGGCCTGCCGGAGGTGGGGCCGATCCTGGCCAGCGCCTTGCAGGTCGAGGCGGCCGACTACGAGGGGCGCCCCGGCGCGGGGATGGGGATCCAGTTCCCGGTGCGGGCCGTGATGATCAGCGCCCTGGGCGAGGCCGGCTGCGTCCGCCAGGCCGGGGTGATCGCCGGCTACCTGGGCGATGTCTCGGGCTCAGCCTTCGGCGGCTTCTACCTGCCCGCGATGGACGCGCTGTGGAAGTTGGACGCCTGGCCCGAGCTGGTCGCGGCCTTGCAGGCCGGGCCTACCGAGGCCACTCACGCCGCCGCCGTCCTGCAGGCCCTGGGTCGCCAGGACCTGCTACCGCCCCGTCAAGGCGAGCCGAAGGGGCTGTCAGGGTCGTAGGTGGTCGAGGTGGCGGTCCCGCCGGCGTTGGCGAAGTTGTCGTCCGAGCCGCGCAGGTTGGCGTCGATCTGGGCCAGCCCGGCCCGCGTCACCTGCACCGTCCAGTGGTCCTGGACGCCCTTCTCTTCGGCGGCCTTGTTGACGAAGGTGACGCTGATCTTCCCGTCGAGGAAGTCGTCGGGGGGGTTGGAGAGGAAGCCCCGGTTGTCGAAGACCAGCGCGTTGTTGTTGCCGACGCCCGAGCCGCCGATGGCGTCCCACTCGGCGATGGAGACGTGCCGCAGGCGGGTGGAGCCGCTGGAGAGGTCGATCGTGCCGGTTCCCGTCTGCAGATCCGACCCGCTCTCCAGCACGTCCAGCGGCAGGGTGTCCCAGTCGCCGCTGGAGGTCTGAGACTGGACCAGGTACATGCCCGCGTTGGAGTCGAGGTTGGCGAGGTCGTTGTCGTACTCGACCAACAGGATCCGGCAGGCGGTTCCGTTGGCGATGGCCAGGGAGCGACACTGGCTGACGAAGGAGGCGAAGTCCATGGCCGCCATCCGCGTCCGGGAGCGCGGGATCTGCTCGCTGGCGTAGCTGTAGCCCAGCGCCGTCAGGATCATGATGATGGCGACCACCATCATGACCTCGATCAGCGAGAAGCCCGCGCGTGAGCGACGGGAGGAGCAGTACAGGCGGGAGGTGGGGTGCATGCGGACCTCGGGTGAGCAGGGTACCGTAAGAACAAGGTGGGGGCAACGGCTGCACGCATGCTCGCGGCCGGGCCTTGCCTCTCGCTCTCCAACCCGATAGCGGGGCGCTCCTGCGCGTCCCCTCTACGCGCCTCCTTCGCCAAACCAGGAATCGCACAATGGCTCGTTACCGTGGACCCCGCATCAAGGTCTGCCGTTCGCTCGGGACCATCCTCCCCGGGCTGACCAACTCTCCGACGCTCGATCGCCCCTACCCTCCCGGCCAGCACGGCATGCGGCGTCGGGGCAAGACCTCGGACTACAAGGTCCGCATGGTCGAGAAGCAGAAGCTGCGGATGCACTTCGGCGTGCTCGAAGCCCAGTTCCGCCGCTACGTGGTCGAAGCCACCCGCCGCAAGGGCCCGTCCGGCCGCAACCTGATCACCGACCTCGAGTCCCGCCTGGACAACATCGTCTGGCGCCTCGGGCTGGCCCCGACCATCCCCGCCGCTCGGCAGATGGTGGTGCATGGCCACATCACGGTCGACGGGCACCGGGTGGACCGCCCCAGCTTCTCGGTGAAGTCGGGCCAGGAGATCGCCTTGATGGCGCGCTCGCTGAACAAGCCCTTCATCCAGCAGGCGCTCGAGGCCAGCACCTCGCGGGTGCGCCCCAGCTACCTCGAGCTGGATCCGGCCAAGGCCACCGGCAAGATGATCTCGGTCCCCCAGGCCGAAGACCTCCCCTTCGAGGTCAACACCCAGGCCGTGATCGAGTTCTACAGCCAGCAGATCTGAACGATCTCGGCAGCCAGGGGCCGGCCTCTCTCAGGAGAGCGCCGGCCTCTCTCGTTTTCGAGCGTCCCCGCTTCGTTCGAGAGTCCCTGCTTCGGGAGAGGGGTCGGGTGTTCAGCCACGAAGAAAGCCGCCCCGAGGGGCGGCCATGCTTCACTCACAGAGGATCAGGCAGACCGGAAGGTCTACTTGATCTCCTTGTGCACGGTCACCTGGCGCTCGTAGCGGCAGTACTTGCTGAGCTCGAGCCGGGTGGGCGTGTTCTTCTTGTTCTTGCGGGTGGCGTACCGGCTTACACCGGGGACGCCGCTGGCCCGACAGGTGGTGCACTCCAGGTGAATGACCCCGCGGATCTTGGCAGACTTCTTGGCCATGAGGAACCTCCGAAACGAGAGCGATGGGGGATCCCCGATCGCGGCTCGCCCGCTTAATGAGGACTGAGTCGGACGGCAAGCCCTCTCTCGCTCCTTCGCTCCCCGCCTCCTGGCTCCCGGATCCTCGTTGTCTCTCCTCTCTTTCCTCCGCCGACCAAGGTTGATCCTGCTGGGGGCCGCGATGCTGCTCGGGGCGGGCTGCGCCGGGCGGCGCCCCGAGGGGACCACGGTGCGGGGGATCCACTTCTCCGGCAACGGCAGCGCCTTCGGCAGCAGCTCCGACTACGCCTTGCGGGGGCCGATGGCGCAGCGCGCCTCGCCCTCCTTCACCTGGCTGATTCCCTCGCGGGCCGTCCGGCTCGACACCCGGGAGCTGCTGCTGGACGCCTGGCGGATCGAGACCTGGCTGGCCCACCGAGGCTACTTCGACGCCCGCTTCGAAGGCTGGGAGATCATCGAGCGCCGCCCGGCCAACCGTCGCCGCGGACCGATCGTCACCCTGCACGGCCATGTGGAGCTGGGCGAGGCTTCGATGCTGCGCACCATCGAGCTCACGGGCATGGGGCCAGCTGGGCGCCCGCTCGAGGCGCTGATCCTCCAGGAGGCCGCGGTAGAGGAGGGCCAACGCTTCGACATCGGGCAGGTCGAGGCGCTGGAGAGCCAGGCGCGCACCCTGCTGCAAGAGCAGAGCTACGCCCACGCGACGGCCGCCGCGAGCGCGACCTCCCACCCCGAAGAGCGGGCGGTGGACCTGGAGGTGCAGCTCGGCCTGGGGCCGCCTTCGGTCTTCGGGGCGGTGACGGTTGGCGGGGACACCCGGATCCCTCCCGAGCTGATCCTGGAGGAGATCGAGATCGAAGAGGGAGAGCCCTTCCAGCTCTCCGCCCTCAGCCGCTCCCAGCAGCGGCTGTTCGGCCTGGGCGCGTTCTCGGTGGTGCAGGTGCAGCCGCTCCTGCAGCTAGACGAGGAGGGGCAGCCCGACGCCGTCGTTCCGGTACACATCGAGGTGGCCGAGACCACCACCCGGCAGTTCCGGGTGGGCGGTGGCCTGGCCGCCGAGAGCGCCCACCAGGAGGCGACCCTCGGCGTCGACTTCGAGCACGTCAACGTGTTCAACCGGCTGTGGCGCCTCCGGCTGGGCGCCGACGCCGGCTACGCCTCGGTCATGGAGTGGAGCGAGTACCCGGTGCTGGGCCTGGCGGGCTTGAGAGACAACGGCGCCCCCGTGCTGGAGCTGGACGCGACCCTGGCGATCCCGCGCTTTCCCGGTCGCCGCTGGAGGCTGGAGAACGAGCTGAACTTCGAGCTGGGCGTCGAGCCGGACTACCGCTTCGCGACCCCCTCCGGCAGCACCTCGCTGGCCTGGGCCATGGGCAAGCGCTGGTCCAGCCGCTTCGGCTACCGCATCCGCTTCTACGACTACTTCAAGTCCACCCTGCCCGACGACCTGGACCTGCTCGACCGTCGCGGCCGCAACCTGGGCCTGGACTTCAGCGACCCCTACCTGCTCAGCTCGCTCTTCCAGCAGATCACCTACGACAGCCGCGACGACCTGCTCTACCCGCGGCGCGGTGGCCTGACCTACCTGGAGCTGGCGGAGGCCGGCGGCCCGGTCGGCGGCCAGTACAACTTCGTCAAGGGCACCGTCGACGGCCGCATCTGGCGGCCCCTCCCGATGTTCTTCGGCTGGAAGCAGCGCATCACGCTGACCGCCCGGCTGGCCGGAGGCGTGGCCGTCCCCTACGGCGCCGAGGAGCGGGCCGAGGTGCCCTTCGCCGAGCGCATCCAGGTCGGGGGCACGCCGACCGTGCGCGGCTGGGGCCGCGGGCACCTGGGGCCGTACATCTACCCATGCTGGGGCGGCGAGGTCTGCTCCAGCTCGGTCACCAAGTCGCAGCCCTGGGACAACCCCAAGGAGGACGACGACGACATCATCTACATCGGGGGGCGCGCGGCCCTCTACGGCGGCTTCGAGGTCCGCGGCTACTGGACGCGCGGGCTGGCCCGGAGCTGGGGGTTGGCGGCCTTCCTGGACTACGGGCGGGCCTGGGACGGCGCGGGCGTGACCGGCTGGCCCGATCTGCGCGCCCGCCTCTTCCAGCTCTCGACCGCGCTCGGCGGCGGGGTGCGCTACCGCAGCCCGATCGGCCCGATCCGCTTCGACGTCGCCCGCCGGATGGACGACTTCGCGATGTTCGACCGAGAGCCTCGCGTCGTCTACCACCTGGGCCTCTCGGAGGCCTGGTGAGCCGAGCGACCCTGCGCGCGCGCCTGGGACGGACCCTGGCCTTTGGCGGCGTCGCCGTGCTGCTGCTGGGCGGTACGGTCGCGGGGCTGCTCTTCACAGCGCCGGGCAACCGCATCCTCGAAGGCGCGCTCGAGCTGGGACTGGAGCAGGTCTTTCCCCAGGCCCAGGTCGAGCTGGACGGGCTGCGCTTCGGCTGGCCCGGCACGCTGAGCTGGCAGGCCCTGCGGCTGAGCGACCGCCAGGGTCGGGTCCTGATCGAGTCCGGCAGGCTGGCCCTGGACCTGAACGAGCTGAAGCTGACGAAGCGCCGCGTGGGGCTGGAGGCGCTGGAGCTCGAGGGGCTGCTGCTCGACCTGCGCACGGGCAGCCAGCGTATGGCCCTGCTTGAGACGCTGGGCCTGGGTGGGGGCCCGCCCTCGGACCTCCCCTGGCAGGGGCTGCCCGGCGCCATCTTCGTCCAGCAGCTGCACATCGCCGACGCCACGCTGCTGCTGGACGGCGCCCGCCTGGAGGGCCTGGACCTGCGGGCCGGCCTGCGGGTCGATCGGCGCAGCGTCCGGCTCAGCGCGCTGCAGGTCCAGGGCGCGCTGGTCGAGCCGGCCGCGCTGCCACTCTCGCTTCGTGGCGAGCTCGCCCTGGACGAGGGGGAGCTGCAGCTGGGCGGGCTGCTGCTGGAGGCCGGCGAGGGCGAGGCCCGCTCCTCGGTCTCCCTGGACGGCCGGGTCGAGGCCATCGAGACCGCGCCGGTCCTGGAGCTCGACCTGGTGATCCCCCACCTCTCCAAGGAGCTGGTGGAGGCGCTCTCCGGCCGGCCGCTGCTGGCCGTCGACCTCAGCGGCCGCCTGCACCTCGGCGGCGCCATGGACCGGGTCGAGGGCGACCTGGTCCTGGACGCCGCGGCGGGGGGGAAGGCCCATGGCGCCCTGGTCGCCGACCTGGTCCAGGAACCGGCCGCCTGGGGCGTGGATCTGGAGCTCGCGCCCCTGGACCTCGACGCCTTGCTGGGGATCAGCGACCTCCCCGCCTCCGCGGCCCGCCTGGAGCTGAGCCTGCGGGGTTCGGGTCTGTCCTGGCCCGATGGCATCACCGCTCACGCCCGGGCCAGGCTGGAGGAGGCCTGGCTGGACGGCAACGAGGTCGAAGAGCTGGTGCTCACCGCGCAGCTCCACCAGGGCCGGATCGGCCTGCTCGACCTGTGGCTGAAGCACCCGGCGGGCATCGGCCGAGCGACCGGCTCGATCGGCCTCTCCTCGCAGGCAGCGGATCTGAACGTGGACCTGCAGCTCACCGACCTCTCGGAGCTCTCCACCCTCGCCCGGACCCCGCTCGGGGGCAGGGCCAGCTGGACCAACCGGGTGCGGGCCGACTGGTCGCAGGGCTTTCGGATGAACGTCGAGGGCCCCCTCTCGGGCACGGGCGTCCAGGTCCTGGGGCTGCGGATGGGGCGCCTCTCCGGCCCGGTGGGCCTCTCCTACGACGCGGACGGGCTGGCCCTGGCCTCGGACCTCTCCTTCGTCGGGCTGAGCGGTCGGGGCCTCAGCGCCCGGTCTGGCCAGGGCGAGCTGACCCTGGGCTGGTCGTCGAGCGAGGGGACGCGGCTGCAGAGCGAGCTGCAGGTGAGCGCGCTGCAGGCCCAGGCTGCCGGCATGCGGCTCGACGACCTCCGGGGGGTGGTCTCCTTCTCCTCTCCGCCCGAGGGCGAGGCCTCCATGAACGGCACGGTCACCCTGCGGGGCCTCTCCCGAGACGGGATGGCCGAGGGGGACCGGCTGGACGGAGAGCTGGGCCTGGTGCTCCGCGGGGAGCTGCTGGACGCGGATCTGCGCCTGCGAGACCCCGGCGAGCGCGAGGTGCTGGGGCTGGTCCTGGGGGTCGACCAGGGCGCGCGGACCCAGGTGGCCGTGCGGCGCTTCGACCTGGAGCCCGTCGAGGGGCTGCGCTGGTCGGGTCAGGGCGTCCAGCGGCTGGAGCTGGAGGACGGCTCGCTGCGCAGCGCGCAGATCCTGATCAGCGGCAGCGCGGGGGCCCTGCGGGTGGACCAGGCCCCCGGCTCGTCGAAGCTCCAAGCCAGCTTGGAGGACCTCGATCTCGCCTCGGTCGGGCGCGTCGGCGCCTGGCTCGGCATGCAAGAGAGCGGAGTCCTCGGGCGGGTGCAGGCCGACCTCGCCGTCGACCTGGGACCTCGGGGGCAGCCGCTCTCGCTGGACCTCAAGGCCAGCCTGGAGGACCTCGTCCTGCCCGAGCGGATCCACGGGCTGCGGGCCGAGCTGATGGCCTCCGGCCCGATCGACCACCCTCAGCTCGACCTCGCCCTCTGGGGGCCTCCCACCGGCGCTCCCATCGCCCGGGCCAGCGGCTCGCTCGCGCTGGACGGCTTCGGGCTGGACTGCCGGGCCCCGATGGACCTGCGGCTGGTGGTGCTGCCTGGCCAGCTCGACCTCGTCCGCCCCTACCTGCCGCTGCTCCCCGACCTCTCCGCCCGTGGCTCCGCCGATCTGCAGCTCAGCGGTCTGGCCTGCGACCCTCAGCTCGACCTCGTCGCCGCGGTCTCGGGACCGCTGGGCCCCGACGGCGAGGATGTGCGCCTGGACCTGGAGGCCAGCCGGCAGGCCGATCAGCTCACCGTGCGGGCCTTCGTCGAAGAGGGCTTCACCCGGCGCCTGCTGGTGTCGGGCGGCGCCGAGACCGGCCTGGGCACGATGCTCTCGGACCTCCGAGGAGGGCGGGAGGTCCAGGCCGACCTGCTGACCGCCTGGGTGGACGAGCTGGCCGTGAACGTCGTGCCGCTGGACCTCTCCTTGCAGGAGATCGGCCGCTACGCCGCCATGCCGACCGGGGCCTACGGGCGGCTGGCCGGTGGCTTCCAGATCCTGGGGAGCCCGCTGGATCCGCGCCTGTCGGGCGGCCTGCAGCTGATCGGTGGCGGGCTGGGGGACCTGGAGATCGAGAGCGCGCTGCTGATGATCGTGCCCGATGAGCAGGGCTACCAGCTCACCTCGATGCTGAGCTTCCCCAGCGGGATCGAGGGCGTGCCCTCGCGCAGCATCCAGGCCAACGGGCAGCTTCGCGAGCGGAACCCGGACGGCACGATCGACCTGGGCGGGGCCAGCGTCGAGCTGGGGGTCGAGGGGACGCTGCCCCTGGTCGTCTTGCGGGGGCTGATCGAGGGAGTGGACGCCCCCCGCGGGGATCTGGACATCGCCGCCCAGATCAGCGGCGCCCTGGCTGCGCCCCTGATCAACGCCGATCTGAGCCTGGTGGACGGCGCCTTCGACTACGATCCGCTGGGCGTGTCCTACGAGGACGTCGACCTGTCGATGAACATCGCCGACGGCCGCGTGAGCCTGCGGCGCCTGGAGCTGGGCAGCCGCAGGCAGGGCTCCTCGCTGCGCCTGGGCCGAAACCTGGGCACCCTGGTCGCCGAAGGTCACGCCGAGCTGGAGGGGCTCAGCCTCACCGACATCCGCGCGGCGGCCCGGCTCGAAGACTTCTGGCTGTTCGGCCTCCCCGATCGCGAGGTGGCGCTCAGCGGCGACGTGGACCTGGTCGGCGACTGGCCTGCTCCGCGACTGAGCGGGGACCTGACCCTGGCGGCCTCCCAGATCCGCATCGACGAGACCAGCTTCCTCGGGGATCGGCTGCTGGAGCTGGACCCGGCCCTGACGGTGGTGCGCAGCGGCGCCGACGAGGGGCCCCGGGTGCTGACGGAAGAGGCCCCCTCGCTGCTCTCGAAGATCGAGATGGACCTCTCCCTGGACCTGCTGCGGAACCTGCGCTTGCGAGCGACCGTGCCGATGCAGCAGGACTTCGGTCAGCAGCTGGCGCACCTCTCCTCGGTCGGGCTGGACGCCGATCTGGGCGGCGAGCTGCGGGTCCTCCAGCAGGCGGGGGCCCTCTCGCTGCGGGGCGAGCTGGAGACCCTGCGCGGCTCGGCCACGGTGCTGGGGGTGCCCTTCGACATCGAGGAGGGGACCATCGCCTTCGTCGGCGACGGCTACGACGACCCGCTGATCGACATCCACGCCGTGCGCAACACCGGCGGCTACGGCGACGTCGATGTCAGCGTCAGCGGTCGGCTCAGCGCCCTGGAGATCGACCCCAGCTCGGAGAGCTACCCCGACAAGAAGGACGTCGTGACTTTGCTGCTCTTCGGCAAGCCAGCCTCCGAGATGGAGGCCTCGCAGGGCAGCGCCGCCAGCCAGATCATCGGCGCGACGGTCTCGGCCCTCTCCGGTCAGCTCGAGCAGGCCATCGGTGCTACCCTCTTCGACGAGCTGCGCATCGATCCGGCGGGCGCGGTGCGGGTCGGCTGGTCGCTCAACAGCCGCCTCTTCTTGCGGTTGGAGCAGCGGGCCGCGGCGCTGGCCGAGACCGGCAACCGCACCGAGCTGACCCTGGAGTACCTGATCACCCGCCGCATGTACGCCGAGTTCGTCACCGGGGATCGGGCCGCCTCCCGGGCCCACCTCTACTGGCGCTGGCGCTTCTGATGGCTCCCGAGCCCGTGCTCTGGCTGGTCCTGCCCTGCTTCAACGAGGCTGCGCGGCTGCCCGCCCAGGCCATCGAGCAGGCCGTCGCCGCCCGGCCCTGGCTGCACCTGGTCTTCGTCGACGACGGCAGCACGGACGGCACCGGCGAGGTGCTCGCGGCGCTGATCGCGCGGCTGCCACCGGGCCGGGCGCGCCTGCTGAGCCAGCCGCAGAACCGGGGCAAGGGCGAGGCCGTCCGCCTGGGCCTGATCGAGGCCTTGAGCGCCGGTGGGGCCGAGCTGGTCGGCTACTGGGATGCGGACCTCTCGGCCCCGCTGGACGAGCTGGAGGGCATGATCGCGGCGATGGGAGAGGGCGCCGACCTCGTCCTGGGCTCGCGGGTGATGGTGCTGGGCGCGCAGATCGAGCGGCGGCTGGTGCGGCACCTGGGCGGGCGAGGGGTGGCCACGCTGATCTCGGTGCTGCTGGGCCTGCCGGTCTACGACACCCAGTGCGGGGCCAAGCTGCTTCGCGTGGAGCCATCGCTGGGCGAGCTGCTTGCCCGGCCCTTCCGCTCGCGCTGGCTCTTCGACGTCGAGCTGCTGGCGCGCTGGCTGCGCAGACATCCCGGGCAGGAGCACCGCCTGCGGGAGCGGCCCCTCTCCCGCTGGCGCCACACGCCCGGCAGCAAGCTGCGAGCCAGCGACGCCCTGGCCGCCCCCGCCGAGCTGCTGCGCATCGCCCGGGCCGAGGGCCTGCTCTGGCAGGATTCGCGGGGAGCTTCTCGGCTCAGGCGGGGCTGAGCAGGAGCTCGACCAGCTCGGGAGGGCAGCGGAAGCGCAGCGGGGCGATCGACCAGCCGACGCCGCGGCTGACGAACTGGTGGGTGTTGTCCTGGAGGTACCAGCCGGCCACCTGCGCGCCCGTGCCCCGCGGGACCCAGAGCGCCCCCAGCCCGGGCAGCCGGAGCTGGCCGCCGTGGGCGTGACCGGAGAGCACCAGGTCGACCCCCGGGCCGGCCAGGGCGGGCAGGATCGCCGGGCTGTGGGAGAGGACGACGGTGGGAGGCCCGGGCGGCAGGCGCTGGCGGAGGGCGATCGGGTCGGTGATGCCGGCCAGCAGGTCGTCGGTGCCCGCGAGGCGCAGGCCGGGCAGCTCGACGACCTCCTCGCGTAGCAGGCGCACATCGTGCTTCGCCAGCAGCGGCCCCCAGCGCTCGGGCGGGGCGTCGGACCAGTGCTCCCAGTTGCCCATCACGGCGAAGCGCCCCAGCGGTGCCGCGGGCAGCGCGTCGAGGAAGGCGGCGACGACGGGCTCCTGCCAGCCGCGGGTCAGGATGTCCCCGGTCAACAGGACGAGATCCGGCCGGCGTTCGGAGACGCGGTCGAGCAGATGAGGCAACCAGGGGGCCGGTCCGCGCAGGTGCACATCGGAGAGCTGGAGCAGGCAGAGCGGGCGGGTCAGGCCGGGCAGGGCGAGGCGATGGCGGCTCAGCACCAGCCCGCCGGGCAGGTCGGCGCCCTGGCGAGGGGGGAGGGGGCGCTCCTCGCTGCCGCCGGGGGCCTGGGCCGCCGGGGCCGCGCTGTCCGCGGGGAAGAAGGTGCCGACCCGCAGGCCGCGCGAGACCCCTCGGACGAAGCGCCAGGCCTTCTTCATGGACAACCTCCACCCGGGCACTCGACCCGGGTGGAGGCCACCTCGGGCATGCCTTCGAGGTAGGCCCGGGCGAGCGCAGGGTCGATGGGGGCGCCGACGACCAGGACGACGACACCGGCCTCGGCACGGCGCCTGGCCTCCTCGCGGGAGGTCCCGTCGACGGTGGCGACCCGCAGCAGCAGGCCCTCTCTCCCGCTCGCCGGGGCGATGGGCCGGGCGAGGTACCCCTCGACCGGCCCGGCCTTGACCATGCGGCCGATGACCGTGGGCTCGGCCTGCATCGGGGGCGGCAGGGGTGCCGGTTGCTGGGCCGGGTCGCAGGCCAGCAGGCCGAGCAGCAGCATCATGGCGAGGCCGGGCTTGCCGGCGGGAAGGCGAGGTGCAGCAGGTACTCGACGTTGCCCTTGCGGGCGCCGAGCAGCGGGCTGACCATCCAGCCGAGGACCTGGCAGTGCAGGGCCCGGGCCGCCTCGGAGACGGCGTCGACGGCCTGCCGCCGGGTCGACTCCTCTCGCACGACCCCGCCCTTGCCGACCCCCTCGGGGCCCACCTGAAACTGCGGCTTGACCAGCAGCACGGCCTGAGCTCCAGGCTTCGCGATGCGCAGCATGGCCGGCAGCACCTTCTCCAGCCCGATGAAGGAGAGGTCGCCGACGACCAGGTCCACCGGCTCGGGCAGGGACTCCAGGTGGCGGGCGTTGGTGCGCTCCAGCACGACCACCCGCGGGTCCTGGCGCAGGCTCCAGGCGAGCTGGCCATAGCCGACGTCGATGGCGTAGACCCGGCTGGCGCCGTGCTGCAGCAGGCAGTCGGTGAAGCCGCCGGTGCTGGCCCCCAGGTCGGCGCAGACCAGTCCGCTGGGATCGACGCCGAAGCCCGTCAGGGCGCCCAGCAGCTTCTCGCCCCCGCGGCTGACGAAGCGGCTGGCCTCGCCGCGCAGGCGCACGGCGGCCTCGGCGGGGACGGTCGTCCCGGGCTTGTCCACCGGGCGGTCGTCCACCAGCACCTGGCCCGCCTGGATCAGGGCCTGGGCCTTCTGTCGGCTGCTCGCCAGCCCTCGCTCGACCAGGAGCAGGTCCAGGCGTTGCCGCGGCGCCTGCATCAGTGGTCGCGCGCCACCGCGAAGCGGGCCAGGGCGATCAGCGCGGCGGGGGAGGGGAGGCCAGCGACGGCGGCCTCGGCCTGCTGGGAGAGCTGCTGGGCGAGCTCGCGGGTGCGCTCGACGCCCATCAGGCGGACATAGCTGGGAGGGCCGTCCAGACCGTCGCCTTGATCGGCGTCCTGGTCGGCGTCGAGGATGTCGTCGGCCAGCTGGAAGGCCAGCCCGATGGCCTCGCCGTAGGCGCCCAGGGCCGCGAGCTGGTCGGCGTCCGCGCCGGCCGTGATGCCCCCCATCCGCACGGCGGCGCGGATCAGGGCCCCGGTCTTGCCGCGGTGGACCCGCTTCAGGCCGTCCAGGTCGAGCACCGGACCGCCCAGGCCGACATCGGCGGCCTGACCGCCGACCATTCCACGGTGGCCGGCGGCCTCCGCGAGCTCGGCGACCAGGGCGACGCGGATCTCGGCCGATGTCGGCAGCTTCGCCAGCAGGTGGAAGGCCTCGGTCAGCAGGGCGTCGCCGACCAGGATGGCGCTGGCCTCGCCAAAGGCGATGTGGACCGTCGGCTTGCCGCGGCGCTCGTCGTCATCGTCCATCGCCGGCAGATCGTCGTGGACCAGGGAGTAGGTGTGGACCAGCTCGACGGCGACTCCCGCGCCCAGCACCGCCGGGTCCACGCCGCGCCCCAGGGCTTCGGCCCCCGCCAGGGTCAGCAGCGGACGCAGCCGCTTGCCGCCGGTGGCCAGCGGATAGGCGCAGGCGCGGGCGAAGGCCTCGGGCCAGGCGTCTCCCAGGCACTCGCCCAGGCTGGACTCGATCTGCCGCCGGCCCTGCTCGGACCACTCTGTCAGGGAGAGCGCCACTCAGCCCTCCGGGGAGGGCAGGGGGACCGCAGGAGGGGTGCAGCCCTTGAACTTGTCGGGGTCCTTCAGCTTGGCGACGCCGACGCGCTGGGCGCCGACCGCCCGGGCCGCGTCCATCAGCTCGACCACCTTGTCGTAGGGGGCCTCGGGGTGGGCGTCGACGAAGACCACCTTGTCGGTGGTCGCGGCGAGCCGGCGGCGGAGCTGGTCGCGCAGGGCGTCCATCGGCATCACGTTGGCGTTGAGCGCGAAGCCCCCGTCCTCGCAGACCGAGAGCACCAGCTGGTCGACGGGGGCGTCGTTCTGCTTGAGCGTCTCGGTCTTCTTGGGCATGTTGACGGCCATCTCGTCTATGGTCTGCGGGGTGATGACCATGAAGATGATCAACACCACTAGCACCACGTCGATCAGGGGCGTGACGTTGATGTCGCTGAAGCCGCCGCCCTTCTTGTTCCCGACCTGCATTCCCATGGCTATTCGTCTCCGCCGGACTCTTTCTGGGCGGCCAACAGCATGGTCGTCATCCCGTTCTCGCGCACCTTGTCCATCACGCCGTGGACATGCTTCCAGCGCAGGCTCTTGTCGCCCTTGATCAGCAAGGAGCGGTTGGGCTCGCGGCGCCACTCTTCGTTCAGATCTTCGACCAGGTTGTCCAGGCTGCTGCGCTTGGTGTCCACGAAGATGGCCGCGTCGGCCCGCACGCTGAGGACCAGGTGCTGGCCCGCGTCGTTGACGGTCGTCGAAGAGCCCGCGGACGGGAGCTCCACGGACATGCCCGAGCTGAGCATCGGCGTGATGACCATGAAGATNNACCAGCGGGGTGACGTTGATGTCGGCCATCAAGCCGCTGCCGCGGGAGCTGTCTTCAATCTTCATGCCCACAGGGCACCTCGAGAGGAGGGGAGAGGGTCGCGACTACTTCGCGGCTTCCTCACGAGGGGGCAGGACCTGCTTGTTGCACCAGTCCAGGTACTCCTGCATGGCGATGCCCATGTCGTCCAGGATGGCGTCGATCTTGCCGTTGAACCAGTTGAACAGCCAGACGCCGACGATGGCCACGCTGATGCCGAAGGCCGTCGCCCAGAGGGCCTCGGCGATGCCGCCGGCCACCGCGCCGAAGCCGCCCGAGCCGGCCTCGGCCATGCCGGTGAAGGCGTTGATGATGCCGAAGATGGTGCCGACCAGCCCGACGAAGGGCGCGGTCGAGCCGGTCGTCGCCAGGATGCCCGAGCCCTTGCGCATGGCGGCGGACTCGTTGACGATGACGTTGCGCATGGCCCGCTCGGCCGACTCGATGCCGTGGGCGTCGGGCCGCTGGCTGAACTCGGCCAGCCCCTTCTCCAGCAGGTGGGCCAGGTAGGAGGCCTTGAACTGCTCCTGCTTGACCACGGCCAGCGCGCCGGCGGCGTCCCCCTTGGTCATGGCGGCCCCCAGCGCGTCGGCTAGGTCCCGGGACTGGTTGCGGGTCTTGCCCAGCGACCAGGTGCGCTCGATCGCGACATAGAAGCAGCCGATCGTCATCACGGCCAGCAGCGCGAGGATGATCTTGACGGGGAGGCTGGCCTCGGCCAGCAGTTCGACGATGTTGTGATCCATGGTTCCTCGTGATGCACGGGCCGGGGGCCGCGCAGGCTACTTGATGACGAACTTCAGGGCGAGCGTGAAGGTCGCGGGCATGGCCTTCCCGCCCTCCTGGTGAGGGTAGAAGCGCCACTTCATAAGGGCGTCCTGGACGTTGGCGTGGAAGATCTTGGGGCACTTCTCGAGGTCGAGCTCGTAGGGCACGCCCTTCTCGTCGATCTTCACCTTGACCGGGCAGGTCTCTTCTTTCAGGCCCAGCGCCTTGGCCGCCTCGGGCATGACCGGCTCGACCCGCTTCTTGGGCTTGACCTGGCTCCAGTGCACGGCCCGGACGTTGGTGCCGGTGCCGCCGAGCTGTCCGCCCAGCACGCCGCCGATCTCGCCGCCGATGACGCCGCCGACCACACCGCCTTCGACGCCGCCTTCGACGCCCCCTTCCATGCCCCCCTTGGTCCCCGCGTCCACGACGGGCTCGGGGATCTCCTCCTGGAGCTCCTTGATCTCGTCGGGCTCTTCGATCTCCTCGGGGGTCTCTTCCTCTTCTTCTTCCTCTTNNTCTTCTTCCTCTTCTTCTTCCTCCTCGGCCGACGACGCGGGGGGAGGAGGCGGAGGCGGCGGGGGAGGGGGCGCCCCGTCCGAGAGCTCGACGAAGACCTCGACCGGCTCTTCGTCGGCGATCACCTCTTCCACGCGCTGGCCGCCGACCAGGGCCATCGCGCCCAGCGCCGTCGTGAACACCGAGACGGAGATCAGCATCGAGCCCGTCTGTCGCTGACGGTTCGTCCTGCGTGTGCGCCCGATGCTGTCGAACATGCTGCCCTCTCCGCGGAACGGGGCCGTCTAGCCCATTGTGGTCGCTGCTGCGCCGAGGTTCACCCCGGGGCAGATATTCTCAGCCACCTTCGCCCGTCCGACCGGCGAAGGTGCGCTCCTGCACGCCACCGTCGGCCTCGGTCAGCTCGACGATCCGACGCTCGGCGCCGTCGAGCAGCTCCTGGCACTCGCGCACGAGGCCGACCCCTCCTTCGAAGAGGGCGAGGGCCTGTTCGAGAGGGAGGTCGCCGCGGTCGAGCTTGCGCACATGGTCCTCGAGCTGCTCGAGCGCAGCTTCGAAGCTGCGGCGCTCGGTCGAGGGGGTGCCTTCGGCGGGAGAGGAGGACATCGGTGCTCCGGGGAGAGGGGTCAGCGTCGTTCGACCAGGTCCATACGCTCAATCTGTAGCAGCTGGTAGGACAGGCGCTCGCCGGAGGCGAGATCCTTGGCCACCAGGACCTGCTCGCCGCGGGCGTTGACCGCCACGCGCTCGGCCTGGACGGTCAGCAGCTTGCGGCTCTGGTCCTTGGCGACGTAGAGCATCTGCAGGGTCTGGCCGCTGCTGATGGCCCGCTCGCTGAGGTCTCGGACCTCGCGCGCATCGCGGCGGGTCGGGAGGTCGTCTCGCTTCTTGGCCTTCTTCTTGGGGCCGTCCGGGCTCTGGACCGCCTCCAGCGCTTCGGGCTGGGAGTCGGCGTACTGGGCGTACTCCAGCAGGTCGGCGCGGTCCTCGCGGGCCTGCGCGACCATGCCGAGCAGACGCTGGCGCGAGTCGACCGAGGTCGGGTCGTCGGGGTAGCGACGGGTGGCCCTCGAGGGGGCGAAGCCGACATCGGCCAGGGCCTGGTTCAGCTCCTCGATCCGGCTGCGGTCGACGGCGTACATGCCGGGGACGAAGCGGTGGATCAAGAAGGGCTTGAGCTTGCGGTGGGTCTCCAGCCTGCGGATCTGGCTGCGGTGGACGGTCAGCAGCAGGACGTCGTGGAACTCCACGTCGCCGTGGTGTCCCATCCAGCTGCGCATGGTCTGCTCGACGTTGTCGGGCAGCCCGATCTGGCTGTTGTCACGCAGGAACTCCAGGATGTCGTCCCGTCGCCAGCCGCGCTCCAGGGCCTGTTCGACTGTCACCTGGGTGATCTTGTAGGTGTTGGCCCGGTCGCAGGCGGTCAGCTCGGCGAACTCGCCGATGCGGAAGAACAGGATCGGCGCCATGCCCGCCGGCGCCATGATCTCGAAGCTGGGAGTCAGGTAGAACTTCTGGAAGCCCTCGTCCTCGCTGGGGGCCAGCATGCGCCGTGCGCGGGGCGAGAGGCGGTAGAACTTCTCCTGGCCCCAGATGCCCAGCTCCATCATCCCGGAGTTGACCAGGGTGCTGAAGCCGTAGGCGTCGCGGGCGCCGCCGCGGGGGGAAGCCCACTGGCCCTTGTGGAAGCGCTCCCGCCAGTCGTCGCCGCGGCGCCAGCGCCGGTAGAAGGCCTGCAGCCGCCGCTCGGGCACCCACTGGCCCCCGACGCCGTGGACCGCCCAGAGCACCCACTCGGAGATGGGGAAGCGCTTGTCCAGGGCCGCGAAGACCAGGTCGCGCTGGTCCTCGGGGTCGAGCTGGAGCCACTCCTCGACCACCGAGCGGTTGACGACCAGGCGGTCGCCCTTGAGCTCGACCATCCCGTGCATCATCAAGAACTCGATGTGGAAGCTGAACAGCTCGCTGTCCGGGCTCCAGACCTGCGCGAAGAACTTGTCCATCTCGTCTTTGTGGACCTTGAAGATCTCCTGCCGCTGCGTCAGGCGCGGCGGGTGCTGGTCGATGTAGGTGGCCAGCGTGGTGATCGTGAAGTCCAGCGGCGGGCTGAAGTCGGCCTCGTTCTCGACGCGGACGCCCTCGTGCTCGAAGCCGGGCAGGTCCAGGTCTTCCCGGAGGTTCTCGATCATCTGCTCGATCAGCGGCGCGGGCACGATGTAGAAGAAGATGCCGTCGCGCTCTTCGCTGCTGGCGACCAGGCCGCGTTCGCCCAGGATGCCCATCACCTTGCGCCACTCGCGGTCGTTGCCGCCCAGCGAGAGGACCAGCTCCTGGTGGAACTCCTCGGCCTGGGCGAGGCCGCCGGCCTGGACCAGGATGGCCAGAGCCTGCCGGTCGCGCTGATGCATGGACTTGAGCAGCCCGCCCAGGCGGTTGCCCTGGACCAGGGCGCGCACGGTGAGCTGAACCATCCGGTCGGTGGCCGTGACCCGGTTGGGCTGACCTCCCAGCCCCCGGTAGAGCGCGCCCAGCAGGCTCTCGGGGAGCCGCTCCAGGTAGGCGGTCAGCGCCTCGATCTCGACCCGGGTCAGGCGCCGACGGCGCGAGGCGCCCGAGAGGACCCCTCCGCGGTAGGGCTGGCTGGGCTCGCGGCGGCGGTGGGCCTTGCCGGTAGAGGCGAGGGTGACGACGGGCTCGCTGGTCTCGCGGTTGCGCCAGCCTCGACCCCGGGTGCGGGTGTTGGGCTCGGGCGCCATGGGGAGCGCGTCGCTCAGCACGGAGCCGCGTCGGCTGCGGCGGCGTCGCCTGCGACGACGCTTGTTGCCATCCAGACCGCCATCGTCTCGCTCGTTCTCATCCGACATTGTAGACCTCCGCACTGCGTGCAGGCGTGAAATGGGGCGGATCAAGCTCCGCCTCGGGGGGGCGCGCCTACACGGCGCGGCGTTCCTCGATGTTGTACCGGTAGCCTTGCTCGGTCAGGAAGAGCTGCCGCTTCATGGCGAAGGCCTGCTCTTTGGTGTCGCTGGTCACGACCGTGTAGAAGATGGCCGGCTTGAGCTTGGGCCGAAGGATGCGACCCAACCGCTGGGCTTCTTCCTGGCGACTGCCGAAGGTGCCCGAGACCTGGATTGCCACGTTGGCGTCGGGCAGATCGATGGAGAAGTTCGCCACCTTGCTGACGACCAGCAGCTTGTTTCGCCCGGTGCGGAAGTCCTGGAAGAGCACCTCGCGCCGGTCGTGAGGGGTCTTGCCGGTGATCAAGGGGGCCCGGAAACGTCGGGCGATCTCTTCGAGCTGGTCGACATAGGTCCCGATGATCAGGACGTTGTCGTCCTTGTGCTTGCGCAGCAGATCATCGATCACGCCCATCTTGGCGGGGTTGGCGCTGGCGATGCGGTACTTCTCGCCCTCTTCTGCGCGCTCGTAGCGGGCGGCCTCGACCTCGCGGAAGGGGACACGCACCTCCCAGCAGGAGGTCGTCGCGATGAAGCCCTTCTGCTCCAGCGTCTGCCAGGGCAGATCGTATCGCTTGGGGCCGACCAGGCTGAACACATCGCCCTCGCGGCCGTCCTCGCGCACCAGGGTCGCGGTCAGGCCCAGCCGCCGCCGCCCTTGCAGGGCCGCCGTGGCGCCGAAGACCGGGGCGGGCAGGAGGTGGACCTCGTCGTAGATCAGCAAGCCCCAGTCTTCGTCCTCGAAGAGGTGCAGGTGCTCGAAGTCCTGGTCCTTGGAGCGCCGCCAGGTCAGGATCTGGTAGGTCGCGACCGTGACCGGCTTGATCTCCTTGGTCTCGCCCGTGTAGGCGCCGACCTGGTCCGGGCGCAGGTTGGTCTTGTCCAGGATCTCGCGGATCCACTGGGCGACCGCCGCCTGGTTGGTGGCCAGGATCAGGGTCCGGGTCTGGACCAGCTCCATCGTGGAGATGCCGACGATGGTCTTGCCCGCCCCGCAGGCCAGCACCACCACGCCATGTCCCCCCGAGGGCCCGCCGGCCTGCCACCAGCGCTCGGCGGCCTGCTTCTGGTAGTCGCGCACCACGAAGGGGCGATCGCTGTCCTTGAGCCGGTCCCGCAGGGTGATCTCGAGGGGCTCGCCGGGCAGAAAGCCGGCGAGGTCCTCGATCGGCCAGCCGGCCTGCAGCGCGCGCTGCTTGAAGAGGCCGCGGTGCCCCTTCTGGATGGCCCAGAAGCGCCGGCCGTCCTCGACCATCAGCTCGCGGAGCGGGGCGCTCTGGGCGACCACCTTGGCGATGTAGCCGGTCGAGAACTCCAGTCGGATGAGGCGGTTGCCCTCGTCGGGGTGCGGCACCAGCCGGACGAGGCCGTAGCGCTCGATGGTGCTGCGGGTCGTCTCCAGCACCTGTTCGGGCACGTCGAACTTGGACATGTCCCGCAGGCCCGTCACGATCTCGTCGATGGTCATGCCGGCGCAGGCGGCGTTCCACAGCGAGAGAGGGCTGATCCGGTAGGTGTGGAGCATCTCGGGGGAGGCTTCGAGCTCGGCAAAGCGCCCCAAGAAGTCACGCGCGGCTTCGTAGCGAGGGTGGTTGGTCTCAACCAGGACCTTGCCGTCCCCCTGTACGATGAGGGGGTTTTCAGGCCGGATGTGCATCGGTCATCGCATGGGCCCCCGCACGCAGGTGAGAAGCACCTGCGGAAAGCCACCAGATTGCATGGAAGAGTCGACCCCCGGCAATCGGAGGTTCGAGGACATCGGACCGACCACGGGCCACGAGGCGGGCGCCATCATGACCGTGACCTCGCGGATGGAGGCGAAGTGGGGGATCCACTCAGCCGAGCCGACCGCGTGCTCGACTCAGGATGAGTGGGGTCGAATGCCACCGCTCAACCTGAACAGGACATTACTCGACTGTGCGCCGCTGTCAAGTTTTCAGGTACGGGTACCGCCAATCGCGCGGCGGGACCAGGGTCTCCTTGATGGTGCGCGGCGAGACCCAGCGCAGCAGGTTCAGCGCGCTGCCGGCCTTGTCGTTGGTGCCGCTCTTGCGCGCGCCGCCGAAGGGCTGCTGGCCGACGACGGCGCCGGTGGGCTTGTCGTTGACGTAGAAGTTGCCCGCGGCCTGGCGAAGTGCGCCGCTGGCCTGGTGGATGGCGTGTCGATCGCGGGCGAAGACCGCGCCGGTCAGGGCGTAGGGGCCGGTCGAGTCGACCATGGCGAGCGCCTCGTCCCAGCGGGCCTCGGGGTAGACCCAGGCGGTCAGGATCGGTCCAAAGATCTCTTCCTGCATCAGGCGATGCTGGGGGTCATCGACCTGGACCAGGGTGGGCTGGACGAACCAGCCGACCGAGCCGTCCGCTTCTCCGCCGGCCAGGACCCTGGCCGACTCGTGGGCGCAGCGGAGGTAGCCCTGGTGGGACTCGAAGGCGCGGCGGTCGATGACGGCGCCGACGAAGCTCGACCAGTCGCGCACATCGCCCTGCTTCAGCTCGGCCATCATGCCCAGGACCCGCTCCTGGACCTGCGGCCAGAGGCTGTCGGGCAGGTAGACCCGGCTGAGCGCCGAGCACTTCTGCCCCTGGTACTCGAAGGCGCCGCGGACGATCGCGGTGGCCAGCGAGTCGACCTCGGCCGAGGCGTGGGCGATCAGGAAGTCCTTGCCGCCGGTCTCGCCGACGATGCGCGGGTAGCTGCGGTAGCGGTCGAGGTTGGCCGCCACGCCGCGCCACAGGTGGTGGAAGGTGCGCGTGCTGCCGGTGAAGTGCAGGCCGGCCAGCCGGGGGTCGCCCAGGACGAGGTCGCCGACATCGGCGCCGTGGCCGGGGATGAAGTCGATCACGCCCGGCGGCAGGCCCGCCTCTTCCAGGATCTGGTAGCCGAGCCAGGCGGAGTGGACCTGTGTAGTCGCCGGCTTCCACAAGGCGACGTTGCCCATCAGCGCCGGGGCTGTCGGCAGGTTCAGGGCGATGCTCGTGAAGTTGAAGGGGGTGATCGCGAAGACGAATCCTTCCAGCGGCCGATGATCCAGCCGATTCCAGACCCCGTCCGAGGACAGCGGCTGATCGGCCAGGATCTGCCGGGCGTAGCCGACGTTGAAGCGCCAGAAGTCGATCAGCTCGCAGGAGGCGTCGATCTCGGCCTGGTGGCTGGTCTTGGACTGCCCGAGCATCGTCGAGGCGTTCATCCGCTGCCGCCAGGGGCCGGCCAGCAGGTCGGCGGCCCGCAGCAGGACGGTGGCGCGCTCCTGCCAGGGCAGGGCGGCCCAGGAGGCCTGCGCGGCGCAGAGCCCGTCGATGCTCTTCTGCACCAGCTCGGGCGTGGCGAGGTGCAGCTTGCCGATGACGTGGCCGTGGTCGCAGGGCATCGTCACGTCGACGGTCTGCCCGGTGAAGTAGCGCTTGCCGCCCACCACGCAGGGGATCTCCACCACCTCGGCGGACTGGCGATCCAGCTCGGCCTGCAGGGCGGCCCGCTCGGCCGAGCCAGGGGCGTAGCCAAGGACGGGCTCGTTGCGGGGAAGGGGAGGGGAGAAGACGCCGTCGAGGGCGGAGGAATCAGGAGCGCTCATGAGGACCTCGGGGGGGGCTGGCGGATTATCCCATCCACCCCGGAGTGCCTGGACCGTGTTTCCGACCCTCAACGAGCTCGCCCGCCTGGAGCCCGAGCGTGCCCTTCGCCTGGCTGGAGGCAAGGCGGCCTCGCTCGCGGGGCTGCTGGCGATGGGCCTGCAGGTCCCCCCGGCCTTCGTCGTCCCGACCGCGGTCCTCTCCACCCACCTGCGGCGCTGCGGGCTGTGGGGAGCGGCGTCCCGGGGTGAGGACATCGGGGAGAGGCTGCTGGAGCAGCCGCTGAGCCGCGGGCTGGCCCGCTCGCTCGACCGCAGCGCCGCCGCCCTGGGCGCCCAGCCCGAGCTGCTGCTGGCGGTCCGCAGCTCGGCGGTGGGCGAGGACGGGGCCGAGGCCAGCCACGCCGGGCAGTACATGACCCTGCTGGGCATCAAGCGCGGCCCCGAGCTGGAGCGGGCCGTCCTGCGCTGCTGGGCCAGCGCCTGGTCCGCCCACGCCCTGGCCTACCGCGACGCCCATGGCCAGCGCGCCCACCGCTCGGTGGCAATGGCCTTGCTGGTGCAGGTCCTGATCGAGCCCCGCTGCGCGGGCGTGCTCTTCACCGTCAACCCGGCCACCGGGAGCTGGCGGGAGATGACGGTCGAGGCGGCCTGGGGCCAGGGCGAGGCCGTCGTCTCCGGCCGCATCGTGCCCGAGCTGCACCGCGTCCAGCGCCCCCGCCGCAGCCCTCGCCCGGTGCAGCGGGTCCTGGCCCGCATCCGGCTGGTGCCGATCGAGCGGGTGCCCGGCGACCAGGCCGTCGAGCTGGTGGTCGACCGCCGCCAGCCGCGCGGCGAGCTGATCGAGCGACCTCTGCCGGCCGAGCAGCGGGCCCGCCCGGTGCTGGCTCCGGCCGAGCTGCTGGCGCTCTGCCGGCTGGGGCTGCGGGTCGAGGCCCGCCAGGGCAACCCCGTCGATATCGAGTGGGCGCTGGACCCCGCCGGCAAGCTCTGGATCACCCAGGCCCGCCCGGTGACGGCGGGGGCCGATGTGCGCCGCGCCGGCCCGACGGTCTGGAGCCGGCGCTTCGTCGGCGAGCGCTGGACCCGCCCGGCCACCCCCCTGGGCTGGTCCTTGATGCGCGAGCTGCTCGAGCACTTCATCGCCTACCCCGAGACCACCCGGCGCTACCTGGGCGGCGATCCCCCGACCCGGCTGCTGCGCTTCGCCCCCTACATCAACGTCACGGTCTTCCGGCACCTCGCCTTCAAGGCCCCCGGCTTCGCCCCTCCCCACTTCCTGATCGAGCTGCTCCCCCCCGAAGAGGAGCGCTCCTGGCTGCGCCGCCGGGACCAGGCCCCCGATCTGCGCGTCTACGCCTCGATCCTCGCCGAGACGGCCCGCGAGCGCCGCTGGCAGCGCTTTCGCTGGAACCTCTTCACCAACGACCGGGCCTGGGCCCAGTGGCTGCCCGGGATGGAGGCGCGCGTCGCGGCGATGGCGGGCCCCATCCGCAGCCGCTCCGAGGCGCTGGCCCACACCCAGGCCTGCGCCGCCCTGGCCCGCGAGTACGTCAAGATCCACGTCTGCAGCCTGCTCTTCGCCAACATCTGGTACGAGGCGGCCCAGGCCGCGCTCGAGGCGGAGCGCGCGGCGGGGGGAGACGACCTGTCGAGCCTCTTGCTCAGCCCGCCCGAGAGCTCCGTCACCGTGCAGCTCAACCGCGACCTCTGGCTGCTCGGTCGGGATTGCCTCTCCCTGGATGAGTTCCTGCGGCGCCACGGCCACCGCGCCGACGGATCCTGGGAGCTGTTCAGCCCGCGCTGGAGTGAAGAGCCCGCGGCGGCCCTCGAGCTGGCGCGCTCCGCGGCGCAGGGCCCCGATCCGGCGGAGGGCTCCCGCGTCCACCCCGACCGCGTCCAGGCCGCCTTGGGGGGGCTGGGCCCCGGGGTGCGCGCGCTGGTCTCCCTGGCCCGACGCTACCTGGCCCTGCGCGAGAGCCAGCGCGAGTGTTTCGACCGCATCGCCTGGCAGTGGAAGCGCTCCTGGCTCTGGCTGGAGGAGGAGCAGGGCCTCCACCTGCGCTTCCTGGAGCAGGGCGAGGTGCGCTCCCTGCTGGACGGCGAGCTGCCGCGGGCCAAGGCCAGCGAGCTGATCGAGCGCAGGCGAGGGGAGTGGGAGGAGGAGCTGGCCCGTCGGGCGCGCGGGGACGAGCCGCCGCTCTTCCTGATCGGCGAGGAGGAGGCCCTGCAGCACGAGGAGCGCGGCCATCACCTCAGCGGGCTCGGGGTCGGGGCCGGGGTGGCGACCGGTCCGGCCCGCATCGTCCACACCCTCGCCGACGCCCACCGCCTGCGGCCCGGTGACATCCTGGTCGCCCGGGCGACCGACCCGGCCTGGACCCCCCTCTTCCTCAACGCCCGCGGCCTGGTGCTGGAGTCGGGGGGGATGCTCTCCCACGGCGCGGTGGTGGCCCGCGAGTACCGGCTGCCCGCCGTGACCAACGTCCGCGACGCGACCCACCGGCTCCAGGACGGCCAGACCATCACCGTCGACGGCGGGCGCGGTCGGGTCTGGGTGCGCTAGAGGAAACGCTCGATGCTGCGCTGGAACTCGATGCGGTCGACCAGGTCGGTCAGGTAGTCCTGCGAGTCGCTCTCCCAGACCAGCACCGGGGAGAGGTCGTAGCGGCCGATCCAGTCCTCGTAGAGGCCGTTGAGCTGGCGCAGGTAGGCGGCGGGGATCTCCTGCTCGCTGGGGCGGCCGCGTTGGCGGATCCGGCGGCGGATGCCGCGCACCGAGCAGCGCAGGTAGATCATCAGGTCCGGCGGGGACAGCGCCTGGTGCATCGCCCGGTACAGCTCCATGTAGGTGCGGTAGTCGCGCTCGGAGAGCTTCTTGGAGCGGTACAGGTTGGTGCAGAAGATCTCGGCGTCCTCGTAGATCGAGCGGTCCTGGATGACGGTCTGGGTGCGGGCCTGGAGCTGCATGTGCAGCCGGAACTTGTGGGTCAGGAAGTAGAGCTGGCTGTGGAAGCCATAGGCCTTCATGTCCGTGTAGAAGTCGTCCAGGTAGGGGTTGTCCATGAACGGTTCGTAGACGGGGTGGAAGCCGTAGGTCCGGTGCAGGAACTCCACCATGCTGGTCTTGCCGGCCCCCATGTTGCCGGCGATGGCGATGAACTTGTGCCCGGAAGGCCCCGCCGGTGGGCTCACAGCGCCATCGCTCCGCGGTTCTCGGCGGCGTCCATGACGACGATTCCCACGGCGTCCTCATGGGGCGCCACCCCGCTGAGGTCGAAGACGCTGGCACCGGCCTCGACCGTCGCGCTGAGCCCGGAGTCCACCAGGCTGCCGTCGTCCAGCTCCCACCACAGGCTGGCCCCGACCAGCGGGTTGTCGCCGCGGCTGCTGCCCTGCAGATCGACCAGCCGCCAGCCCCAGGCCGGCGCCGGCAGGCTGGCCCGCAGCAGGTCCCCCTCCATGCTCAGGCTGAGCTCGGCGGGCAGCACCTCGAAGGGCTCGGTGGAGAGCTCGTAGGCCTCGCTCGCCCAGGGCCAGGTGGTCGAGCCACCGACGTAGCGCTCGCCCTGGATGCGCAGGCGGTAGGTCCCGGCGGGCAGCGCGGCGCGGTCGCCTCCCCAGTCCACCGCCTGCCAGGAGGCCCACCAGGTGTGGGTCTGCTCGGCGTCGACCGGGTAGAGCGGGTCGGGGTGCCAGGCCAGCAGCACATCGGTGCGATCGCTGCCGACCGGGCGGCCGCTGCGGGTGAGCACGTCGACCCAGCTCCCGCGCTCGTCGCGTTGCAGCTGGATGCTCGGCGAGTCCACCATCGGATCCCCGCCGTTCCAGACCAGCTGCACGGCGTCCTGGACCCGTCGGACCTGGCTCGGCTGGTCCAGCGTAGGCTCCAGGCCCCGATCGCGGAGGGGGGTGTAGAGACCCTCGGGGAGCTGGCTGGCCCAGGTCCCGGCCTCGGGGGTCAGATCGGGAGGAACGGTGCCCAGCGCCCACTCGCCGTAGGTGGTCGTGGGGAACATCCCCAGCGGATCGACCGGCTCGTGCAGCTCGTCCTGGAGCTGCTCGTCGACCAGGGTCAGCAGCCCCTCCATGATGTGCTCGGCGCCCAGCGGGCCCCAGAAGGTGATGTTGGGCTCGTAGCCGCCCAGCAGCCAGTCCTCGGGGATCAGCAGGTAGCCCTCGTGGTCCTGGGCGTAGCCGACCGGCAGGGCGTGCTCGATGCCCAGCTCGTCCAGCGCCCGGCGGCGGAACTGCTCGGCGTACATGCTGGTCGTCTCGCCGGGCAGGAAGCCGACCAGGGCGCGGTCGGTGATCTCCTGGCCATCGGCGGTGCGCATGGCGATGCCGTCGAAGATGGTGCCGGTGACCTGGGCGCGCAGCATATGGGCCAGGGGCAGCTCGATCGTCTCGACGTCCAGCCCGAACAGCCCGAAGATCAGGCCGCTGATCAGGCCGATGTCCATGCAGCCGTCGTAGGGGAAGACCTGCGATCCGATGGTGCCCGAGGACAGCAGCGGGTCGTCGTAGCCGCAGAAGACGCCGCCGTAGGGGGCGTTGAACTCGTCGATCGGGCTGATGATCCGGCCCTGATCGTCGTAGACGACGTCGTCGGGGGTGTAGCCCTCGATCTCCTCCAGCGGGCTGTAGACCAGCCGCCCATAGGGCCGGTCGACCCCGATGGAGGCGTGGTCCATCGAGATCCCGCGGCTGATGCTGTCGACGCGGATCGGCTGGGTCGAGGTGGGGGTGGCCTCCCACAGCTCGTAGATCGAGGCCGCCGCGTACTCGCCGAGCGTCTCGGTGCGGGCCATGCCCTCGTCCGTGCCGGCGGGCGAGGCGTCGCCTCCTCCGCCCTGCAGGTGGCCGACGACCACCGGGCGGTCGAACATCTCCTCCACCCCGCGCTGCACCCCGCCCGAGGAGTCGGTGGAGATCAGCGGGTTGTCCCCGTCCAGCAGCGTGCCGTGCATGCCGAAGGTGTAGAAGAGGCCCAGGGGCTCGCCCTCGGCGCTGTCCACCCGCAGCAGCCACAGGTTGGGGTCCTTGTAGCTGCCGGCCGGGATGTCCTCGAAGAAGGCCAGCTCGTTGTTCTCGTTGCGTCGGTCCCGGTAGACGAGGTCGCTGGGATCCCAGTCCTTGGCCAGGGAGAGGCCGATGGCGGCGGGCACGCGCTGCTCCCAGGCCGTCAAGGCGAGGCGCTCCAGGTCGCCGACGAGGCGCTCGAAGATCTCCTGATCGTGCCGGTCGCCGCCCAGGAAGAAGGCCTCCTGCGGGGTGAAGTTGGCGACGCCGTGGTGGGTGTGGCTGGTGGCGACGACGACGCGGCCGCGCAGATCCCAGCCGGTCGCCGCCGACAGGCGCAGCTCCAGCTCGTCGACGATCGCGTCGCTGCTGTAAATGGCGTCGAAGCGGGCCAGGACCAGGGCGCCGTCGCCGGCCTCCAGCCATAGGACCTGGGCCATCGCCGGGGTGTGTACGCCGACGCTGGGCACGAAGCCGACGGTGTAGGGGGTCTTGCGCTGGTCGACCTTGGAGTCGCCGCCCAGGTAGTTGCAGCGCGAGGAGTAGCCGCCCAGGGGGGCGCCGACCGGCAGGTCCAGGACGCCCTCGGCGACCCCGGCGATGGGGCTGCCGGCGCCGACCGTGAGCGGCTCGCGCGGGCTGGCTTCGGGCGGGCGATAGCAGGCGGCCAGGAGGAGGACGAGGAGCATCGGGGATCACCGTAGAGGGAGTGCGGCGCGCATTGTGCCGCATCGCCGGTCATGTCGCTGCAAGGGTTCAGCGATTGCGGTAGTCGTCGGAGTCGAGGCCGTACTGCTTCATCTTGGTGTAGAGCGTGCGGCGGGTGATCCCGGCGGCCTCGGCGGCCTGGCCGAGCTGGCCCCCTTTTCGCCGGAGCATGCGCTGCAGGTAGGTCCGCTCGACCTGCTCGATGGCGCGGTCGGTCGCCACCTTCAGCGGCACGTTGTCGTCGACCGGCAGGCTGCCCGGCCCGTCCTGGACCAGGAGGTTGCGCATGTCCGAAGGGAGCATCTCGGGCGTGACCTCGCGCCCGGCGGCGACGATGACCCAGCGCTCGCACAGGGAGCGGAGCTGGCGCACATTGCCGGGCCAGCGGTAGCCCAGGATGGTCTGCATCGCCTCGGGCGCCAGGGTGGGCGCCTTCAGGCCGTAGTCCTGGGCGGCGTCCTCCAGGAAGTGGCGCAGCAGCAGGGGGGTGTCCTCGGGCCGCTCGCGCAGGGGGGGCAGGTGGATGGGGAAGACATTGAGCCGGTAGAAGAGGTCCTCGCGGAAGCGGCNNGCGGCGATGATGCGCACGTCGACCTGGACCGGGTCCTGGCCCCCGACCCGCCGGAAGCGCATCTCTTCGAGCACCCGCAGCAGGTTGACCTGGACGTTCAGGCTGGTCTCGCCCAGCTCGTCCAGGAAGAGAGNNGCGCCCGTGAAGCTGCCCTTCTCGTGGCCGAAGAGCTCGCTCTCCAGCAGCGACTCGGTGAAGGCCCCGCAGTTGACGCTGATGAAGGGCCGCTCGCGGCGCCGACTGCGCTCGTGGATGGCCCGGCTGACCAGCTCCTTGCCTGTGCCGGTCTCTCCCCGGATCAGCACGGTGGCGTCGGTGCCGGCCACGGCCCGGATCTGGTCGAAGACCCGCAGCATGCGCGGGCTCTGGGTGAGCATATGCGAGAAGCCGTGGCGGTCGCGGACCTGCTCGCGCGCGCGAGCCAGCTCCCGGCTGCCGTGGGCCTCGGCCATCGCGGCGGTGGCGGCCTCGACCAGGCGGGCCCGCGAGACGGGCTGGGCCATCACGTCGATGGCGCCCCGGCGGACCGCCTGGACGCCGATCTCCATGTCCGGGGCGGGTAAGGTGACGATGACCGGGATGCCCGGCGAGCGCTCCCGCAGCAGCTCCAGCAGGCGCGGTCCGCCCAGGTCGGGGAGCTGCATGCTGGCGATGACCAGGTCCGGCAGCAGCTCGGGCAGCAGGGAGAGGGCCTCGCGAGCCGAGTGCGCCACCAGGATCTGCCGCCCGTCGGCGCGCAGGGCCTGGCGGGCGCGGGCCGCCGCCAGCTCGTCCGGCTCGATGAGCAGCACCGTCTCGCGGGGGCGAGCGCTGGGGACGCTGCTGCTGGCGCTTTCCATCGGCGGGGCTTCCCGAGCGGCCCGGTCGGGCCGAGTTCAGCAGAACACGTCCACACGGGCGGGGCAAGCGGGGTTCAGGGGCGGGCCGCGAGGTGCTTGCGCAGGCCCACGGAGAAGCCGTAGGTGTGCTCATCTCCGATGGCCCCGTGCAGGTCGATCGCCCAGTCCTCGCCGAAGGCGATGGTCGGCGCCAGGGTGAAGCCGGAGGTGCTCACCCCGGCGCGGATGGTGGTCCGCTCGAAGGGGTTGCCATGGCTCGGGATGGGGAAGCCCAGCCCCAGGCTGACGAAGGGGTTGGGCAGGGGAGAGGGGCGGGCGTCCATGAAGCGGCCCTCGACGAAGAACAGGTCGCTGGGGCCGAGGCGCAGGTGAGCGGTGGGGAGCAGGCCGAGGGGGGCGGAGTGCCCGGTCTGGAAGGTGTCGAAGTACTCTCCGTTGTTGGCCAGCATTCCCGCGCTCAGGCCCAGCCCGCCGCCCAGCCAGCGGCTCTCGCCGCGAAAGGCGGGACGGATCATGAAGAAGGGCATCTCCTCGTCGACGCCGCCCGCCGCGTCCACCGAGAGCCCCAGCGAGCTGTGCGGCCCGCGGGTGTCGGTCCAGGCGTAGTGCAGGCCCGCGGAGCCGTACTGGCGGGGTCCCCCGCAGGTCTCCATGTACTGGCCGCCGCCGGCCGAGGCGCCGACGGTGTGGTGGTCGGGGCGCTGGCGGGCTGGGGGCGCCTGGTCGGCGGAGGCGACCAGGGAGAGCGTGGCGATCGCCAGCAGCGGGGCGCGCCGAAAGCGGCGACCGCGCGCGGCCAGGGACCAGGCGAGGCCAAGGATGAACAGGCAGAGCGCAAGGGGCATCGGAACACCTCCGCCACAACGTAACGTCACGCCACGGGTAGCATCGCCCCTATTGTGACCACGCCGCTCCCCACCACCGCCGACCGACCGCGGCCGTGGCTGCTGGCGCTGCTGGTCCTGGCGCTGAGCCTCTGGCCGGCGGGCAACCCGCTGCGCCTCGCCCTGGGCAGCGAGCTGGGCGAGGCCGACAACCACCTCTGGATGTTCTGGCGGGCCCAGCAGGGTCTGGCCGGCAGGCCGGGGCCGTGGACGAACCTGCCCGAGCCGAGCAGCCTGCTGCTGATGGACCCGGCCAACCTGCCGGTCTACCTGCTGGGGGCCTGGCTCGACCCGGTGGTCGGCTGGAACCTGCTGGCGGCCTTCAGCGTGGGCCTGGCCCTGCTGGGCGGCTACCGCCTGGGGGCCGAGGTCGGCGGCCCTGCCGCGGCCACGCCGACGATGCTGGCCCTGGGCTGCACGCCCTTCCTCAGCGGCGTCATCGACCTGGGCATCACCGAGGCCTGGGGGCTGGGTTGGCTGGCCCTGCACGCCGCCTTCCTGCTGCGCCTCGCTCGGCTGGGGCGCGCGCTGGACGCCCTGGGCGCCGGCCTCTGCCTGGGGGCGCTGGCCCTGACCGGCTGGTACGCCGCGCTCTTCGGGCTGGTCGCCGAGGCGGGCCTGCTGGCCTGGGCGCTGAGTCGCGGCGGCCTCCGGCGCCTGCCGCTGCTGCTCGCCCAGGGTGCGCTCGCCGCGCTGCTGGTGCTGCCGCAGCTCTTGGCCACCCGGCAGGCCCCGGCTCACTGGGCGGGCCGGGTGCGTCCGCCCTCGCCGCAGGCCCCGCCTCCTCGCGCGGACTGGGACACGATGTACATCCAGGGCGCCGATCTGCTCGCCTTCCTCAAGCCCAGCCTGGGCAGCGTCGACCCCAGCCTCTCGGTCTACCTGGGACCCGTCCTCGCCCTGCTCTGCCTGCTGGGCCTCGCCCGTCGCCCCCGGCTGGCGGCTCCGGCCCTGGCGGTCGCCGCCCCCCTGCTGCTGCTGGCCCTGGGACACTGGCCCTCGCTGGCCGGCCGGCCCTTCGGCCCCTGGGGCCCTGCCGCCTGGCTCGCCCAGGCCGTCCCCGCGCTGCAGGGCATCTCGCACTGGCACCGCGCCGTCGGCGCCGCCGCCCCCTTCCTGGCCCTCGCCGCCGGGCTGGGCCTCGCCTCGCTCCCGTCGCCGCGGCTGCGGCTGGTCCTCGGAGGCCTGCTGCTGGGGGACGCGCTCCTCCTCTCCCACACCGCCTGGCCGCGGCGGGTGCATCCTGTCGAGGCCCCCGCCGTGCTGATGGAGCTTGCCGCCCGGCCCGAGCGCGGCGGGATCATCCAGATCCCCTTCGACAACGGCCGGCCGATGTTCTCCTCCGAGCCGGCCCGCCTGTACGATCGCTGGCAGGTGCGCCACGGCCGCCCGCGGGCGGAGAGCTACGAGGAGGTCGACGCGCTGCTCGTCCGCTCGCCCCTGGTCGCGGGCTGGCAGGCCGCCAGCGGCTTGCCGTGGACCCTGCCGCCCGAGCAGCTCCCGCCTCGCCGGGTGCGAGAGCAGGCGCCCCTGACCGAGCCCGGGCAGGTCCAGGCGGAGGTCGAGGCGCTGGTCGCCAGCGGCTATGCCTTCGTGGTGCTGCACACGGCTCGCGCCCCCCAGGCCGAGCAGGCCGCCGCCGCCATCTCCGCCGCCCTCGGCCCCGGCACCACGGTCGGAGACGATAGCTACTGGCCACTTCCCGGAGCCGCCCCATGATCCTGGTCCTCGCCGCCCTGCTCGCCTGCGCCAGCCCCGGTCGCCTGCTGCTCTTCGAGACCTTCCCCGTGCAGACCAGCCTGGACCGGCCGGACATGCCCGAGGCCCACCAGGTCTGGGTGGAGCGCATCCAGGCGGCGGAGGAGGGCATCGACCTGATGCACTTCTACGCCATCGACGAGCCCGGCGGCCGCCTGGGCCCGGTGGTCCAGGCCCTGCAACAGGCCGCGGCCCGCGGGGTGAAGGTCCGCTTCCTGGCCGACGCGGGCTTCACCAAGACCTACCCGCAGCTCCTGGAGCAGCTCGGGGCCGTCCCGGGCATCGAGGTCCGGCTGCTCGACCTCAAGCAGGTCACCGGGGGCGTCCTGCACGCCAAGCTGATGCGGATCGACGACGAGGTGCTGGTCGGCAGCCAGAACTTCGACTGGCGCAGCCTGGAGCACATCCAGGAGCTCGGTGCCTGGGTGCAGGACGAGTCCGTCGCCGCCGCGACCCGGCAGGTCTTCGAGGCCGACTGGGCCCGGGCCGGGGGGGAGGCGGCGCCGCCGGTGTCCACCACGCAGACCTTGCCGTCCACGGTGCGCAGCCCGCAGGGCAAGGTCACGGTCCTCCCGGTCTTCAGCCCCAAGGAGCTGCTGCCGGAGCCGGCCCTCTGGGACCTGCCCTACCTGCTGGACTGGATCGCCAAGGCGCAGACCAGCGTGCGCCTGCAGGTGATGTCCTACGAGACCCGCGAGTACGGCGGCGAGGAGTGGTTCGAATTCCAGGACGCCCTGGCCGAGGCCGCCGCGAGGGGCGTTCGCGTCGAGATCATCGTCGCCCACTGGGGCCTTCGCCGGTCCCGCATCGGCGCCTTGCGCGAGCTGGCCCGCTTGCCCGGCGTCGATCTTCGGGTAGCTACCATCCCAGAGGCGAGCCAGGGCTTCATCCCTTTCGCCCGTGTCATCCACTCCAAGTTCATGGTGGTCGATGGCGCCCGCTCCTGGGTCGGAACCAGCAACATCGGCAGCGACTACTTCTACAAGAGCCGCAACGCCGGCCTGTTGATCGAGGGCGAGGCCGTCGCCACCTCGCTGGACGCGAGCTTCGAGGGCCTCTGGTCCAGCCCGTACTGCGAGACCCTCGACCCCGACCGCGATTACCCCGAACCCCGAATCCGTGAGTAGCAGCCATGTCCCGAGTCCCCGTCTCCCCCCGCCTCGACCCCCGCTTCATCGAGCGCTGGTCTCCGGTCTCCTTCTCGCCCGCCGCGGTCGATCCCCGAGACCTCGAGGCGGTGCTCGAGGCCGCCCGCTGGGCCCCCTCGTCCAACAACGACCAGCCCTGGCACCTGGTGGTGGCCGACCGCCCCGAGACCGTCGAGCGAGCCCGCGCCGTGCTCGTCGCCGGCAACCGCCGCTGGGCGGATCGCGCGCCGGTGTTGATCCTGGTCTTCGCCAGGCGCCTGACCCGGCGCAACGGGACGCCCAACCGCTGGGCGGCCTTCGACACCGGGGCGGCCTGGATGAGCATGGCGCTGCAGGCGCGCTCGCTGGGGCTGATCACCCACGCGATGGGAGGCTTCTCGGCCGAACAGGCCTTGGCCCTGGCCGGGTTGAGCGCCGAGAGCCATGAGGCGCTCTGCGTGGTGGCGCTGGGCCACCCGGGCGACGGCTCCGAGCTGCCCGAGGACCTGCTGGTGCGTCAGCAGCCCAACGGGCGCCTGGAGCTGAGCGAGATCGTCCAGCGCCTGGGCGAGGACTGAAGGCTCAGCCGGTGACCTGCTTGACGAAGGCGTCGAGCTGGGCGCCGTTGAGGGCGCCGACGTGGGTGGCCACCTGCTTGCCGCCCTGGAAGAGCATCAGGGTGGGCACCCCGCGGATGCCGTACTTGGAGGGCGCCTTGGGGTTGGCGTCGATGTCGAGCTTGCAGACCTTGACCTTGCCGTCGAGCTTGTCGGCGATGGCGTCGATCAGGGGGGCGATGCGCTGGCAGGGGCCGCACCAGGTCGCGGTGAAGTCGAGCAGCACGGGCAGCTCGCTGGAGATGATCTGCTCGTCGAAGGAGGAGTCGGAGACGCTGTGGACCTTGGGGCTGGCCATGGGACATCCAGGGGAGGGGAGGGGAGGCAGAACGACGGAGAGAAGGGAGAGGGCTTCGGGCGCCGTCAGCCCTCCTTAGACGCAGGGGCCGGGCGGGGCAAGACCTGGATCGCTTCCCTCGGGGGGGTGTGGGCCGGCGAGCCCCCAGCCCCCCTCGCCGTTTCCGATTAACCTTCGGGCGAGCCGGAGCACGGCTTCAGGAGGAAACGTGAGCCGCGCGCTCCTCATCAGCGAGAACCAGGCCTTCGTCGCCGAGAGCGTCGCGGTGCTGCGCGCGCTGGGGCTCGACGTGCTGGTCCAGCCGAGCCTGCCCCCGGGGCCACAGGCCCAGGGCTGTGCCCTGTGGATCGTCGACAACGACCCCGGCTGCCGGGCCGGTCGGCGGGCCGTCCAGCTGCGGGCGCAGCAGCCCGAGCCTCGACCGGCGCTGGTCTGGACCGGTGCGGGCATCCGCACCGGCCTGGGGCTCGTCTTCGACGAGTGGCCGGACGCGCTGCTGCGGCCCCCCTTCTCCTTGGCGACCCTGGGGACGGTGCTTGCGCGGCTCGAGCGGGACGAGGGGCTCAGTCCGACGCTCGATCTGGAGCGGATCGAGGGTCCGGTCGAGGCCTTTCCGCCGCTGAGGGTCCTCTGGTCCATCTGGAAGGCCCGGGCCACGGGGCGGATCGAGCTCTTCCTGGACCCCGACGAGCTGGAGCTCTTCATCCAGGACGGCCAGATCGTGCAGGGGCGCGGTCTCAGCGGTCCGCTCGAGGGCCTGGGCCTCGTCGCCGACGCCGGCGACAGCTTCTCGACCCTGCTCGGCAAGGCGATCGCCCAGGGTGTCCCAGTCGATCAGGCCCTCGACGGGCTGGCCCTGGCCGTTGGCCGAGCGCTGCTCGCCGCCGTCGGTCGGCTGGGCGGGATGATCCTCTTCGAGCCCCAGGTCCAGCCCGACGGGGACGCCTTCCCCTTGCCGCGCGAGGTCCCCTGGATCCTCTCGATGGCGATGCGCCAGTGCCGCAGCGCTGCCCAGGTCCGCCAGGTGCTGGAGCCGCTGCTCGACGACGTCCTGGTGGCAGGGGGGGAAGCCGTCGAGGGGGCGCAGCTCCCGGCGGCGGCGCTCCGGCTCAGCAAGGCCGCCGCAAAGGGGCAGCGCCTGGGCGAGCTGCTGGGGGCCGACGATGGAGGGTGGCTGGCCGTCGACTTGCTGCTGCAGCTGGGCCTCGTGACCCTCAGGTTGCCTCCCGAGCCTGCGCCCGCGCCTGCACCCGCCGACCGCGCCGGGGCGACCCCTCGCTCGCGCCGTGAGGGCCGCAGCGAGCAGCTGACCAAGCTCCTCGACGATCGGGCCCGGCTGCGCGACCTGGACGCCGCTGGCGTGTTCGGCATCACCAGGTCCAGCGATCTCGAGCCTCGCAGCCTCGCCGAGCGCTTCCGGCTGCTCTCCTCCAACTACCACCCCGACCGCTTCGCCCGACAGCCCGACGAGGTGCTCAAGGTGGTGCGGGACATCTTCTCCCTGGTCAACGAGGCCTACGACCAGCTCAAGCAGCCGGCGCAGGCCGAGGATCTTCGCCAGCGGCTCCTGGCCCGGGAAGAGGGGCGGACCTGGTCCAGCGAGTCGGACAAGCGGCGCGCTCGAATCCACCTCGCCGAGGCCGAGGCCGCCTTTCGCGGCCAGAAGTACCCCCTGGCGCTCGAGGCGGCCAATCGGGGCTTCGAGCTGCACCCGGACGACTGGAAGCTGCGCTTCTTGCGGGCCAGGCTGCGGCGGCTGACCGGTCAGCTCGACGCCTTCGGCCTGGCGACCGAGCTGCTGGAGATGCAGGTCCCCGACGGTCGGGCCCGGGCCGAGCTGCTGTACCTGCTGGGAGAGGCCCTGCTGGAGAGCGACCGGGAGGCGGCCGCCTACAAGGCCTTCGAAGACGCGGTGAAGGAGTTCCCCGATCACATCGAGGCGCGCCGTCGCCTCCGGCTGCGCCTGCTGCGTCGAAAGGGCGTGGACGAGGTCCGCAAGCGGGACGAGCAGGAGCGCCAGGTGCGGGAGGCCGACAAACCCCCGCCCCCGCCGACCCGGTCCCCGAAGCGCTGAGCCGGCCGGGGGGCGCCTCGCTCCCAGGCGCAGTCCGGCCGCGGGCGGGATAGGCGGCGTCCGTGGAACGCGCCCTGCTCATCGTGGCTTTGCTCTGCTACCTCGCGCCGATGATCGCCCGCGACGACGGGCGGCTGCGCATGTTGGCGGCGCGGTGGTGGGTGCCTGCCGGCGTGCTGCTGCACATCCAGGGCCTGACCCTGGCCTTCTTCCTGGAGGATGTGCCGCTGCGCTCCATGACCGAGGGCCTGGGGGCCACCGCGCTGGTGGTCGTGCTGGCCCGCGAGTGGTGGGGACGGCGCCCGCAGATGGGCGGCTTGCGCCGGATCCTGCTCGGGGTCGCGACCGTGCTCCTGGGCCTGGCCATCGTCGCGCCCGCGCCCGAGGGCGAGCCGCTCAAGCAGTCGCCCTTCTTCCTGGCCCATATCGCCCTGGTCCTGACCGGCTTCGCGGGCCTGGCGCTGACCTTCTCGATGTCGGCCCTCTACCTGGTGGTCCAGCGCCGCCTGAAGAGCAAGCGCCTCACCGATCTCGGGCGTCTGCCCTCCCTGGACACCCTCGACCGGCTCATCCTGCGGACCATGGCCTTCGGCTTCGTCTCGCTGACGGCGGGGATGGTGGTCGGCTTCGCCTGGGCGGCGACCCAGGAGGTGCGGCTCCGCCCGGGGGACTTCACCACGCTGCTCTCCCTGGGCGTCTGGACCTGGTACGCGGCCGGGCTGGTGGTGCGCTGGCTGGCTGGCTGGCGTGGCCGGGTGGCGGCGGTCTTCGGGCTGGGCGGCTTCGTCGTGCTGTTCCTCATGATCGGCGTGGGGCTGGTCATCTCCGGCTGGCACGGGCTGGCTTGATGGGACACGGGATCGTGGCCGTCGGCCTCAGCCATCACACCGCCCCGCTCGACCTGCGCGAGCGGCTGGCCGTCCCCGAGAGCCGGGTCCCCGAGCTGCTCGCCCAGCTCCGGTCGCAGGGCCTGGGCAGCGAAGGCGTGCTGCTCTCCACCTGCAACCGGGTCGAGCTCTACACGGTCCCGGCCTCCGGCGTCGACAGCGAGGCGATCGCCTCCTGGCTGGCCGAGAGCCAGGGGCTGCTGGCGCGCAAGACCCTGCCGCACCTGTACCGGCACCAGGACCACGACGCGGTCCGGCACCTCTTCCGGGTCACCAGCAGCCTGGACAGCATGGTGCTCGGCGAGCCGCAGATCGTCGGGCAGGTCCGCGAGGCCTACCGGATCGCCCAGGAGCACCACGCCGCGGGTCCGGTGCTGCACGGCGTCCTGGACCGCGCCCTGCTGGTCGCCAAGCGGGTGCGCTCCGAGACCCGCATCGCCAGGGAGGCCGTCAGCATCGGTCGGGCCGGGGTGGAGTTGGCCCGCCAGGTGCTGGGCGAGATGGAGGGGCGCTCGGCCCTGCTGATCGGCGCCGGCGAGCACGGCCAGGTCGTGGCCCGGGCCCTGGTGGACTACGGCCTGGGCGAGCTGGTCGTGGCCAACCGCACCTTCGCCCGCGGCGCCGAGCTGGCCCACACCTTCGGGGCCTCGGCGATCCCCCTGGACGAGATCGGTCGGTACCTGGAGCGGGTGGACATCGTCATGACCAGCACCGCGGCGGGGCGCTACCTGCTCGACGGCGTCGAGCTGGCGCAGATCGCCCGGCGGCGGCGCTACCGCTCGCTGGTCTTGATCGACCTGTCGGTCCCGCGCAACATCGACCCCGCGGCCGACAAGCTCGACGGCATGTTCCGCTTCGACATCGACGATCTGCGCCAGGTGGCCGACCAGGGACGCAGCGCCCGGGTCGAGGCCACCACCGACGCCGAGCGGATCGTCGACGAAGAGGTGCAGCGCTGCATCTCCTGGATGCACAGCGCCGAGGTTCGCGCCGGCATCGGGGCGGTGGCTCGACGCGCCGAGCAGATCCGGCAGGCCGAGCTGCAGCGGGCGCACCAGGTGCTGGACCGCCTCTCGCCCGAGGATCGCGAGGTCATCGAGGCGATGAGCCGCGCCATGATGAAGAAGGTCCTGCACGAGCCCATCCGCAAGGCGCGGGAGCTGGGCGAGTCCGGCGACGGCGCCGGCCTGGAGCTGCTGCTCGGCGCCTGGGCGAACGAACTGGAGGTAGACCATGAGCGACGTTGATGTGCTTGTCCTGGGAACCCGCGGCAGCCAGCTGGCCCTTGCGCAGAGCGGACAGGTCGGCCAGACCATCTCCGAGCTGACCGGGGTGCGTGTCGAGCTGCGGGTGATCCGGACCCGGGGCGACCAGGTCCAGGATCGGCCGCTGGCCGCCATTGGCGGCAAGGGGCTCTTCACGGCCGAGCTGGAGGAGGCCCTCCGTGACGGCAGCATCGACTTCGCGGTGCACTCGCTCAAGGACCTGCCGACCGAGGACGCCGAAGGGCTCTGCCTGGGCGCCTTCCCGCTGCGGGCCGATCCACGGGACGCCCTGGTCGGGGCCCCCCTGGACCAGCTGCGGCAGGGCGCGGTGGTCGGCACGGGCTCGCTGCGTCGGCGCACCCAGCTCCAGGCGCTGCGCCCCGACCTCGAGCTGCGGGACATCCGCGGCAACGTCGACACCCGCCTCGCCAAGCGGGATCGGGGCGACTACGACGCGGTCGTGCTGGCAATGGCCGGCCTGGGGCGGCTGGGCATCCAGCGGCCGGACATCGTCCCGCTGGAGGTCGACCAGGTGCTGCCCGCGGTCGGGCAGGGCATCCTGGGGCTGCAGTGCCGCCGCGACGACACGCGGGTCCTGGGCCTGCTGGCCTCGGTCGATCACCCCGACTCGCGGTCCGCGGCGCTGGCCGAGCGGGCCTTCCTGGCGGCCTACGGTGGCGGCTGCGATGTGCCCGTGGCGTGTCACGTCCGGCTCGTCGGCGGCAGCCTCCACGGCGAGGCTGCCGGACCCCAGGGCGCGGGGGTGCGGCGGGTGCGCCTGCAAGGCGCCGACCCGGTCGCCCTCGGCCAGGAGCTGGCGCGGCAGCTGCGCGCCTGAGCTCAGCCGCAGCGCGCGCTGCACTCCGCCGGCCAGGCCGCGTCGTAGAGGTCCTGGCAGCTCATCGCGGCGACGCCGTCCAGGCAGTCCGCCGAGGGCCCCGGCTGGTGGTCGGCGCAGGTCCCGGCTGCGGGGTCATAGCTGCTGAAGACGACCTCCTGGCACTGATCGACGGACTCGAAGCCGAAGGTCTCGGTGTAGCCGCACTCCTCGTAGAGGTCGCAGACGGCCACGCTCATCTCTTCGGCGAACCGATCCTCGCTCAGCCCGCAGGCGAGCAGGAGCACGAGCAGGGCGGGCATCTACGAGCCTGAGCCGGCCGTGCAGACCTCGTCGCAGGCCGCCGGGAGCTGTCCACCCTGGAGCTCGGTGCAGGTCAGCTCCTCCCAGCCGTCCGCGCAGTCCCGCGCGGCCTTGGGGTCGTAGTTCGGGCAGGTGTCCTCGTCGCCCTCGGCGCCCTCGTAGACGCTGCTCTGGTAGCTCTGGCAGGACTCCTCGGTCCCGCCGAAGAAGTCGAGCATGTCGCACTCGGCGAGCCGCTCGCAGGTGATGTCGATCATGTCCTCGGCATACTTGCCTTGGCTGTAGCCGCAGGCCGAGATCAGGGAGAGGGCGAGGGGGAGGAGGAGGGTCCGCATGGGCTTTCCTTCGCGCGATGTTGGAGAGAGGGGATACTCGCTGGCGAGGGCAGATGTCAACTGGGAGGCTGCCGTGTCGAAGCCGGAAGCGCGGGTGTTGATCACCGCAGAGGAGGCCAGCCCGCTGGACGAGCTGCTGCGCTCGCGCGGGATGGTCCCGGTCCATCGCCCGCTCAGCCGGACGATCGTGCTGCACGACCCGCCGCCCTGCGCCCTCCCCGGGGCGGTGATCTTGAGCTCGGCCCGGGCGGCGCGCCTCGCCCCCGCGCTGCAGAGCTGGGTCGGCGCTGCGCCCGTCGCCTGTGTCGGCGAGGCGACCGCCCAGGCCGCGCGGCTCCGAGGGCTGCGGCCGTGGCATGTGGGCGAGGCCGGGGCGAGCGCGATCTTGAGCGCGCTGGAGGGCGCGCCGGTCCCCTGGGTCTTCGTGGGGGCCCGCGCCCCCGCGCCGGCGATGCGGCAGGCCATCGAGCGGGGCGAGGTCTTGCCCTGGGCGGTGTACGACCAGGAAGAGCAGGTCCTGGACGAGCTGCCCGAGGTCGAGCTGGTCCTGCTGGCGAGCCCCTCGGCGGCCCGGACCTGGGCGCGCTCGGGAGGTGGCCACCTGCCGGTCGTGGTCATCGGCCAGACGACCGCATCTGAAGCAGAGGCCTGTGGCTTGCGAATCGTCGGGCAGGCGGCTCGACCGGGCTGGAGCGAGCTGGCTCAGGCCGCTGCGGAGGTCCTTCAGCCAAGGAAAAACGGGCCCGCGTCCTGAGACGCGGGCCCGCCGAACCCCGAGGGGTCAGGCGATCACTCGGCGGGGGTGGTGCCGCCATCCGCGGAGCTGCCGCAGATGTCGTCGCAGGCGCTGTCGGTCTCACCGGTCTCGGTGGTGCCTTCGCAGGTGACGTCGTCCCACTCGCTGAGGCAGGACTTGGCGGCGGAGCCGTCGTACTCGCAGTCGGCCGAGTTGACGTAGGCCAGGGTGGCGGCCTCCATCTGGGTCACGCAGGCGTCGTAGGTGCCGCCGAAGTACTCGATGTAGCCGCACTCTTCGTAGAGGCTACAGGCCTTCTCGGCGGACTGGGCGGCGAACTTCTCTTCGGAGAGGCTGCAGCCGGTGAGCATGATCAGGCCGAGAACGGTCAGGTTGCGGTTCATTGTCGTCTCCTCAGGGCTTGGTTTGCCTGCCGGAGAGTCCTTCACCGGCAACGCGTCGCGATGGTATTCCATGGAACTTGGATGGTCAAGTCCCAGGCTTCATGCGAAGTGACGAGTGAGGTCCTTTGTGATGTTCTTCTGGTGGCTCTCCAGCGTGCCACCGCCGATCTCCAGCAGCTTTGCGTCGCGCAGCAGCCGCTCGACCGGGAACTCGGTGCAGTAGCCGGCGCCGCCCATGACCTGCATGCAGTGATCGGCCACCTGCTTGCCGACCGGGGCCGCGAAGAGCTTGGCCGCGTCGCTGCCCAGGCGGTTGTTCTGCTCGGGGCCCACCGCCAGCGCGACCTTGTAGACCAGCGCCCGGGTGGCCTCGGTCATGGCGTAGCTGTCGCCGATGTAGCGCTGGATCTGACCGAAGCGGTTGATGGGCTGGCCAAAGGCCACGCGCTCCTTGGCGTGCCGGACCATGATCTCCAGGCATCGATCGGCGATGCCCAGGCTCATCGCCGCCAGCGTCAGGCGCTCGAGCTCCAGGTTGCGCATCATGTGCACCATCCCGCTGCCCTCCTCGCCCAGCAGGTTGGCGACCGGGACCTCGCACTCCTCGAAGATCAGCTCGCTCATGGTGCTGGCCCGCATCCCCATCTTGTGGATGGGCTGGCTGCTGCTGAAGCCCGGGCAGCTCCGGTCGACCACGAAGGCCGTGACCCGCCCGTCGAGCTTGGCGTAGACCAGGGCGAGCTGGGCCTCGGGCCCGTTGGTGATGTAGGTCTTGGTGCCGTTGAGGATGTACCGGTCCCCCGCCCGCCGGGCCGTGGTGGTCATGCCCAGCACATCGGTGCCATGGCCCGGCTCGGTCATCCCCATGCAGCCGACCTGCTCGCCGCTGAGCACGGGCTCCAGGTAGCGACGGCGCTGCTCGTCGGTCGAGCAGTGGAAGAAGTTGTTCACGAAGAGCATGGCGTGCGCCAGGTAGGCCAGGCAGAAGCCCGGGTCGCTCTTCGAGAGCTCGTGGTGCACGATCACCGCGGCGGTCGCGTCCATGCCGGCCCCGCCCCACTCCTCGGGCACGGTGATCCCCAGCAGCCCCAGCTCGCCCAGCGTGCGGAAGAGGGGCAGGTTCAGCTCCTGCTTGCGGTCCTGCGCCTCGGCCTGAGGCTCGACCTCGCGCGCGGTGAAGTCCGCCACCAGCTCGCGCAGCATCAGGTGTTCAGGGGTCGGGTTGCAGAGGTCGAAGGGGTCGCTCATCACGGCTCCGGGAAAGGTCGGGGTCCTAATCCGATGGGAGGGTCTCGTCGGATAGGGGGGCGCCTCAAACTGGAAGCAACATGAACCGACTCTTCCTGGTCGACGGAAGCAACACCGCATTCCGGGCCTTCTTCGCCATCCAATCCGATATGCGCGCCCCCGACGGGCTGCCCACGCGCGCCCTCTTCGGCTTCACGCGCATCCTGCTGAAGCTGCTGAAGGACCACCAGCCCTCCCACGTGGCCGTGGTCTTCGACAAGGGCCTCTCCTTCCGCAACGAGATCTACCCGGCCTACAAGGGCCAGCGGCCGGACATGCCCGAGGATCTGCGGGCTCAGTGGGGGGAGTTCCCCGGCCTGTGCGAGGAGCTCGGGGTCTGCGCCTATGTGCGCGACGGCTACGAGGCCGACGACATCATCGGGACGCTCTGCGTACGCCACGCCGGCCCCGAGACCCAGGTCGTCATCGTCAGCAGCGACAAGGACTTCGGCCAGCTCGTCAACGAGCATGTCTGCGTGCTGGACCTCGGCAAAGACGAGCTGCTCGGGCCCGAGGGCATCGAGCAGAAGTGGGGAGTCCGGCCCGACCAGGTCATCGACTTCCTCTCCCTGATGGGCGACGCCAGCGACAACGTGCCGGGCATCGCCGGGGTCGGCCCCAAGAAGGCGGCCGACTACCTGAAGCGCTTCGGCACGGCCCAGGCCGTGATCGACAACGCCGCGGCCATCGGCGGCAAGACCGGGCAGAATATCGCCGACAGCCAGGAGGTCGTCGACCTCGCGCGGCGGCTGGTGACGATCAAGGTGGACTTCACCGACGAGGAGATCGGCACCTGCGCCGAGCTCTCGGCCCTGGCGGTCCGGCCCTTCGACCGCGTCGCCCTCGGGGCGCGCATGGCCCGCTACAACTTCCGCAGCCTGGGCCGCGAGCTGGGGGTGCAGGAGTCCGGTGACGGCGGTGAAGTCGGTGATCCGGCGGCGGCGCCCGAGGCCCCTCCCTCCGCCATCGACCGCAGCCTCTACCGCTGCATCCAGCAGCCCGCGGACCTGGCCTCCCTGGTGCAGAGCCTGCGCGCCGCGGGCCGCTTCGCCTACGACTGCGAGACCACCTCGCTGGACACCGCCAAGGCCGAGCTGGTCGGGATGAGCTTCTGCTGGTCGCCCGAGCACGCGGTCTACGTGCCGATCGCCCACCGCGGCCCCGAAGGGGACGAGGACCCCAACCTGAACTGCCCGGGCGCGCTGCAGGCCCTGCTGCCGCTGCTGGCGGACCCGACGCTGAAGAAGACCGGGCAGAACCTCAAGTACGACCTCTCTGTGCTCGCCGCCCGCGGGCACGCCCTGGCCGGCATCGACGGCGACACCATGCTCGCCGACTACGTCCTCGACGTGGACCACAAGCACAACCTGGACGACCTCGCCCGGCGGCACCTCGGCCACACCATGCTCTCCTTCTCCGAGGTGGCGGGCCCTCACGGGGACCGCTTCGAGCGGGTGCCGCTGGACCGGGCCACCGCCTACGCGGCAGAGGACGCCCACGTCGCCTGGCTGCTCGACCAGCTCCTCACCGAGCAGCTGAAGGCCCTGGGCGAGGAGGGCCCCTGGAAGGTCTACCGCGAGATCGACCTGCCGCTGGTCCCGGTGCTCTCCTCGATGGAGCGGGCCGGCATCGCGGTCGATCACCAGGCCCTCACCGAGCTCGGCATCGAGCTGGAGGGCCGCATCGCCGAGCTGGTCGAGCGGCTGCACAGCGAGGCGGGCAAGGCCTGGAACGTCAACTCCACCCAGCAGCTGGGGCAGATCCTCTTCGAGGAGCGGGGCCACGCCCCCACCAAGAAGACCGGCAAGAAGACCGCCTTCAGCACCGACTCCGAGACCCTGGAGAGCCTCGCCCGCACGCCCTCGCCCGCCACCGGCATGATCGACCCCCTGCCGGGCCTGGTCCTCCAGTACCGCGAGCTGGCCAAGCTCAAGGGCACCTACGTCGACGCCCTGCCCAAGGCGGTGGCCGAGGACGGCCGCATCCACACCAGCTTCCACCAGGCGGTCGCCGCGACCGGGCGGCTGTCCAGCAACGACCCCAACCTCCAGAACATCCCCATCCGCACCGAAGAGGGCCGGCGCATCCGGCGCTGCTTCGTGGCCGCCCCCGGCATGCGGCTGGTCAGCGCCGACTACTCCCAGATCGAGCTGCGGGTGCTGGCCCACTACTGCGCCGAGGGGCCGCTGGTCGAGGCCTTCCTGGAGGGCCAGGACATCCACCGCCGCACCGCCGCCGAGATCTTCGGGGTGGCGATGGGCCTGGTCAGCAACGAGCAGCGCCGCGCGGCCAAGGCGATCAACTTCGGCATCGTCTACGGCATGAGCGCCTTCCGCCTCGCCCGCGAGCTGGACATCGGGCGGGCCGAGGCCGCTCGTTACATCGACGAGTACTTCGCCCGCTACCCGCAGGTCCGCCGGGTCATGGAGCAGGCGGTGCAGGAGGCCACCAGCAAGGGCTACGCGACCACGCTCTTCGGGCGGCGGCGCATCGTACGAGGCCTGGACTCCAAGAACTTCAACGAGCGCGGTGGGGCCGAACGGATCGCCATCAACAGCCCCATCCAGGGCAGCGCCGCCGACCTGATCAAGCTGGCCATGGTCAAGGTCCACCGCCGCCTGGGCGCCGAGCTGCCCCAGGCGCGGCTGCTGCTGCAGGTCCACGACGAGCTGCTGGTGGAGTGTCCAGCCGCTCAGGTCGAGGCCGTGCGGGTCGCCCTGCGGGAGGAGATGTCGGGCGTCTACGAGCTGATCGTCCCCCTGGTGGTCGACGTGGGCGAGGGCGCCACCTGGATGGATGCGCACTGAGGGGACCGCAGCGCGGCCGGTCGGGGTTATGCCTCCGCGGCTTAGGAGGGTGAATGGCCTCGGATGAGACGTCTGGACGGCATGTCGGACGGGTGACCGCCCCGGGGCAGGACCCCGACCACGAGCTGGTCCTCGCGGTCCTGGACGGGGACCCGACGGCCTACAAGGGCCTGGTCGAGCGCTACCAGGGCCGGATCTACGCGGTCTGTTTCAGCATGGTGCGCAACCCCGAGGACGCCCGGGATCTCGCCCAGGACGCCTTCGTCAAGGCCTACCAGAACCTCGCCCGCTTCCAGCTCCGCAGCAGCTTCTACACCTGGCTCTGCCGCATCGCGATGAACGTCTCGATCGACTTCCTGCGCCGACAGAAGGTGCGCGCCGCCGAGCTCTTCGAGGACGGGGTCGCCACCCGCGAGAGCGGGGGCGTGCTCTCGATCGGTCACCAGCGCGAGGACCCGGGCCGAAACCTGGAGCGCAAGCGCCTGCTGGAGCGCATCTCGGTGGCCTTGGACGATCTGCCCGAAGAGCAGCGGCAGATCGTCGTCCTGCGCGAGATCGACGGCCTCTCCTACAAGGAGATCGCCGAGGTGTTGGACATCCCCGAGGGCACCGTGATGAGCCGCCTCTTCTACGCGCGCAAGAAGCTGCAGACGGCGCTGCGCGATCAGAGGGACTGAATGTCGCCCGGCGGTTCTTCTTTTCTTCTCGCCGGGGTCGAATGCCTCCCGGCCACCTGCGTCTTTGGGATCGAAGCAAGCAGCGGAGGCCGAACATGAGCCGCCTGGACCCCGAAACCCTCGACGACTCCCTCGACCGGCGTGCCGTGCTCGAGCTGGCCGTCGCCGATGGCCTCGCCACTCCGGACGAGCGGGCCGAGCTCCTCGCCCTGGGCGGCTCGCTGGACGCGCACCTGCCGCTCGCCCAGGCCATCGCTGAGCTGCTGCGGCCCTCCTTCCTCCCCGACCTGGCCCCCGATGTGATGGCCCAGGTCGCTCCTCAGCAGGCTGAACAGGACCAGCAGCTCTCCCAGGCCCTGGCCGAGCTGCTGGCGGCCGGCGAGAGCCCCGAGATGGCGGCCGAGATCCTCGCCGCCCTCCAGCTCGAGGCCGACCCCCTCTCCGATCTGCTGAACGAGGCGCTCTCGGCGCCGCCGGTCGACCTCAGCGCGGACATCTTCGCGTCCCTGGGGCTCCCTGCCAGCCAGGACGAGGACGAGGACGAGGACGAAGCGCAGGGCGCCGAGATCATCGCCTTCCCGGCGCCTGCCCCCGCAGCGGCTCCCGCCGCGTCCCCTGCGCTTCAACCTGCGGCCAACACCACCCCTCTCCGCTGGCGCCCGGCGGCCGTGCTGGCCATGGCGGCGGCGGCTGTGCTGGCCGTGGTCGTGGGCCAGGGGCAGTCCGACCCCCTCGACTTCCAGATCGCCGCCGTGAACACGGTCGCGATCGAAGAGCTGGTCAGCGGCGACCAGGTCTTCGTCCAGGTCATGCAGATGGACGAAGGCGCCCCCACCATCATCTTCATCGACGAGCTGTCCGACGACGTCGGAGGGATCCCGCTATGACCAAGACCACCCACCTGCTCCGCATCGGCGCCCTCTTCAGCTTGCTCGCCCTGGCGCCTTTCGCCTCGGGCACGGCCCAGGCCCAGGCGCGTCCGGTCGCCAGCCGAGCCCAGCCCACCGTCGAGCTCGCCCAGGCCGCCGTCAAGGCCAAGGTCGACCTCGAGCTGCGGGTGGTCTACGCCACCTCGGCCCACAAGAAGGTGGACAGTCGGCTCTCCTCGCTGACCCGCTACCTCAGCCACCTGCGCTTCACCGGCTACGAGCTGCTGGACACGCAGAAGAGCCAGATCGCCCTGGGCGGCAAGTCCACCTACACGATCGAGGGCGGCCGCAAGGTCACGGTCAGCCTGCTGGGACGCGACGAGGCCCGCGCGCGGGTCCGGGTCCAGGTCAGCGGGGCGGGCGACAAGCAGCTGCTGGACACCACCATGTCGGTCAACCGCAACGCCACCGTCATCGTGGCCGGCCCCAAGTACAAGGAGGGGATCCTGGTCCTGCCGATCACGGCGCGCTACTGAGCTCTCCTGCCAACCGGGAAAGCTCATGAGCATCTTCCAGAAGATCATCGACGGCGAGATCGGGGCCGACATCGTCTACGAAGACGGGCGTGTCATGGCCTTCCGCGACATCAACCCCGTCGCCCCGGTCCATGTGCTGGTCATCCCCAAGTCGGCCATCGTCAGCGTCGCCGCGGCGGTGCCCGAAGACGAGCTGATGCTCGGTCACCTGATGCTGGTAGCGGCAAAGGTGGCGCGTGACCTGGGCCTCGAGGAACAGGGCTACCGCATTGTCACAAACGTCGGCGCCCTGGGTGGACAGAGCGTGCCGCACCTGCACCTTCACATCCTGGGCGGGCGCGCGATGAGCTGGCCGCCGGGCTAGGCCGCCTCCGCCGCGTCGAGCACGGCCAGCAGCCCCGGATCGTCAATCCCCGCCCGCGCGCTGGTCAGGAACTCTGCCACCTCGGTCCCGTGCAGCCGGGCATAGCGCAGCGCTTGCAGCGCCATGTCGAGCTTGTCGAGCTGGTGGACGAAGTGGGCCTCCTCGCTGCGGTCCTTCTCGTAGTCCTCCCACAGCCCCCACAGATCGGGCCGCGTGGCCAGCATCGTAGCGGCGGCGCTGCGCTCGCGGTCGGCCTTGTCCTGGCGGGAGATCCCGTCGTGGGGGGTGATGTCGCCGACGACCGCTTCGGGCAGATCGTGCAGGGCGCACAGGGCCAGCAGGCGAGCCCGGTCGAGGTGCGGGGGCGCCAGCACCAGGGCCAGCCAGGCCAGCCCCCAGGAGTGGGCGGCGACGCTCTCGGGCTGGGCGAGGCCGACGCGGAGCCAGCCGGCGCGGGGCTGCTCTTTCAGGGCCAGGGCGAGGTCGAGCACCTGTGGAGGCAGAGGCGGGCGCATCAGGCTTCCGCGAGGAGGCGGCGGCGCTGGTCGGGCCAGCGCATGGCCAGGAGGAGGGGGCGCGGGCCCCGCTGGCGGTCGACGAAGTCGTCCTTGTGGCGCAGGCCCTGCCAGCCCAGGGAGATCATGGCCTGGGCGACGGCCCCGCCGAGCTTGCTGTTGGGGCCGGGCAACACCACGGCGTCGGGGGCCAGCTCGCCCAGGGCGACCTTCAACATCAGGCTGAAGTCGAAGGGCTCGACCACCTGGGGGCCGAGTGTCCAGGCCGCCAGCGCCGCCGGATCGGCCCAGCGGGGCCGCCAGAGCTGCCCGGCGCCGTCGACAAGGGGCAGGCGGGGGGCACCCCAGTCGAGGTCGGAGAGCTCGGCCTCGGCGCGCTCGGCGGTCGCGGCCAGCAGGGGGGTGTGGAAGGCCGAGTGGAAGGGCAGCCGCAGGGGGAAGCTGAGGCTGCCCTGGACGATCGGGGGCAGGCGCTGCGCCGCCGTGGCCAGGGCCTGCTCGCTGCCACCCAGCACGGCCTGCCCGCCCAGGCGGATCGACCAGTACAGATCGGGGATCTCCGCGACGGCCTGCTCGACCCGGGCACGTGCGGCCGGGTCCATCCGCCAGTCCTCGCCCACCAGGGGGTAGACGATCTGCCCGCCGACGACGCCGTGCTGGTCGGAGGCCTGCCAGGCGCCCATGGTCTCGATCAGCCGGGCGCAGTCCTCCATCGGCAGCGCACCGGCGTAGCCGAGGGCCGTGTACCAGCCCATGGAGTTGCCACAGACGCCGACGACCTGGGCCTTGTCGGGGGAGATCTGTTCGAGGTCCGCGAGGCTGATCGCCGCGGTCAGCGAGCTGGCGTGCTCGCCCCGCAGGTGCAGGTTCGGGTCGAAGCGCCCCGCGCCGTCGATCTCGCGCAAGGAGGGCCGACCGGCCTGTCGGCGCAGCTGTTCAAAGCGATCCACGGCGGGGGAGACCACTCCGGCGAGGCTGCCGAGGTCCTCCTTCAGGTAGCTGCCGCGGCCGGGACAGAGGACGAGGACTCGTAGCGCGGACATGGTTCAGGCTCCCCACAAGGCGCGGATGGCGGCTTCGATGTCGGCTTCCTGCAGCAGCACCAGGTTGGCCGCGCCTCCGAGCGGGATGTAGGTGTCGGCGGCCTGGATGCGGGCGACGGGGGTGCCGGGCAGGGTCCGGGCGACCAGGCTGACGAGCTCGTCGGCGATGCCGCTGTGCTCGCGGCACTCGTCCACCACCAGGCAGCGGCCGGTCCGGGCGACCTCCTCCAACAGCGCGGCCTCGGGCAGGGGCTTGAGCCAGCGCAGGTCCACGACGCGGCAGCGGATGCCCTCAGCGGCCAGCTTGCGGGCGACGCGCAGGCTCATCCAGAGGCCGTTGGCGAAGCTGAGCACCGTGAGATCGCCTCCCTCCAGCGGGAGCGGAGGCTCCTCGCCCTCCCAGGCGGCCTGCTCCTCCCAGGGGGTCCAGGCCTGCACCTCGCCCAGGGGCAGGGCGAAGCCGGGGGCGGGGTAGCGGAAGGCCCAGCGGCCGTCTTTGTCCTCGTACAGATCGCGGGTCATGTAGAGGGCGATCGGCTCGAGGAAGACGCTGACGGTGCCTTCGGCCGCAGCCGCGCCCAGCAGGGTGCGCAGCATGCCGACGGCGTCGCGGCCGTTGCTGGGGCAGGCCAGCACCAGGCCGGGGACCTCGCGGATGGCGGCGATCCCGTTGTCGTTGTGGAAGTGGCCGCCAAAGCCCTTCTGGTAGGCCAGCCCTGCGATGCGCACGACCATCGGGTTCTTGAACTGGCCCTGGCTGAAGAACTGCAAGCTGCCGGCTTCGCCCCGGAGCTGGTCGACGGCGTTGTGCAGGTAGGCGAGGTACTGGATCTCGGGGATGGGGAGCAGGCCCATGGAGCCCGCGCCCTGCGCCAGGCCCAGGATGCCCGTCTCGTCCAGCGGGGTGTTGAAGACCCTCCCCAGGCCGGCCTTCTCGGAGAGCTCGGCCGTGACGTGGTAGACGCCGCCCTTGCGGGCCACGTCCTCGCCGAAGATGAGCGCGTTGGGCCAGGCGAGCAAGGCGTCGCCCAGGGCCCGGTTGATCAGCATGGCCATATGGCGGGGGCGGTCCTCTTCGGGCAGGCGGCCGAAGAAGGCCTCGCGCCGGTCCTGGGGGGCGTCGCGGGTGGCCTGCGCGGCGACGAGCTCGGGCCGCCAGGGCGAGAGGGGGGCCATCACCTCGGCCGCGCTCTCCAGGCGGCGGCGGGTGAGGACCTCGTCGCAGAGGGCGAGGCAGCGCTCGCGGGCGTCCTGGTAGAGGTCGATGGCGTCCTGGGGGCTGAGCCAGCCCAGCTCGATGAGCTGCCTCGCGCTGGCGAGGACCGGGTCCAGCGCCTCGGCCGCCTCGATCTCCGGGAGCGAGCGGTAGAGCTGCTCGACGTCGCTGCCAGCGTGGCCCAGCAGCCGCACCAGCCGCAGGTGCAGGAAGACGGGGCTGCGGTGGCTGCGGCAGTGCTCGACCGCCTGCGCGGCGGCCTCCATCGCCTCGACCAGGTCGAGCCCGTCGGCGCCGATGTAGTGCAGGCCGGCCATGGCCTGGATGCGGGCCTGGACCCAGCCCCCGGGGGTGCGGGTGCTGATGCCGATGCCGTTGTCCTCACACACGAAGAGGATCGGGCAGGGCAGGTTCTGGTGGTGGGCGATGGCGGCGGCGTTGAATGCGGTGCTGGCCGAGGCGTGGTTGCTGCTGGCGTCGCCGAAGGAGCAGGTCACGATGGTGTCCGGCGGCACGGGCAGGGGCAGGCCGAGGCGCTTGGCCCGGGGGATGGCGAAGGCCGCGCCGACCGCCTTGGGCAGGTGGCTGGCGATGGTCGAGGTCTGGGGGGGGATGTTCAGCGCCTTGCTGCCGAAGACCTTGTGCCGGCCGCCGGCGATGGGCTCATCGACCGCGGCGACGATGCCCAGCAGCACGTCGAGCAGGGGGGTCTGGCCGGGGACCTGGCGGGCGCGCTGCACGAAGAAGCCCCCGCTGCGGTAGTGCAGGTAGGCCGGATCGGTCGGCCGCAGCGCCCAGGCCACGGCGGCGTTGGCCTCGTGACCGCTGCTGCCGATCGTGTAGTAGCCCTCGTTGCGGGCCTTCAGCTCGCGCGCGGCGAGGTCCAGGTGGCGGCTCTCCACCATGCTCTGGAAGACGGCCAGGGCCTGCCGCCCGCGGATCGGGCTGCCCGGCCGGACCGGCGCGTCCAGATCGACCCGCGGCTCGGCCGCCGGGAGCTCGGCCAGGGCCTGGAGGTACTTCTCGTCGAGGAGCTGGGCGCGGTTGACGGCCATGGGGCTCGCCTGGAGGGAGGGGGCCGCGCAATAATCAGAAAGGATGCGCAGCGGGAGGATCAGAACACCCGCACGCTCAGCTCCATGCCGAGCTCGCGGGCGGCGCGGGTGACGGCGGTGACGAGGTTCATGTCACCGACCGAGTCGGCCACCTCGCGGGCGGCGAGCACGCTGGCCTCGGTGTGCCCGGGAACGCGGGCCATCAGCAGCAGGGCCAGCACCTCGGTGCGGGGATCGGCGCGCATGCGAGCGGCCTCGCGGGCCTGCCGGGCCCGGTCGAGGGCGAGCTCGTGTTGGCCGGCGCGCAGGGCGGCGAGGGCAGGGGAGAGCTCGGGATCTTCGGCCTCGGGAGGGGGGGGAGGGGACTCCTCGGCGGCCTGCGCCGCGGCGAGGATGGTGCGCCGCAGCCCGCGGATCTGGGCGAGGCCCTCGGGGTCGCCCGCCTCCTTCACGGCCCGCACGGCCAGGCGGATCTGCTCCCGGGCCTCCTCGTCCTGGCCGAGCCCGTGGTGCGCCTGGGCCAGCCAGGTGTGGACCCGTGCGAGCAAGCCGGGCTGGTCGGAGGCGGCCTGGAGCGCCGGCTCGGCGTTGCTCAGGACGTAGCGATGGTCCTTGCGGGCGAGGGCCGCGACCATTCCGCGAGCCCAGGCCGGCGCGGCCTCAGCCATGGCCCATGCCGAGGGCCTGCAAGGCCAGGTTGGCGGCCTCCTCCTCGATAGCGGGCAGCACGTCGATCATGCCGGGGGCCACCGGGTTGCCGGTCAGCCACTCCAGCGTCAGGCCCAGCAGGGCGAAGTGCAGCAGCACCGGCTCGGGCGAGCCGCTGTTCATCACGATGTTCAGCGGGTGCCCGCCCGCCAGCAGGACTACGGTCGGCCCGCCTTCGAGCTTGTAGCGCACGACCTTCTCGGCGACATGATCCACCCCGGACGAGGCCGAGAGGATGCCTTGCACGTCGATCTCGTCGTTGCCATGGCCGACGTTGACCAGGACGATGCCCTCGCGGGCGCCGGCCAGGTCGCTGACCTTGAGCACGCCGATGCGCCCGCTGGCCGTCACCACGATGCCGACCCGCTTGAGCATGTCCTCGGGCCGGGGCACCGGGTAGCCGTCGTAGTGGGCATAGAGGCGGCGGATCGGGTTGGTCTCGACGACCTCGACCGCGGCGCCGGCGGCGCGCGCGTAGGCGGCCACCCCGCGGCCGACCGGGCCGTAGCCGATGACGCCCACCCGGCGACCGGAGAGGTGCATGCCGGTCAGGGTCTGGACCGAGTGCCAGAGGCCCTCGCCCACGCCATGGCGGTTCTCGACCCCGTACTTGAGCTGGCTGTCGTTGATGTTGATCACGCCGAAGGGCAGCTTCATGCCTTGCAGCCGGGTCACGCCCGAGCGGGTCACCTCGACCGCGGCCTTGATCTTCTTGGCCAGGTCGGGGCGGCGCTCGATCGCGTTGGCGATCAGCAGGCCGCCGACGTCGGCCAGCAGGTCGGGCTCGTGATCGAGAGCGCGGGCGAGGTGATCCTCGCGTCCGCCGGGGGCGTAGACGTCCATTCCGTAGTCGCGGAGCAGGTTGACGACGCCCTGGTCGGTGGTCGCCTCGCTGGCGCCGACGACGATCCAGGTCCCGCCGCCCAGGGAGAGCTCTCGCAGCAGGGTCGCGGTGAGCGTCGTCAGGTGCGCCGAGAGCACGATGGTCCGACCCTCGAAGGGGCGGCTGGCGGCCCAGCGGTTTCCCAGCACCGGCATGATCGGAAAGAAGGCGTTGATTCGAGCGACATCGGCTGCGGCACGGGCGGAACGCTCGTCGGCGTGCATCGGTCCTCCAGGGTGGGCGGGTCCTATCCGGCCCGGCGCGCGACGGCCCCTGCTCTCGCAGCCGATTACGAGCGGGGGCATGAACCTCTCCCAGCTCCTCCTGCTCGTGTTGTTCGCCCTCGCCCTCCTCTGGCTGCTGGCCGGCCTGAAGACCGGCCGCCCGGACGGCCGGATGGTCAAGGTGCCCCCCTACCGGCGCCTGATGTTCTTCATCATGCCCGGCCGCAACGAGTCCATCGTCTACTTCGAGCACATGCTGCGGTCCGAGAAGCTCGAAGCCTGGCTGGCCAGCCTGCCGTCCGAGCTGCAGGCCAGCGTCAGCCACGCCTTCGTCGCCGCCATCAACGTCGGCGTGGCCGAGAACCCTCGCATGAACCAGTTCGTCGTCGGGCAGCGCCTCTACGCCCGGAACGGGCGCTGGATCACCTTCTCGATGAAGCGCAAGAAGCTCGACAAGGAGGCCAAGCTCTCGGTCGTCAAGCTGCTGATGCAAGACGGCGAGGCCTTCGACTCGCTCTGCGGGCGCATGAACGGCAACATCCAGGACGAGCGCTCCGGCCGCAAGACCGCCGCCGACAAGGAGTTCGACCTCTTCAACGCCCTGCCGCGGCCTCTCCTGGCCCTGGCGGCGCGGCTGCTGCGCGGCCTGGACCACTTCAACCTGCTGCCCGCCTTCTTCATCAAGGGCGACGGCATGTACACCAGCGTCTTCCTGGCCAACCTGGGCAGCCTGGACATGGGCGCAGGCTTCCACCACCTCTACGAGTACGGCAGCTGCCCGCTCTTCCTGATGGTGGGCAAGGTCGAGGAGCGTCCGGTGGTCGAGGACGGCAAGGTCGTCGTCGGCCGGGTCCTGCCGATCCGCTTCAGCTACGACGAGCGCATCGACGACGGCCTGACCGCCCGGGACGGCATCCGCAGCTTCGTGCGGGTGCTGGAGGACCCCGAGCGCTGGCTGGGCAAGCCCGACGGCAAGGGCGGCTGGAGCCGGCCGATGTGGCCGCATCCCGCCGACCCCGAAGCCGCGTCAGCCGGCGCGTAGCACGTAGGAGCGCAGCCAGTTGGCCAGGATCCGCGAGCCATGGTCCGAGGGGCGCAGCGGCGCGGTCGGCGCCCAGTCGCGGGCCTTCAGGATGACGTCGAGGTCGGCGTCGGACAGCTCGGGGTGGAACTGCACCGCCCGCAGCCAGGGGCCCACGGCGTAGGCCTGGAGAGGCGTGTGCGCGTTGCCGGCGAGGCGGGTGAAGCGGTGAGGGTCGGGCTCACGGATGACGAGGTCGCGATGGAGCTGCTGGACCTGGAGCACCTCGGGCAGGCCCTCGAAGAGCGGGTCCTTGCGCCCCTCCTCCGTCAGGGCAAGGTCGAAGGTCCCCCACTCGGGGCCATCGGGATGGGGCTCGACCCGGCCGCCCAGGGCCTCGCCGATGAGCTGGTGGCCGAAGCAGACGCCCAGCACCGGCGTGTGGGCCGCCATCGCCACCGCCCAGCGGCCGGTGATGTTCATCCAGGGCAGCTGGTCGCGCACCCCGCAGGCGCTGCCGCTGAGGATGATGCCGTCGTAGCGGCCGCCGTAGGGCAGGACCTCGCTGTCGTGGACCGCGACGGGCGTGATCTGCGCGCCCCGGGGCTCCAGCTGCCGCCGGAACCAGTCGGAGTAGCCGCCGATCTGCTCGTGGACCTGGGGATTGGCCGGGCCCATCTCCAGGACCAGGATCTGCGGCGGGCGGGCGCGTCGGGCGGGGGAGTCGGGCATGAGGCCGACTATCCAGAAACAGCGGGGGCTGGGGGCAGGACGACCCCCCTCCGCCTCGCTCCGCTCGGCACCTCCCCCCGCAAGCG
>DDSR01000227.1 GCA_002343455.1 Deltaproteobacteria bacterium UBA2385 | reverse complement strand
CTCGGCGGCGGCCCGAACCGCATCGGGCAGGGCATCGAGTTTGACTACTGCTGCTGCCACGCCGCCTACGCCGCGGACGAACTCGGCTTTGAATCGGTCATGATCAACTCCAACCCGGAGACGGTCAGCACCGACTACGACACCAGCGACAAGCTGTACTTCGAGCCGGTCACCGCCGAGCATGTGCAGGCCATCATCGCCCGCGAGAAGCCGATGGGGGTCATCCTGCAGTTCGGCGGCCAGACGCCGCTCAAGCTCAGCCACCGCATCGGCCCGATCCTGGGCACCAGCGCGGACGCGATCGACCTCTGCGAGGATCGCGAGCGCTTCAACCGGCTGCTCTCCTCGCTCGACATCCGTCAGCCCGAGGGCGCCATGGTCCTCACCCGGGACGAGGCGGTCGCCGCGGCCACTCGGATCGGCTTCCCGCTGCTGGTGCGACCCTCTTACGTGCTGGGCGGCCGGGCGATGAAGATCTGCTACGACGAGGTCGACTTCCAGGCGGCGCTGGCCGAGGCCTTCGAGGTCAGCGGGCGGCACCCGGTGCTGCTGGATCGTTTCCTGGAGGGGGCGGTCGAGTACGACATCGACGCGATCTGCGACGGGCGAGAGGTCCACATCGCCGGCATCATGGAGCACATCGAGGAGGCCGGGGTGCACTCCGGCGACAGCGCCTGCGTGATCCCGCCGGTGGATCTGCAGCTCGAGCAGGCCCGCGAGATGATCGACGCGACCGTGCGCATCGGTCAGCGCCTGGGTGTGGTCGGCCTGATGAACGTGCAGATGGCGGTGGCCCGCGACGCCGAGGGCCGGGCCGAGGTGCATGTGATCGAGGTCAACCCGCGGGCCTCGCGGACGATCCCCTACGTCAGCAAGGCGACAGCGCGGCCGCTGGTGCGGATGGCGACCCGCCTCTGCCTGGGGGCGAGCCTGGCGGATGTGGGGCTGGTGGCCGACACGGTGGGCGCCCCGGTGCGCGAGGAGCTGATGCACCGCGGCGGCTTCCACTTCGTCAAGGCGCCCGTCTTTCCCTGGCGGCGCTTCTCGGTGCAGGACATCGTGCTCGGCCCCGAGATGCGCAGCACGGGCGAGGTGATGGGCGTCGGACGCAGCTTCGGCGAGGCCTACGCCAAGGCCCTGCTGGGCGCCGGGATGAACCTGCCCACCGAGGGCGGGATCTTCCTCTCGGTTCGGGACGCGGACAAGGGTCAGATCGCCGAGATCGCCGGCCCTCTGTACGCGATGGGCTTCCAGCTCCTGGCGACCGGCGGGACCCACGCGGCGCTGGAGGCGGCGGGGATCCCGGCGCGGCAGGTCTTCAAGGTGCGCGAGGGGCGGCCCGACATCGTCGACCATGTGCGCAACGGGCAGATCCAGCTGATGATCAACACGCCGATGGGCAAGAAGAGCGTCTACGACGAGGCGGCGATGCGGCTGGCCGGGCTGCGCTTCGGCGTGCCCTGCATCACCACCCTGCGGGCCGCCCACGCGGCGATCTCGGCCATCCGCTCGCTGCGGGCCGGCGAGCTGCGGGCGATCAAGCTGCAGGAGCTGCCGGTGATCACCCGGTGAGCGTCGCATCCGCCGGCCGGGGGACGCTGCTGGTCGGTGATGTGCACGGGTGCGCGGCCGAGCTGCGCTCCCTGGTGGAGCGGGCCAACCCGGAGCGGGTGATCCTGCTGGGGGATCTCTTCACCAAGGGTCCCGATGCGCCCGGTGTCTGGTCCTTCGTTCAGGAGCGCGGCTGCGCCAGCATCCTGGGCAACCACGACGATCTGCTCCTGCGAGCGCCGGAGCGCGGCCGCGCCCTGGGCCTGCCCGCCGAGGCCCTGGCCTGGCTGGCCACCCTGCCGTTGACCCTCACGGGCCGCCGACACGATGGGGGCCCCTACCGGCTGGTTCACGCCGGGCTCAACCCGGTCGATGGGCTCGCCGGCACCTCTCGGGACCAGCTGCTGGTGATGCGGCGCTGGCCCGACGACCTCGACGCGGCCAACCCCTTCTGGTGGGAGCGCTGGCGGGGTGAGGAGCTGATCGTCTACGGACACGACGCCGCCCGAGGGCTGGTCGACCGGCGGCCATCGACCCTCGGCCTGGACAGCGGCTGCGTCTATGGGGGCCGCCTGAGCGGCTACCTCGTCGAGGAGGACCGGCTGGTCTCGGTTCCCGCGGCGCGGGTCTACCGCAAGCCGGGTTAGCCGCAAGCCGGTTCAGCCGAGGCTGCGCTCTTCGGTCTCGTCGGTGGTCAGGTCGCTGAGCAGGGCCCGCCGCACGGCCGTCGCCAGCTGCTCGGCGGTGAAGGGCTTGTTCAGGCGCTCCCAGCTGGGGCTGAGGTGGTCGTTGTGCTGGGGGATGAAGCCGCTGGCGATGACCACCCGCAGCTGTGGGTGCTGCGCGCAGAGGCGGGTCGCGAGGCTGATGCCATCCATCGAGCCCATCACCACGTCGGTCACCAGCAGATCGACCGGCGCGCCCCGCTGGCTCAACAGGTCCAGCGCCTCCTCGGCCGAGGCTGCGGCCAGGACCGTGTAGCCGCGGAAGCTGAGCTCGGCGCGGATGATCTCCCGGATCTCGTCCTCGTCCTCCACCACCAGCACGCTCTGCTCGCCTGCCCCGGCCGTGTCGACCTGGAGGTTCGGCTTCTGGTCGTAGGGGGGCAGGGTGATGGTGAAGCGGGTGCCGTAGCGTCCGTCGGGGGCCTCGTCCCGAAGCCGGCGCAGCTCGATGCGGCCGCCGTGGTCCCGCACCACGCGGGCGACCACCGACAGGCCCAGGCCGGTGCCTCGGCCCTCGCCCTTGGTGGTGAAGAAGGGCTCCCAGATCGAGGACCAGATGCTGTCGGGGATCCCCGGACCGTCGTCCTCGACCACGATCCGGACCCCCGCCAACAGGCCCTCGTTTCGGTAGGGGGCCACCGAGACCCGGATGGTCCCGCCGACGGGGGCGAGGGCGTCGCGGGCGTTGACCAGCAGGTTCAGCACGGCCTGCTCGAGGTCGTCGGCGCTGCCCAGCACCAGCGGCAGGTCGGCCTGGAAGCGCTCCTTGATGGACACATTGCGGGGCAGCATCGAGCGGGTCAGCTCGACCGCCGAGTGGACCGGCTCGACGGGCTGGACGGCACGTCGGGCCTTGTCTCCGCCCCGCGCCAGGGTCAGCAGGCGGCGGGTCATGTGGGCGGCCCGGCGGATCACGGCCTCCATGCGCAGCAGCCGCTCTTCCTCCTTCGGCTCGGTGATCTTCATCCGCAGCAGGCCGATGTGGGCCATCAAGGCGGTCATGGTGTTGTTGAAGTCGTGGGCGATCCCCCCGGCGATGATGCCCACGGTCTCCATTCGGGCCGCGTGCACCATCCCCTGCTCGACCTTGCGCCGCGCGGTCAGGTCACGCATCACCAGCAGGACCCGCCCCTCGGGCAGGGCGGTCGCGACGCTCTCGACCGTCGTTCGGCTGCCGTTTCTGCCCTGGAGCACCAGCTCGGCGCGCCGGGCGCCGGGGCCCTCGGCGGTTGCGGGGTCCAGGTTGCTGCTCAGCTCGGGATCGGGGATCAGATCGCTCAGCAACTTGCCGACCGGTTCGCGCTCGAGCAAGCGGCGGCTGGCCTCGTTGGCCTCCTCGACGCGCCCGTCCTTCTGCACCACCAGGATCGCGTCCCGCGCGTTGGAGACCAGCTCCTGGTATCGATCGGCGAGGTCGGAGCGGCCCAGGACCATCGCCGCGGTGGTCGTCCCCAGGAAGAGCAGGAAGGCGGGCAACATCAGGCCGGGGGCCGAGCCATCCAGCTCGATGGAGAGTCGCTCGGCGGCCGCGGCCACGACCAGGATGCCGACGGCCAGCAGGATCGAGGCGGAGGCGTGGTTCCCGCCGAGCAGCGCGCGGCGCAGCAACCAGATCCCGACGGCGATGCAGACCAGCAGGGCGATGTCGGTCAGCAGGTCCAGCAAGGGGATGATGGCTGTGGACGGGCTGGCGACCGCGATCACGGCGATGATCACGCCGACCAGCATGGGCACGGCGGGCCAGGCGCGTCGCCAGGGCAGGATCACCTGGTACAGGAAGAGCAGGCCGCTGCCGGGGAGCATGCTGTAGGACAGAGCGTGCAGCCGGACGCGGAAGTCGTCGTTGGGCGAGACCAGCCACCAGGTGTCGCTGTGCGCGAAGCTGACCAGGCAGGCCTGGATGCAGAAGAGGCCGAACCAGAGGAACTCCTGGTGCATCGGCCGCACCGCCGAGATCACGAGCCCCAGCGTCGCGGCGATGGCCAGGGTGGCGACCAAGGCCAGCCGCTCGCCGGTGTTGGCCAGGACCACCCGCTCCAGGTCGGTCCGCGACCCAAGCAGGGGTCGCGACCACAGCTCGGCGCTGCCGTGGGCACCTTGCAGGTGGACGCGGAGGACGGTCTCCTCGGCCCGGACGAGCTCCCCCGGGATGGAGATCAGCAGCTGGCCCCGCAGGTCCCGGGTGCTGAGGTCGGGCCAGCTCCCCGTGTGGGCGAGGTGCCTGCCGTTGGCCTCGACCCGCACCTGGCCCTGGATGCCTGACAGCAGCAGGCTGGGCTCGTCGATGTTCGTCGGGACCCGCAGCCGCTGCTCCAGGACGAAGCCTCGATCCCACGCGAGGTCATGCCGGGTGGAGCGAAACGGGACCTCCACGGGGACGCGGGTCCCGTCCTCCTCGATCAGCGTCCAGTGCTGGGCCAGCGAGATCAGCCCGGAGGTGCGCTCCATCCCGGTGGTGGTGATTGCCACCAGCACGGCGAGCAGCGCCAGGGCCAACGCAGCCACCAAGGGAGAGCGATTCTTGTCGGCGCGGCTGGCAGTCCGGGATCGGGGCATCGCTTCTCGCGCGGATAGTCCACTCAGTGGTGGCCCCTGTCAAGCAAAGACGCCGTGTCCGACCGAAGTCGAACACGGCGTCCCGTCAGCGGGCTGAGGTCGGACTTCAGCCGGCCAGGCCCTTGATGGCCTCGACGTTGCCGGTCAGGGTGCCGGTCACGTTCTTGACGCGGTCCGGGGTGGTCTTGACGGCCTTGAGGTTGTTGTTGATGGTCTTGAGGACCTTGGGGACGTCCATCGGGTTTGCGGCGGCCTGCTTGGCCATGGCGGCCGGGTCCAGGGTCTGGGCCGCGGCGACGAGGGCCTGGGCCTGGGCGGGCAGGTCCTTGGCCTGGTCCATGGCGGCGACGTGAGCGTTGACGAGGTCGTTCAGGCTGCTGACGGCGGCCTTGACGTTGTCGGGCGCGGCGTCGGCGACGGTGATCTTGGGCTTGACGCCGTCCATGGCGACGCTGAGGCTGTCACCGGCGTTGGCCTTGAGGCTGGCGAGGGCGTCGGCGAAGGGGGTGCCCTGGGTCACGCCGAGCGCGCTGGTGAAGGCGTCGGTGCCGGTCTTGAGGCTGTTCTCGATGCCGGCGAGGGTGTCGTGGATGGCCTTGGCGGGCTCGAAGACCTTGCTGTCCGCCTCGGCGATGCCGGTCATCACGATCTCGACCATCTCGGTGGTCTCCTTGGTCTCCTTGGGGGCCTTCTCCTTCTTGGCGAAGGCGTCGCCCTGGCCGAAGCCGAGCAGGAGGGCGGTGATGACGACGAAGGGGGTCACGGAGCGGAAGTTGGTCATGAGATGTTCCTCGGAGTGGATGCGCAAGGGGCGCGTAGGGACGACTGAAGGAGTGATGTCGACGGTTGATTGAGGATCAGGCCGTAGGCCGGGCCCAATTTGCACGATTTGACATCATTGTCAACCTCGCGGCGTATGGAACCCGGCGCGCAAGCATTCATTCCCAGGCGCAGCGGCGCCCTGGCGGGCTCAGCCGACCAGGCGCGCCAGCAGGACCGTGATGTTGTCGCCACCCCCGCCGGCGTTCGCGAGGCCGACCAGTCGTCGGGCCGCTCCCGACAAGCCCGCTTCGTCTCGGAGGCTGCTGCGGATCTGGGTGGCGAGCTCGGCAGGCTCGCTGGCCGCGAAGTCGGTCAGGCCATCGCTGCACATCAGCAGGGCCTCGCCGGGCAACAGGGTGACGGAGCGCTCCTGCGGGGGGATCGCCTCGGGCTGGCCTCGAAGGTCGAAGTGGCCCAGGTAGGCGGTCAGCGCGGCCGCCTCGCCGTCGACATCTGTTCGGGTGCCGACCACCAGCCCCTTCAGCCACTCGCCCCGCAGGTTGCCGTCGCCTGTGAGCTGGGCCACGCCGCTGGAGCCGACGAGGTAGGCCCGGCTGTCCCCCAGCGAGGCGATCAGGGCCCTTCCGCGGCGCACCATGGCCATCACGACGGTCGTCCCCATTGGAATGTGATGCTCGAGGTCCCCCTCGGCCAGCTGGAGCGCCACCTCGCAGATCGCCCGGTTGGCCTCGTCGAGCACCTGTCGCATGTATGCGAACAGCTCGCCCTCGTCCGCACTGGTCAGGGCGTCGTTGTGGGTCTCCCAGCTGGCAGCGACCGTCTGGACCAGCAGCGCGCTGGCCAGGTTGCCGCTCCCCGCCGTGCAGGTCGAGATGCCGTCGGCCACCAGGAGCAAGCTGAGGTCGCGGTGGGTGTGGAAGAAGACGGCGTCCTGGTTGGTCTGGCCCAAGCGGGCCTTGGCCGCACCGATGTGGGTGTCGTAGCCGAGCTCCAGGTCGACCGAGCCGCGCTCGGGGCAGGCCTCGCGGACCCGGGCGGTGGCCTGCGCGCGCTCCAGCGCGGCCCACAGGGCCAGCCCGTCGGCGGGTGAGGCGCCGAGGTCGCTGGTGCCCACGACCTCGGCGCAGACCGCGAGNNGAGCCAGTCTGGAGAGAGCTGGGAGGCCAGCCCCGCGGAGTGGGCGAGCAGATGGTTCGCGCTGAGGGTGATGGACCGGCGGCCCAGCCCGACCGCCATGCCCAGGAGCAGCGCCATCGCCTCCTGGACGTCCCGCCGGGGGTGGCCGGGCTCGGGAGCACCGAGCTCGACCCGCAGATCCGCCCGATGGATGCGGGCGCCCTCCAGCCCACCGTAGCGGCCTTGCGCGTGGCGGAGGGCCAGGGCGCGGGCCAGCGCGATGCTGATCGGGAAGACCTCGCGCATGTGCAGCCGGTCCAGATCGCGGAGCAGCGGGTTGGGCAACAGCGAGGGCATCTCCATCGTGGAGTCCGAGCTGCGCCCGGCCAGCCACTTGTGGACGGGGGCCCACCGCCGGCGCTCTTCGGGCTCACAGAAGGGCTGCCCTCCCCCGACCGGCTCGACCAGCTGCATCAGATCCGAGACCGAAGAGCTCTCCTCGATCAGGCCTTCGACCGTGTCCAGGAGGTCCAGCTCTTCGAGCGACTGCAGGAGCAGCTCCATGTGCAGGGCGGACCGCTGGAGGAGGGGGAGGCGACGCAGGATCTCCTCCACCAGGGGAGAGGGCGCTGGAGCGCGCAGCACGCTGAGGAGCTCGGGGGCGACCAGCGAGGGGTAGATCGCGGCGCAGCGCAGCAGGAGGGCCCGGTTGCCCGAAGCCAGCAGCCGGTCGAGCCCCTCGGGGGCGTCCTGGTGCAGGGACCAGCGCAGCAGGACCAGCACGAGGTCGACCTGTCCGCCCTCGACCGCCTGGGCGAGCAGGGCGCTGCGCTGGAGGGGGTCGAGCTGGGAGAGGTGCTTGTGACGGGCGCGGGCCCCGCGGGTGCGGAGGGAGTCGAGGGAGCCGGGGCTCCCGGGCGGGGGAGGGGGCTCCTGCTCGTCGATGAGGCCGATGCTGCCGTCCTCGAGCTGCTGCAGCCGGGGCTGTCGGCGGAGCTGGGTGAGGGCCTCGGACCACCAGGCGATGGCCCGCCCCGGCGCCAGCAGGCCGCGCGAGACGAGCCAGGTCGCGGCCAGCTCGGGGTGGACGGGCGCGTCCAGCTCGTCGCAGAGCTCGACGAGGGCGTCGGCGGGGCGGTCGCTGACCCGGCCCATGGCCTCGCCATGGTGAAGGACCGACGCCTCGAACAAGCCGCCGGGGGCGGCCAGTTTCCAGCTCTCGGAGAGCTCCCGGAGCGGGATCAAGGCCCGGCTGCGGTCCAGCCTCTCCGCCAGCTCCACCCAGACGCCGTCGTGAACGACCCGGTCCACCAGGGCGCCGCCCCGGGTCGGGTGGATGAGCACATCGCCTGGGCAAAGCTGCGCGAGCTCACGAATCGGGATCATGAATCAGGCTCCGGGCGTGGCCGTCGGTCCCCCCGGCCGAGGACAGAGCGGCCGGCAACAAGGGGCGCTGTCGGGTATAGCACGGGTCGAGAACCCTTCGGGTCCGGCAGCGCGCCACCCCATGGGGCGGACCGCACGCTCGACCAGAGGCAGACGATGTCCACGGGGCAAGGCTTCGAAATTCGGGATCCCATCCACGGAGCGGTGCGGGTCTCCTGGCAGGAGCGCGTCATCGTCGACCACCCCTTCGTGCAGCGCTTGCGGGGGATTCGCCAGCTGGGCTTCTCGCACCTGCCCTTCCCGGGGGCCACCCACAGCCGCTACGCCCACTCGGTAGGCGCCTTCCACCTCGCGGGCAAGGCCTTCGACTCGGCGCTCGGAGGCAGCGCGCTGGTCCAAGGCGAGCTCGTCACCAGCGAGCGAGGCCGCGCCCTCCGCGACGTCGTGCGGCTCGCCGCCCTCTGTCACGACCTCGGCCACGCGCCCTTCTCGCACGCGGCCGAGTTCGCCATGCCCCCGGTCTCCGCCCTCGGCATCGAGCGGGCGGCGGGCGGTCCGGACCGACAGGCCACGCACGAGGACTACACGGTCGCGATCCTGACCCGCTCCAGCCTCGCCCAGACCATCGCCGACAACTTCCCCTTCAGCCCGCGGCACGTCGCCTCCCTGATCAGCCCCGAGATCACCCCTCCCGACGACTTCTTCATCCTGGACGGCCTGGACCACCGCCCGCTGCTCTCCCAGCTCATCTCCAGCGATCTGGACGTCGACCGCATGGACTACCTGGTGCGGGACTCGACCTTCACCGGCGCCCGCTACGGAGCCATCGACACCGACTGGCTGATCAGCCACCTCTCCTTCCATGTCGACGAGCAGCAGCGGGTCTGCCTCGCCCTGGAGCGGCCGGCCATCCTGGCCCTCGACGACTTCTTGATCGCCCGCTTCCACATGTTCCTGATGGTCTACTTCCACCAGAAGTCGATCGCCTACGAGAAGATGCTGGAGCGCTACATGCGCAGCCCGGACTGCGACTACCGGCTGCCCGCCGATCTCGACGAGTGGCTGTGGTGCGACGACGCGCACCTCGTCAGCCACCTGCGGAACAGCACCAGCGAGTGGGCCCGCCGCATCGTGCAGATGCGCCCCTACAAGCTGCTGGTCGAGGCCCACGGGCGGCTGGACCAGGTCGACGTCTCGGCCCACCACCAGGCCCTACAGGCCGCCGGGGTGGACGTGATGGAGGCGGGGACCCGGGGGGCGCTGGCCCGCGGACCCAAGCCGGGAGTGCCTCCCATCTACGTCCTGGACCGACCGCGGGGGCTTCCCGAGCAGGTGCTGCCGCTGGATCGGGCCACCACGGTCTTCGAGCGCTACCAGGACGAGCACTGCATCGCCCGCCTCTACGTCCCCCGCCGCGAGTTCGAGCGGGCCAGCGGCCTGCTGGCCGGCTGACTCAGACCTGCTCGACGGCCTGGACCTCGGGGATCTCCTCGCGTAGCAGGGCCTCGATGCCCTGCTTGAGGGTGGCCACGGCCGAAGGGCAGGTCCCGCAGGCGCCGATCATCCGCAGCTTGACGATGCCGTCCTCGAAGCCCTCGTAGGTCACGTCGCCGCCGTCCTGGGCCAGGGCCGGGCGCACCTCTTCTTCGAGGAGCGTCAGGATGCGCTGCTCGATCTCGGAGCCCGCGGCGCTGACGGCGACGACGGCCTCATCGAGCACGGCCATGTCGCCGGAGAGCAGGAAGTCGCCCAGGGCCTCCTTGATCCGAGGGGAGAGCTCCACCCAGCGCGCGTCGGGGAGCTTGCGCACGGTCACGAAGCGCGGCGCGATCAGCACGAGGTCCACGCCGGGCTCGGCCAGCAGGCGGGCGGCCAGGGGCGACTGGCGCTCGGCCGCGTCCCGGTCCTGGTACTCGAAGGTGCCCGTGGGGACCAGGGTCTCCTCCACCCGGAACATCAGCGCGTCCGGGTTGGGGGTGGGGAGGGTGTGGATGGTGGGTCCGAGGGGCGCGGAGCCGGCGTGGCGGGCGGTCTCGGCGCTGGGCATGGTCTCGGGAACGGTGGTCATGAGCGGATCTCCTGCCGGGGCCCTAACGTGAAAAGCCGCCGGGTCAGGGGCGCCGGTCGGGCCCCGCCATTAGGATGGCTGCCCTCCAAGGAGTCTCCCATGTCCGTCGGCTTCCAGCTCACCGAAGACCAGCAGGCCCTCGTGGACCTCGCCCACGACTTCGCCCTCAACGAGATCCGCCCCGCGGCGCCCCACCACGACGAGACGGGGGAGTTCCCGACCGAGGTCCTGCGCAAGGCCCACGCCCTGGGCCTGATGAACACGCACATCCCCGAGGAGTACGGCGGCCTGGGCCTCTCCGCCATGGACGGGGTCCTGCTGGCCGAAGAGCTGGCCTGGGGCTGCTCGGGCATCGGGACGGCGATGGAGGCCAACGGCCTCGCCCAGCAGCCGGTGATCCTGGGCGCCAGCGACGCCCTGAAGAAGAAGTACCTCGCCCCACTGACCGAGGAGCTGGGCCTGTGCGCCTACGCCGTGACCGAGCCGGGCGCGGGCTCGGATGTGCAGGGCATGTCGACCACCGCCGTCCGCAAGGGCGATCGCTACATCCTCAACGGCTCGAAGATGTGGATCACCAACGCCGGGGTGGCGGACTGGTACTTCGTGGTGGCCCTGACCGACCCGCAGCGCAAGGCCCGCGGCGGCATGACCGCCTTCATCGTCGAGCGCGGCTGGGCGGGCGTGACCCCCGGCAAGAAAGAGCAGAACATGGGCCAGCGGGCCAGCGACACCCGCGGCATCACCTTCGAAGAGGTCGAGGTCCCGGTCGAGAACGTCGTCGGCGTCGAGGGGGACGGCTGGAAGCTGGCGATGGCCGCCTTCGACTACACCCGCCCGGCGGTCGCCTCGGCCTCGGTCGGCGTGGCCCGCGCCGCGATGGAGGCCTGCCTGACCTACGCCAACGAGCGCCGCACCTTCGGGGTGCCGATCGCCCAGCACCAGGCGGTCGCCTTCATGATCGCCGAGATGGCCATGGGCATCGAGGCGGGCCGCCTGCTCTGCTGGCAGGCCGCCGACATGAAGGATCGGGACCAGCGCAACACCATCCAGGCCAGCTACGCCAAGGCCTTCTGCGCCGACATGTGCATGAAGGTCTGCACCGACGCCGTGCAGGTCTTCGGCGGCTACGGCTACAACCGCGAGTTCCCGGTCGAGAAGCTGATGCGCGACGCCAAGATCTTCCAGATCTACGAGGGCACCAGCCAGATCCAGCGGCTGATCATCGCCCGCGAGCTGTTCGGGCGCGGGCGCTGAAGGGCTCCTTCCCCAAAAGGCGATATCCTGCGGGCCTATGAGAGTCCTCCTCACCGGTGCCACCGGCTTCCTGGGCGCCAACGTCGCCCGACACCTGCTCGCCCGCGGGGACCAGGTCCGCTGCCTGGTCCGCAAGCCCAACCTGCTGGTGGAGGGTCTGGACATCGAGCTCGTCCGGGCGCCCCTGGTCCCACGGGACCGGGACGAGCAGCGCGAGCTGATGGCCGCCGTCGACGGCTGCGAGGGCATCTACCATGTGGCCGGCGTCTTCGACCCGGGCCCCAGCGGCCGTCGGGTGATGCGAGATGTGCACGTCTACGCCACGCGCGCGCTCTGCGACGCTGCCGTCCGGGCCGGGGTGCGCCGGATGGTGCTCTGCTCGTCCTCGGTCACGGTCGGCTTCGGCTCGCGGGAGGCCCCCGGGGACGAGGACACTCCGCTGGATCCGACGCCCATCTATGGCCGCACGGGACCGCTGCGCTGGTACTACGACACCAAGCTGCAGAGCGAGCAGCTGGCCATCGGCTGGGGCGGGGTCGAGGTCGTCGTCGTCAACCCCGACTATGTGATCGGCGCCTGGGACGTGAAGCCGACCAGCGGCCAGCTCATCCTGGCCATGGCCCGCCGCTTCGTGCCCTTCTACCCGCGGGGCGGCAAGTGCTTCGTCGACGCCGACGACTGCGCGGCGGCCCACCTGCTGGCGATGGACCACGGCGTCCCCGGGCGCCGCTACCTGCTCGGCAACGAGAACCTCAGCTACAAGGAGTTCATGGGCATCGTCGCCGAGGTGGTCGGGCAGCGTCCTCCGGCCCTGCCGCTCTCCGACCTCGCCCTGCGCGCCGCCGCCGCCGGGGGCGGGCTGGCACGTCGGCTCGATCCCGAGCGGTTCGCCGGGCTGGAGCCCCATGTGCTGGAGAGCATGCAGCAGGAGCGCTATCGCAGCGGTCGCCGCGCGCGCGACGAGCTCTTCATGCCGACCACTCCGATCCGCTCCTCCATCGAGAAGGCCTGGACGTGGTTCAAGGACAACGGCTACTGCTGAGCGCCCTCCTGGGGGGCCAGCTCTGCGCCTGCAAGGCCGAGGACCTCGGAGTGGAGCTGCCGCGGGGTGGGGCCGAGGCCATCTCGCAAGAGGACCTGCGCCGGGACTCCTGGCGCCTGGCCGAGCAGGACTCTCCCTCGCTGGCGGCCGGAGCCGTGGCCGAGCGGCTGGGCCAGATGAAGACGCACCCCGCGTTCGGGGGTGAGTGGATGAGCCGGCCGGGCGAGGGCCTGGCCGTCTGCGCGCGCAAGGAGGGCAAGGAGCAGCAGGCCGACGTGGTGCTGGCCCTGGGGCCCGCCGATCGGCCCGAAGGCGCCATCGCCTGGGCTGCGCTGATCAGCCTCGCCAAGGGCCTGGACGAGCGCCAGCCCCCCGCCCGCACCGTGCTGCTCTGCGCCGTGACCGACGAGGCCACCGCTGCCGCCTTGCTCCTGGCTCCTCCAGTCCCGGTCGAGCAGCTTGGCCGCCGGATCCGCCTGGGCCCGCTGGGAGGCGCCGAGCTGCGTCAGGAGGCCGCCTCGGCCTGGACCTGGTTCCAGGCGCCCGGCGCCCCTCCCACCCTGGGCGAGGTCGACTACCGGGTGGTCGAGGCCCAGGTGCGGCAGGCGCTGGGCTGGCTGAAGGCGGGGCCGTGACCGCGTCAGGGCGAGGGCTGGAGCTGCTCGCCGTAGGCCTGGACCGCCTCCTGAAGCTGGCGGTTGTGCTCCTCGATCGCCGCCATGCGGGCGGCGATGTCCCGAGCCGCCTGCAGTCGCTGCGAGGGTTCGGACAGGTCGCGGGCCTTCAAGACCTCCTCCTCCAGCTCGATGGCCATCGCCTCGATCGCGGCGGCCTGGTCGGCGATGGCCTGGGCGCCCGTCGTGTCGCTGGCCGGCGAGCCGGGGGTGGCCGGGCCCGGGTCTCCGATGAAGCAGGCGAGCAGGAGCAACAGCATCCGGCAACGATAACCGGATCGGCGCTGCTGCTGCTGCTCGTGGGGGTGGGCTGCGGGCCGCGAGGCGACGCCGCCTGGTACAACAAGGCCCTGACCTCCGCCTCCAGCTACGAGGAGGCCCGCGACGCCTGCGATCGTGTCCAGCGGGTCGACAGCCGGGGCGACTGCCAGGTGGCCATCGTCGAGCGCTTCGAACGCTACGAGCTCGCCGAGTGCGAGCGCATCCTGGGGATGGAGCCGCGGACCGCCATGTGGCGGGACGAGTGTGTCTTCATCGTCGCGGAGGGCCTGCGCCAGCGGGGGGAGCTGGGCCCGGCGCTGGAGGCCTGCGTACAGACCCGCTTCGCGCGCCAGTGCGCCTGGCACCTGGTCGAGGACGAGGCCAACGCCTCGCTGGCCGAGGAGCCCCCCGTCGCCGAGCTGCGCATCGAGCGCTTCCGCGCGGCCCGCCCCATCCCCGACGCGGCGATGCAGTTCTGGCGGATCCGCTTCCGCTCGGCGGCCGGCCAGGGCCAGCCCCCCGACGAGCGGGTCTGCGCCTCGCTCCAGGCCGCCACCCCCTGCCTGGAGGCCTTCGATCGCGGCCTCATCGAGCTGCTGGAGGCGCGGCGGGCCCGCGATCCGCAGCAGGTCTGCCCCCCGGCGGGTGCGGCCGGGGATACCATGGACATCGCCTGGGCTCGCGGACCCCGGGCTGATCTGCTGCTGGAGTCCTGGCGGCGCGACCGCTGCACCCCTCCCTGAGGTTCTCCTTGACCCTGCTCCTCCTCACCCTGCTCGGCTGCTCCTCGGACAAGGACTCGGCCGAGCCGCTGGCTCCGGAGCCCCTGGACCTGCCCGCGGACCCCGCGGTCCAGGGGGCGCCGGTCGGCGTGCGCACCGAGACCATCGGCGGGGTCTCGGTCGAGATCTGGTACCCAGCCGCCCAGGCCGAGGCGGGCGGCGCCGGCGAGTCGATCGACCCGACCGTCTTCGTCCCCCAGGTCGTGCTCGACGTGCTGGGACCTCTGCAGCTCCCGGCGATGTCGACCTACGCCATCCGCGACGCGCAGCTCCGGCCGCCGGTCGAGCCCTACCCGCTGGTCCTCTTCTCCCACGGCTTCGGCGGCTTCCGCCTGCAGTCCGTCGACGTCACCACCCACCTCGCCAGCCGCGGCTACATCGTCGCCGCCGTCGACCACCCCGGCCGGATGCTGGGCGACGTCCTGCCCTGCCTCTTCCTCCCGGTCTTGGAGGGCTGCGATCTCTCCGGCTTCACCGACGATCCCGGCCCCGACGACCTGTCCGACCTGCTGGACCTGGTCAGCGGGCTGGCCGACGAGGGCTGGCTGGAGGGCGCCGTCGACCTGGAGCGGATCGCCGTCGGGGGCCACTCGGCGGGGGCCAACACCACCACGAGCTTCGGCCAGGACCAGGACCACATCGCGGCGCTCTTCCCGATGGCGGGAGGCGCGCCGGTCGAGCGGGACGTGCCCACCCTCTTCCTGGCGGGGAGCTGCGACTCCTACCCCGACCTCGGCTCCGTCACGGCCAGCGCCGCCGGCACCGCCCAGGCCGAGCTGGTGGCGATCAGCGGCGCCGGGCACCTCGCCTTCAGCGATCTCTGCGAGCTGGACCTCGCCCGCTTCGCCGCGGACTACCTGGAGGGACGCGACGACGTCAACGTCGCGACCTACGAGTCGCTGCTGGCCCTGGCCACCGACGGCTGCCCCGGGCGGGTGCCCCAGGAGAGCACCGGCTGCGACAGCTTCCTGGACCTCCAGACCTCCGACCCGATCATCCGCCACTACACCACGGTCTTCCTGGATGAGGCCCTGCGCGGGGAGGGCGAGGGTGTCCAGGCCGGGGTCTACGCGGAAGCCGAGCTGATCACCCCGTGAGCTCCGGTGCGGGCGAGCGGGACGAGCTGCCGATCCGGCCCCCTGCGCGTGCCGCTGTGACCCGGCTGCGGCGTCGCTCTGCCTTCGTCTCGCTGGCGATCGGGGGGAGCCTGCTGCTGCTGCTGCTGGGTTGGGGCCTGTACCCGAGCCAGGAGAGGGGCCGCCCCGTGCTGCTGGTCGTGCCCGACGGCGCTCGGCTCGCCCTGGACGGGGATCCCGTTCCGTCCAACGGCCAGGGCGGCACTCACCTGCTGCGCTTGGATCCCGGCCTCTACCAGCTGGAGATCCGCTTGCGCAACGGCACGGAGCTGACGGAGGAGCTGCGGGTCGAAGAGGGCGAGCAGGCGCTCTCCCTGGAGCTGCGACCCGAGCGGGGGCGATCCCGGTGGACCCTGGTCGAGGTCGGAGGCGAGGCCGAAGCTCGCTGACGTATGTCAGTATTTTTCTGGAATTTCAATGCCTTGCAGCTCTTGCGGGGGGCGCTTGCCAGTGGCAGTATGCCGGCATGATCCTCCTCCTCAGCGTGCTGGCGTGCCAGAAGTCCGTCGTGACCCCCTTCCCGGCGGGTCTTGAGCCCCTCGCCGACTGCTCCGCCGGCCTGCCCGGCGCGGACGGCCAGACCCCGGAAGAGGCGCGCAGCGTCTCGGGTGAGGGCGAAGAGCACCTCTACGCTCACGTCTGCGGCTATGTCCACGCCCCGGTCGAGACTGTCTGGGAGGCGATCCAGGATCCGGATGTGGTCTCCGACCGGCGCCGGATCGCCGAGTACGCCCTGGTCGAGAGCGACATCGACCCAGACTACGACGTCAGCTTCCTGCTGCACTACCTGGTCGAGGACATCATCACCGTCGAGTACGACGTAGAGTGGCGGCAGGGTGTCTGGGAGGCCGACGACGAGGACCTGCTCAGCGTCGCTGCGCGCTTCCAGAAGGTCGAGGGCAGCTCGCTGATCGAGCTGATTGAGGGCTCGGTCGTGCTGGCCGAGGCCGAGGCCGAGGTGACGCGCTTCGAGCTGATCAGCCACCACAAGTCGATCGGCTACACCGCCGACGAGCTGGAGCTGAAGGCCACCGACCTCTACGACAGCGTCGTCGCCTTCTCGCACGGCGAGCCGCTGCCGACCTACGAGTAGGCCGCTCGTCTCCGGTGGGCTGGGGCCTCAGCCGGCCAGCAGCGCGGGGTTCTCGACGATGCGCCGCAGGGCCTGCAGGTAGCGGGCGCCCAGGGCTCCGTCGATGACGCGGTGATCGCAGGTCATCGTCGCCCGCATCACCCAGCCGACGCGCAGCCCCTCGGGGCCGACCACGGGCTCCTGCTGCAGCGCGCCCAGGGCCAGGATGGCCGCCTCGGGCGGGTTCAGGATGGCCGTGAAGTGCTCGATGCCCATCATCCCCAGGTTGGAGATGGTGAAGGTCGAGCCCTGGAACTCCTCGGGCTTGAGCTTGCGCTCGCGGGCCCGGGTGGCGAGGTCGCGGCTCTCGGCGGCGATGGCGCTCAGGCCCTTGCGGTCGGCGTCGCGGATGACCGGGGTGATCAGCCCCTCGTCCAGGGCGACGGCCATGCCGATGTGCACGCTGTTGTGGCGGGTGATCTCGGCCTCGCCCCAGCTGGCGTTGACCTCGGGGACCTCGCGCAGGGCCAGGGCCACCGCGCGGATCAGCAGGTCGTTGGGCGAGATGTTCCGCTCGGCGCGCTTGAGGTCGGCGCGGAAGGCGACCAGCCGATCGCAGTCGAACTTCGCGGTCAAGGTGAAGGAGGGGGCCTCCTGCCAGACCTGGGCGAGGCGGCGGGCGATCGTCTTGCGCATCGCCGAGTGCTTGATCAGGGTCGGCTCGGCCGAGGGGAGGGGAGCGGCGCTGCTCAGGGCCGAGGAGGGCGCGCCCTCGACGTCGGCGACGGTGATCCGGCCGCGGGGACCGGTGCCCTTGAGGCGGTCGAGGTCCAGGCCGCGCTCGGCGGCGGCGCGGCGGCTGGCGGGCGAGGAGCGCACCCGGCCGCCCGAGCCGGACTCCCCGGGGGCCTGGTAGACGGCGGGGACCTCCATGATGGAGGGGTCGATGGCCTTGCCCATCCAGGTGAGGGGCGGCAGTCCCGGCCCCGCGGGCTCGCTGGCGGGAGCCTCGGTCGGCGTGGGGGCCTCCTCCTCCTTCTTCTTGGGCGCGGCCGCCTCCTTCTTGGGAGCGGCGCTCGTCGAGGCCAGCAGGGCGCTGAAGTCCTCGTCGGCGCTCTTTCCGATGATGGCGATCGGCGTGCCGGCCGGCACCTCCTCGCCCGCGGCGACCAGGATCTTCAGCAGGAAGCCGGCGTCGAAGACCTCGATCGCCATGGCGGCCTTGTCGGTCTCGACCTCGGCGATCACGTCCTGGGGGGACAGGGCGTCGCCCTCGCTCTTGTGCCAGGCCAGGATGGTGCCCTTCTCCATGGTGGGCGATGCCTGGGGCATCTCGAAGATTTCGGCCATGGGTCTTTCCGATTCAGGGAGTGAGGGCGTTGGTGCCGGTGCTCTCGGCGGGGCTTGCCTTGCCCATCACCCGATGGGCGGCGGCCAGGACGCGGTCGATGGAGGGGCCGACCAGCTTCTCCAGCACCGTGGCGTAGGGCTGGTTGATGTCGCGGTTGGCCACCCGCAGGACGGGGGCGTCGAGGTGGTCGAAGCAGACCTCCTGCACCCGGGCGGCGATCTCGGCCCCGACTCCGGCGAAGAGGTAGCCCTCGTGCACCACCACGCAGCGGCGGGTGCGGCTGACCGAGGCGTAGATGGCCTCTTGATCGAGGGGCCGCAGGCTGCGCAGGTCGACTACCTCGGCCTCGATGCCCTGCTCGGCCAGCTTCGCGGCGGCGGCCTCGACCATCAGCACCTGCTTGCCCCAGCTGAGGATCGTCAGGTCCTTGCCCGGGCGGCGGACCTTGGCCTGGCCCAGCGGGATCAGGAACTCCTGATCGGGCACCTCGCCCTTCTGGCCGTAGGTCAGCTCGCTCTCCAGGAAGCAGACCGGGTTGTCGTCGCGGATGGCGCTCTTCAGCAGGCCGTAGGCGTCGTGGGCGTCGCAGTAGGTGACGACCTTCAGCCCCGGGAAGTGGGCGACGATGCTGTCCACGGCGGTGCTGTGCTGGCTGCCCAGGTTCTCGGCGAGGCCGTTGGGGCCGCGGAAGACCATCGGGATGTTGTACTGGCCGCCGGACATCTGCCAGATCTTGGCGGCGCTGTTGATGACCTGGTCGATGGCGACGAAGCTGAAATTCCAGGTCATGAACTCGATGATCGGCCGCATCCCGGCCATCGCCGCGCCGACGCCCAGCCCGGCGAAGCCGCCCTCGCTGATCGGGGTGTCGACCACCCGCAGCTCGCCGAACTCTTCGAGCATGCCCTGGCTGACCTTGTAGGCGCCGTTGTAGTGGGCGACCTCCTCGCCCATCAGGAAGACGGAGGGGTCGCGGATCATCTCCTCGCGCATGGCGCGGCGGAGGGCCTCGCGGATCTGCAGGGTGGCCATGGCTCAGGACTCCTGGGGCCGGGCCGCGCTCAGGTCGGTGTCCGCGGCGAGGCTGGTGGTCTGCGGGGCGTAGACGAAGTCGTACAGCGTCGCCGGGTCGGGCTCGGCGCTGCTCTCGGCGAAGGCCCAGCTGTCGTCGGCCTCTTCCTCGACCGAGGCCAGCACGGCCTCGATGGCGGCGTCGTCCAGGCCGTGGTCCTTCTGCAGGTCGCGCCGGGTCAAGGTCAGGGGGTCGTTACGCTCGCGCACCTGCTCCAGCTCGCCGGCGGGCCGGTACTTGGCCGGGTCGCTCATCGAGTGGCCGCGGTAGCGGTAGGTGACGATCTCCAGCAGCACCGGACCCTGGCCCGACAGGGCGTGCTGCCGGGCGGCGGCGACCCGCTGGCGGACCCGCTGCACATCCCAGCCGGCGAGCTGCTCGCGGGTCATGCCGACCCCGCGCGCCCGCAGGCTCATATCGGTCACCGCCGACTGCCGGTGCAGGGGGGTGCCCATGGCGTAGCCGTTGTTCTCGCAGATGAAGACGACCGGCAGGCGGTAGAGCTCGGCCAGGCAGAGGGCCTCGAAGAAGGCGCCCTGGTTGGCGGCCCCGTCGCCGAAGAAGCAGACGCAGACGCGCTCTTCTTCGCGGGCGCGGGCGGCCCAGGCGATGCCGTTGGCCATCGGGACGTGGGCCCCGACGATACCGTAGCCGCCCATGAAGCGCACGGACTTGTCGAAGATGTGCATCGAGCCGCCCTGGCCCTGGCTGGCCCCGGTGCGCTTGCCGAAGAGCTCGGCCATCATCGCCCGGGCCGAGACGCCCTTGGCCATCGCGTGGCCGTGGTCCCGGTAGGCGGTGATCCAGTAGTCGTCGGAGGTGGAGGCGGCCGCGCCGACCGCGACGGACTCCTGCCCGATGTAGAGGTGGCAGAAGCCCAGGATCTTGCGCTGGGTGTAGGCCTTGGCGGCCAGCTCTTCCACCCGGCGGATCAGCGCCATCTGCCGGTACAGGCCCAGCAGCTCGTCCCTTGTGCAGGGGGGGAGCGGGTCGGGCAGGCGCAGGAGCCGGTCGAGGGACTCGACGGGCTCGTCGGGCGGTGCGGACTCTGGCTTCATCAGGCTTCCTCAGGCAGGGAGGCGCGCCTATCCCAATCGGTGAAGCATGGGCGAGGCCCAGCGCCGCCTCTTGGGATATCGGTCCGCCCTGCTGGAGCCCCCAATGGCCGTACCTTCCGTCTCCACCCTGCTCACCGCTCGCCTGGTCGAGGCGGTCCGCGTCGCGGGCCTCGACGGCTACGACATCGCGGTCGAGCGCCTCGCCCCCACCAGCAAGGCCGGCTTCGGCGACTACCAGAGCAACCACGCGATGCGCCTGGCCAAGGCGGTCGGGCAGCCTCCGCGGGTCGTCGCCGAGCGCATCAAGCAGGCGCTGGAGGCCGACGAGGCCATCGCGCGGGTCGAGGTGGCCGGGCCGGGCTTCCTCAACCTGCACCTGAAGGACGAGTGGCTCTGCCAGCGGCTCGCCCTGCAATGCGAGGACCCCGCCGGCGGCGTCGAGGACAGCGGCCAGGGCCGCACCGTCGTCATCGACTACAGCAGCCCCAACGTCGCCAAGCGCATGCACATCGGGCATATGCGCAGCACGATCATCGGGAACGCCCTGCACCGGCTCTACCAGGCCTCGGGCTGGACCGTGCTGGCCGACAACCACATCGGCGACTGGGGCACCCAGTTCGGCATGCTGATCGTCGCCTGGCGGCGCTGGCTGGATCCGGTGGCCTTCGAGGCCGACCCGGTCGGCGAGCTGGAGCGGCTCTACGTCGCCTTCCGCGAGGCGGCCTCCGGGGACGCCGGCCTGGAAGACCTGGCCCGCCAGGAGACCGCCCGCCTGCAAGCCGGAGACCCCGACAACCAGACCCTCTGGAAGCGCTTCGTGGCGATCTCGATGGCCGAGTTCCAGGGCGTCTACGATCGCCTGGGCGTGCAGTTCGACATGACCCTGGGCGAGAGCTTCTACAACCCCGAGCTCCCTGGTGTGGTCGAGTCGCTGCTGGGCAGCGGGCTGGCCGAGGAGAGCGAGGGTGCGGTCGTGGTGCGTTTCGCCGAGGACGCCGCCGAGAAGAGCGTGCGGGGCCGCACCCTGGTCATCCGCAAGCAGGACGGCGCCTTCCTCTACGGCACGACCGACCTGGCGACCATCGAGCACCGGCTGGCCTCCTGGGCGCCGGCTCGCGCGGTCTACGTCACCGACGGTCGCCAGCAGCTGCACTTTCAGCAGGTCTTCGCCGCCTGGAAGGCCTGGCGGCAGGCCCGGGGCCTCGATCCCCAGGCGATCGAGCTGGTGCACACCTGGTTCGGCACGCTCAAGCTGCCCGAGGGCATGATGAGCACCCGCAAGGGCAATGTGATCCGACTGGTCGAGCTGCTCGACGAGGCCGTCCGCCGGGCCCGCGCCGTCGTCGACGAGAAGTCGCCCTCGCTGGACGAGGCCGAGCGCGCCTCCATCGCCGAGGCGGTGGGCCTGGCGGCGGTGCGCTACTCGGACCTCTCCCAGAACCCGCAGTCCGACGTGATCTTCGACTGGGACCGGATGCTGGCGATGGACGGGAACACCGCCCCCTTCCTGCTGTACAGCTACGCCCGCTGCCGGGCCTTGCAGCGCAAGGGCGAGGTCCAGCAGCCCGGGGTCCAGGCCCTGGCCGTCAGCCACCCCCTCGAGGCCGCCCTGGTCCGCCAGCTCCTGCGCTTGCCGGACGTGGTCGCCGCCGCCACCGAGGGCCACCGCCCCAACCTGCTCTGCGACTACCTCTTCGACACCGCCCAGGCCTTCAACCGCTTCTACTACGAGCAGAAGGTCCTCCAGGCCGAGAGCGAGGCCCTCCGCGCCTCCCGCCTCGCCCTGGTCGAGGCCAGCGCCCGGGTGATGGGCCGAGGCATGGAGCTGCTCGGATTGCGCCCGCTGGGGCGGATGTAGAGGTTCGGACGTCCGCAACAGGCTAAGATCCGCGGATGGAGCTGAGCCCCGAGCCCGAGGTCCTGGCCGATGGAACCCCGGTTCGCCTGGGACGCTACCGGCTGGTGCGCCCGATCAGCACCGGCGGGATGGCCCGGGTCTTCGAGGCCCGCCGCGAGAGCCTCGCCGGGGTCTCGCCGCGGGTGGCGATCAAGGTCATCCTGCCCGACTACGCCCAGCACGACGGCTTCCAGCGGCTCTTCATCCACGAGGCGCGGGTGGGCAGCATGCTGGCGCACCCGAACCTGGTCCAGATCCAGGACTTCGACTGCCAGGACCAGCGCTACTACCTGGTGATGGAGTACGTCGAGGGGATCACCCTGCGGCGGGCGATCTCCCTGTGCCGGCGGCACGGCATCCCCGTCCCGGTGCATGTCGTGGCCGAGATCGGGCGCCAGATCTGCGACGGGCTGGCCCACGCCCACCAGGCCTGCTCCGAGGACGGCCAGGCCCTGCGGCTGGTGCATCGGGACCTCAAGCCCGGCAACCTGATGCTGAACCCGCAGGGGGTGGTCAAGCTGCTGGACTTCGGCATCAGCAAGGCCCACCTGCTGGCCGAGCGCGAGGGCGCGGTGCGGGGGACCTGGGGCTACATGCCGCCCGAGCAGGCCCTGGGAGTCGGCGTCGGCCCGGCCGCCGATCTCTTCGGGCTCGCCGCCGTGCTCTACGAGCTGGCGGTGCTCCAGCCCCTCTTCCCCGAGAAGGAGCCCGACCGGATCAAGGCCCTGATGGACCAGGACGAGGCCGCCCGCCGCGCCTCGGCGCTGACGGGCCCGCTGGCCCCGCTCTCGGCCATCCTGGTGCGGGCCCTGCAGCGCGATCCCGCGGCCCGCTTCGGCTCGGCGGGGGCGATGGGCCGGGCGCTCTCGGCCCTGATCATCGACCCGGTGACGGCCCGCGACCGCCTCGTCCGCTTCCAGCGTGACATCCAGGCCCGCGCCGAGGCCGGGGTCGAGGGCCGCCCTGTGGGTGCGTCCACCGGTGCGTCTACGGGCGCCTCTACCGGTGCATCTACGGGCGCCTCGCAGGCAAGCGCGCCGTCGATCGCCTCGGCCCGCCCGGCCGACAGCGCTGGCCTGCCCGTGGGCTTCGGGGACCCGCAGGGACCTCGCCCGGTGCTTGATCTCCGGGCCCGCTCCGAAGCGGCCCCAGCCGCCGCCCGACCCGGCCGCCCCTGGCTCTCCGCGGGGCTGACCTCGCTGGCGCTGCTGGTGATCGGCTTCACGGCCTGGAGGCTCTTCGCCCCGGCTCCGGCTCCGGCTCCAGCTCCGGCTCGTCCGGCGATGCCGACGACGACGACGACGACGAGAAGGATCCCGCGCTCCGCCAGCTCCTGGCCGCCGCCGCCGCGCGGCTCGGCGAGGACGACGAGGCCGCGCTCAAGCTCGCCAAGAAGATCACGAACGACNNTCCGGCTCCGGCTCCAGCTCCGGCGCCCGCTCCCTCGCCGCTCTCCCAGCTCGAGGGCGTGGTCCCGGCGAGCCCGGCGCCGTCTGCGCCTCCGCCAGCTCCGGCCCCTCCGCCAGCTCCGGCCCCTCCCGCCGCAGAGCGCGCCGCGCCTGCGCCTACGCCCGCGTCTGCGCCTTCGCCTGCTCCTGCTGCTCCCGCGCCTCCCCCTGCCGCGCCCGCGCCTGCTGCCTCCACGGCGGTCCCCTCGGCCGCCGCCGCCGCCGCTCCCGGGGCCGCCGCTCCCGAGGCCGCCGCTCCCGATGCAACCGGCCTGCCCGTCGCCATCAGCAGCGAGCCCCGATCCGAGGTCGTGATCGACAAGGTCCCGCGCGGGCTGACCCCGCTGGTCGGCCTGCAGCTCGCGGCCGGGCGCCACGCGGTGACCCTGGAGGCCCCCGACGGGCGCCGCGCCACCTTCACCATCGACGTCGCCGACGGCACGCGCAACACCTGGGTCTACGACTTCGAGTCGCGGGGCTTCCGCTGATCCTGGCGGTGCTGCTGCTCCTGCTGCCAGGGGCGCGCGCGGCAGAGGCCGTCGTCTGGCTGGCCGAGGGCATCGATCAAGGCCGGGCCCGCGCGGTCGTCGAGCTGGTTGGGGACGAGGTCGTCGAGCTGCGGCCGCTGGAGCGCCTGGGCGAGGA
>DDSR01000116.1 GCA_002343455.1 Deltaproteobacteria bacterium UBA2385 | reverse complement strand
CGAGGCGGAGGGGGGTCGTCCTGCCCCCATGTCCCACCTCGTTGATGACCCGGGCGCAGGCGACTCTACACCACGACCGGCGAACGTGGCCACGCGAGCGAACCTCGCCCTTCCGTACCTGGTCCTCGGTGAACCTCCCTCCTCCGTACCTGCTCAGGCGCGCGCTCGAAGCCCGGCAACGAAGACTCAACACCTTACACCGCCAGATTCGCCTCAACACCCTCCGATCGCTCCCCAGAGGTACGGAGGAAGCCGTTTCACCGTCGTCCAGGTACGCACGGGGGGGGGTTCACGCCCCACACCACCCCCTCACCGCCCGAAGACCGCCGCCTCCCCCACGACCTCCGGCGGCCCGTACCAGTCCGTCAGCGCCGCCTCCACCCGCGCCCGCTCCTCCTCGGTCTGCACCAGGTCCCGGTGCACGACCACCCACCTCACCCGCATCCTCTCCAGCTCCGCCGCCCCGCCGCTCGGCGGCTCGCCCGCCTCCAGCCCGGTCAGCCACCGAAACGCCTTCAGCCCGCCGATCGAGGCGGTCCCTGCCCGCACGTCGGGCTTGTAGGGCACGGGCTGGCCGTGCAGGGTCTGGCTGAACAGGTGCCGGCTGGTGCGCATGGTGGGCTTGATGTCGGCGGGCAGGTCGAGCACGATCTCCTCCGGGCCGCGGGCCTGCTGGGCGATCAGCTCGGATGGCGCCCGATCGACAGTGGGGGTCCGCGCCAGGGGCCATGGGTTCGGCGCAACCAGCAGCAGCTCGACCAGCGCCAGCCCTCCCACCCCCACCGTGACCGCCGGCCGCAGCCCGGACAGGCCCCGCGCGGCCAGCGCGAACAGCACGGCGATCGCGGGCAGCCCGACCCGCTGGGGGTGGCCCAGGGCCGAGGCGGGCAACACCTCGATCAGGTGCCGGTACGGCAGCATCAGGCGCTCGCCATCGCGCAGGACCCAGTCGCCCTGGAACCAGAGCCAGGGGCCCAGCGACAACACCAGGCCGCCAACGACCGCCAGCAGCGGCAACCACAGGCGCGCCCGCAGGGCCAACAGCAACACCACCACCCCCAGGTAGGAGCTGTGCAGGAAGCCCTCGGCGCTGAGATCGACGGACTGGAAGCCTCCCGGCCAGAAGAAGGTGCGCGGGTCGACGGCGTTGTGGCGGAGCTGGGCCTCCATGTCGGCGAGCTCGCGCACGGGCGGACGGAAGACCAGCCAGTCGGCCTCCAGGGTCCACAGGGCGGCCCGCAGGACGGGCAGGCCGACGGCGAGGGCGAGGCCCATGGCGAGGACGAGGCGCAGCAGGGCCCCCGGCAGAGCGGCCCGCGCCTGCCACAGCGCCCAGGGGATCAGCACGAGGCAGACCGCCGCCGTGCCGATGGAGAAGTAGGCCGATCCGCCCAGGGTGAGGCCGGCGGCCAGCCCGAGTGCCAGTACAGAGCCAGGACCCGCCCCCGGCCGAGCGGTCCGCAGCAGCAGGGCCAGGGTCAGCACGCTGGGGCCGACGGCGAAGGCCTCGCTGATACCGTTGTGGACCTCGCTCAGGACGAAGGGCGAGCAGGCCAGGGCCGCCGCCGAGAGCCAGCTCGCCCCACGGTCCGCGCCCAGCTCCAGGGCCAGCCGGCGACCGGCGAAGGAGGCCAGCGCGAGGTGGATCAGGACGACGAGGTTCCAGCTGAGGATCGGGCCCAGCAGGGGGATGAAGGGCGCGCCGATGAGCGCTCCGACCAGGTCGGGGAACCACAGGCGACCGCCCACCGGCGCGGCCAGCAGCTCGGTCTGCAGCGGCAGCTCGCCCTGCGAGAGCCGGGTCCAGAACCACCACGGGCCCCAGGCGTGGTTCCAGACGTCTACGTCGGGGTGGCCGACCAGCCGGGTGGCCGGGGACAGGGCCATGGGCATGCTGGCCAGCAGGGCGATGCCCAGGTGACCCGCCAGGGCGCGCAGCCGATCAGTCGTAGACGAAGACACGTTTGCCCACCTCTCGGGCCCGCTGATCGCGGACCTTTCGCGCCGCAGCGAGCTCCTCCTCGCTGGCCTGCACCTCCGGCAAGCGCCAGATCGCCGCGGCGTCCTCGACCAGGGCGGGCGGACCGAGGACCGCGCTGAGCGCGTCGTGCTCCTGTCGGGGAGGTCCCCATTGGCCCGGGTTGATCAGGTTCTCGCCCTCGTGCATGGGCCGGGAGGAACCGTAGAGCAGCAGCCAGCTGTAGCCGTCCTCCTGCAGCAGGGCGATGTCCAGGCGGTAGTCCCCCTCCAGCGCCCCCCCGTCGCGAACCTCGCGCAGATCGCGCACCAGGTCCAGACCGAGCGCCCTGGCCGCGCCCTGCGAGAAGGCCTCGTCGAGCTGGGAGATGGCGACGGCCTGGGTGGGGAGGCCATGCCCCACCTGGAACCAGGCGGTGCGGTTGCGCAGGTCGACGTCCCGAACCAGCGAATAGGACAGATCGAGCACGGCGCCACCGTCCTGCTGGTGCAAGGCGGAGAGCTGCTCCGTCGGGGGCACCGGGCTGGTCGGCCAGGGCCAGGCTCCCGGAAGGCGCAGGCTGGCGTCCGCCCAGGCCAGCAAGGCGAGCGCCGGCCCAAGGAGGGCGAGGCGGGGGCGGGCGACCCCGGCGAAGGCGAGCCCCCCCATGGCGGCCAGGGCCATGGCGCTGAGCGTGACGAGCCGCCTGGGGTAGTGCGGCGCGGCGGCGACGGCGTTGAGCCCGTACTTGAGCCAGGCATACGGCAGGGCTGCGTCGTCGGGCCAGGAGGAGAGCGTCTGTCCGAACCAGATCGGCTGTGTCCCAAGGGCGAAGACGAAGGCGGTCAGGGCCACGGCGCCGAGCAGCGCGCCCTCTCGCGGTCGGCGCCAGAGCCCGACCAGGGCGAGGCCGAGCAGGACGGGCCCCAGGTACTGTCCACCGTAATAGGCCGGCGCGGGCACCTCGGGCGGCACCTCCATCGGCCAGATGGCCCCGCCCAGGTCCACCCGGTACCAGGGCTTGTCCAGAGGTGTGGCCACGAACTGAATCAGCCCCCCCTCGCCCTTGTCCGCGTGTCCGGGCCAGTTCTGCCGGAGCCCATGCAGGAAGGGGGCCGCGGTCAGGAGGGAGAGCAGCGCGGCGAGCCCGAGCCCTCCCAGCAGGTGCAGCCGACCCGGGCCCAGGACCAGCGCGACCAGCCCTCCCACCAGGGCGGCCACGGCCGCCATCAGGCCCAGGTAGAGGCCCGAACCGACCGCGCCGCCGATGCACAGCCCGAGCAGGACGGCGTCCCGCCAGCGGCGCTCCTGCCACAGTCGGACCAGCAGCCCCAAGACCAGGGGCAGGAGGAAGAGGTGCTGCAGCTCGCCGACGCCGAGGTGGAAGGCGAAGGCGGTCGCCGAGCAGCCCAGGGCGAGCAGGGCGCTGACCAGCCCTGGGAGGACGCCGCCCGCGACCCGGTCGCCCAGGAAGGCGCTGCACAGCCCCAGCAGCAGCAGGTTGAGCAGGGCGAGCAGGTTGGCAACCAGGACGATGGAGTCCACCGGCACCAGCGCCGCGAACAGCGCGCCCAGCGGCTCGATGATGTACAGATCCATCCCGACAGGGTGGTTGACGAGGTCGGTGTGGCCCCAGAGGCGGCCCTCCTCGCGCAGCATGGTCCGGCCGATCCACAGGGTCCAGACGTGCTTGGCGGTGTCGGTCCAGGCCGAGCCGAGCACGCGCTCCTGGGCCGAGCGCAAGGCCGGGCTGGCCAGGACCAGGCTCAGCGCCAGGATCAGGCCCGCGCGGGCGAGCCGGGGCCTCACTCCGCCTCCGGGTTCAACACCCAGGCACAGACCCCCGCGAGGCCGCAGCGGGGCTCCCCCAGCGAGGCCCGCAGCCAGGCCCAGGACTCCGCGGGCAGGCCTCGGGCGTAGCCCTCGTCGATCAGCACCGCGACCACCCCGGCCCGCGCCAGCCCCCGGGCGTCGGCGGGCGCGGAGAGCTTGCGGCCCCGCTCGACCGCCTCGATCCCCCGCAGCAGCGGATCGGCCTTCCACCAGGCCGAGAACTCCGGCGGCCAGAGGTCTCGCTCGCTCATCCCCATGCCGTTGACCAGGGGCCGGCCATGGTCGGCCTGCTGCAGGAGCGCGACCTTGCCGGTACGGGGATCGAGGGCCGGCAGCAGCAGGATCGGCCCCGGGGGGAGCTCGGCATGCCAGCCCGGCAAGGGAGGAACCGCGCTGACCGGCAGGCGGCCGGGCTGGTCGAGGACCTGGGCGAAGACCCCGAGCAGGCAGAGGGGGGCCAGCCAGCGCCCGGGTCGGGTGGCGGCGCCCAGGGCAGCGACCGCGGCGAGCCCGACGGAGGCGGCGCCCAGCGCGCGGTAGGGCCACCACAGCCGCGAGAGCAGGGGCAGCTCGTCCAGCCAGGACCAGGGCATGGCCAGCTCCCGCCCGAAGATCACCGCGGAGCTGCCGAAGGAGAGCGAGAAGAGGGCCAACACGCCGAGCAGCAGCGGGACGGCGAGGCGCCGGGACCCGACCACCACGGCGGGCACCGCCAGCACACAGAGCCCCAACGGCAGGTAGAGCTCGGAGGAGGGGCCGTCGACGATGCCGGGCTGCCAGGGCCAGGCCACCGGTACGCGGAAGGCGCGCGCGCCACCGGTGCCCTGGAGCGCTCCCCAGCGGGAGAACACCCACAGGGCGAAGGGGGAGATGGCCAGCAGGCAGGCGAGGCCGGCGACCAGCACGCTGCCGAGGCCCTGGCGCAGCGACCTGCTGCCCAGCAGGGCGAGGCCGACCAGCGGGGCGAGGAAGAGGCCGTGAAACCAGTAGCAGGCGCCGGAGAGCGCCGTCAGCAGGCCGGCGGCGATCCCTCGGCCGCGCGGGGAGACGGCGGCGGCCAGGGCCAGGGCCAGGGGCGCGAGCAGGGCCTGGGTGGGGCGTCCCTGGTGGATCTCGGCCCAGGCGAAGGGGGCGAAGCCCAGGCCGACGGCGCCGACGACCGCCGGCCAGCCGGGGCCGCCTAGCCGCCGTCCCATGAAGCCCCCCGCCAGGGCATTGGCGACGCCGAAGAGGCCGGTGGCCAGCATGGTGCCGCGGGCCGGGCCCAGCAGCAGCAGCAGCGGCGCGGCCAGGAGCGCGTCGACCATGTTCCAGGCGGCGTCGAGCAGGGGCCGACCGACCGGGAACCAGAAGCCGTCGATCTGCGTGAGGGGCCCCTCGCCGCTGAGCCCCCGGGCCAGCGCCGCATAGATGAAGACGGTGTGTGCGCCGTCCACGGGGAGGTCGCGCCCCAGCAGCAGCTCGGGGGAGGAGGGCGAGATGGCCGGCGCCGCGCTCCAGCCCGCGAAGACCCCCACGGCCACGAGGAGCACGGCGAGGTGGTCCCAACGGGTGCGCAGGAGGGACGACAGGGTGGCCACGCGGGGATGCTACCACCCGTGAGCTTCTCCCGACCGCGGTGCTACCCTCCCGCCGTGCGCACCACCCTCGGCTGGGCCCTGCTCTACCTCCTGCTCGCAGCCCTCCTGGTCAACCCGGGCGACTGGAGCAGCGCGCTGTCGGGGCACCCAGGGGTGGACGTCTACAACCACGCCTGGGGGAGCTGGTGGTGGGCGCAGAGCCTCTCCCAGGGCGAGCTGCCCTGGCGCACCGATCTGATCATGCACCCGCGGGGCGGTGTGCTCTTCCACATCGATCCGGTCGGCGCGCTGCTCGCCCTGCCCATCGCCCTGGCCGGCGGCGCCAGCCCGGAGAGCGTGGCGCTGGGCTTCAACCTCGTGGCGGTGCTGCGCTTCGCCCTGGCCGGCTTCGCCGCCCACCTGCTGGCCCAGGAGCTGGCCCAGCGCCCGGGCCCCCACGCCCTGGTGGCGGGCCTGGCTCATATGACCGCCCCCTACCTGCTCTGCGAGCAGTACAACGGCATCACCGAGGCCACCGCCACCGGCTTCGTCGCCCTGGCGCTGTGGGGCTGGGCCCGGGCGCTGCACAGGCAGCGCCTGCGCGACCACGCCCTGGCCGGGCTGCTGACCGGCCTCGCCGCGGCCAACAGCTTCTATTTCGGTCTCGCCCTGGTCCTGCCCCTGGCCCTGATCCTGCTGGTCCTGCTGCTGCGCCGCCGCCTCTCCCCCCTGGCCCTGCTCGCCGGCGCCGGCAGCACCGCGGCCCTGGCCCTCCCCGTCTTCCTGCTCTTCCGCGCCTCCTTCGAGGTGCCCGATGCGGCCCTCCCCCGGGGCGGCCACCAGAACCTCGCCCTGATCCTGCACAACGCCGTCGACCCACAGGAGCTGGTCCGGCCCGGCTTCGCCTCCTACGACTTCGCCGCCGCCGGCGAGCTCTTCGAGCACAGCTTCTACCTGCGGGCCAGCCTGCTGCTGCTGGCCCTGGTAGGGCTGCTGCGGCTGCCTCGGCCTAGGGCGGCCTGGCTGGCGCTGAGCCTGCTGCCCCTGGTCCTGGCCCTGGGCCCCTACCTGGTCTGGAACGGCGCCCTGGTGAAGATGGGCGAGCAGGTCGTCGGCCTGCCCTTCATCCTGCTCCAGCTCGCGGTGCCCGAGCTGGCCATCACCCACGCCGCACGGCTGGGCGTGGTCGGCATCGCCTCGCTCTGCGGGCTGGCTGGGGTGGCCCTCTCCCGCCTCTCCCCGCGCCTGGGCTGGCCGCTCTCCCTGCTGCTGGGGGGCCTGGTCGCCGCCGAGAGCCTCTGGGCGAGCCCAATCTCCCCTCCCCTGCCCTCCGCCCCGGCCGAGATCCCCGCCCTCGTCGCCGCCCTGGAGGCCCAAGACCCCGTGGACCGGAGGGGGGTGCTGGATCTTCCCCCCCAGGTCGATCGAACCATGCTGACAAGCCGCTACCTCTGGTACCAGGTCGGCCACGGTCGCCCGATCCCCTACTCGATCGACCCGCACATCCAGCGCTCCGGGGACAACGACGTGCTGCTGAGCCTGGAGCGCCACACCCGCCAGGAACGCGACAGCCACACCTTGAGCGAGGAGCGGCTGCGGCAGATCCTGCCCACCCGCTACGCCTGGGTGGTGGTGCACGAGGACCTGGAGGCACAGGGTCGAGGCTTCGACGTGAACAAGGGGGGTCTGTACACCCGCCTGATGACCGAGCTGCTGGGCGAGCCGACCCGCAGCGACGGCCTACGGCACGCCTGGGAGCTGGCGCCGTGATGCGGCGACGCCTGCTCTGGTCGGCCCTGGTCACCTTGGGCCTGCTGGGCCTGCTGGAGGGGGGGGCGCGCCTGCTGCCGGAGTCCGTCAACGGGCGGCTGGAGCTGGTGCAGGACCTGGACGGGAGCCACAGCATGGTCGCCAGCGAGCAGGTCCCGGGCTGGGACATCCGGCCCCCCTCGGGCACCATGGGGACCCGCAGCTTCGCGGTGAACTCCTGGCGGATGCGAGGGCCCGAGCACCCAGCCCAGAAGGGCGAGGGGGTCGAGCGCATCATCCTGGTGGGCGACTCAGCCCTGCTGGGCTGGCTGCTGGACTGGGAGGAGACGATGGGCGCGGTGCTGGAGCGGCGGCGGGAGGAGCGCTTCCCCGGCGTTGACGTCCAGGTCGGCAGCTGCGCCGCCCCCGGACACAGCACCGTGCAGTCCATCGCCAAGCTCGAGCACCACTGCCTCGCCTTTCAGCCCGATGTGGTCATCATCGGCAACCTGAACAGCGACGGGACCCAGTGGACCATGAGCGATCGCGAGCGCTTCCGGGTGCCGGCCTGGGCGGCGGCGAGCCGGGTCCTGCGGGAGCTCGCTCTCTACCGCAGCGCCCGCAACCTCCTGCTGCGCCAGTCGGTCCGGAGGCAGCGGGCCCAGGCCATTCCCCAGGCCGGCTCGCTCTCGTCCTCCTCGACCGCGAGGACGCGGGTCCCTCCCGAGGAGTACCGCGAGAACCTGGGCAGGCTGATCCAGATGAGCCGCGAGGCCGGGGCCCTCCCGGTGTTGCTGGTCCCGCCGATGCAGGCCCGGATCGAGGGGCACCCTCCACCGGGCGGCTGGCCTCCCTACTGGGACATCATGCGCGAGGTGGCGGCCGAGGAGGAGGTCCTGCTGGCCGACGGGGACAGCCTCTTCCAGGCCACCGGGCATCGCGAGCGGCTGCTGCAGACCCCGGTTCATCCCAACGCCGCCGGCGCCCGAAAGCTGGGCGAGCTGCTGGACCAGACCCTCAGCGCGGACGCGCCCTAGGGCCCAGCGCGAACGCGCCCCAGGGCCCAGCGCGAACGCGCCCCAGGGCCCAGCGCGAACGCGCCCCAGGGCCCAGCGCGGACGCGCCCGGAGCGGGGATGCAATTCTCTATTGCGGATTTCCAGGTCTGTTGATAACGGCATTGCGGACCTGGAAGTCCGCTGAAACCCTCGCAGCCCGGAGGCCCGCGCCCCATGCTCTCCAAATCCCAGGCGAAGCTGTTCTTCTTCATCGCCACCGTCGGGTTCTCCGGCGTCTTCCTCTTCCTGACGGTCGACACGATCCGGCAGGTTCCCGCGCGCAGCAACCAGGACGCCATGACGGCCTCGGTGGTCCATGGCAAGGAGCTGTGGGACAGCAACAACTGCATGGGCTGCCACACCATCCTGGGTGAGGGCGCCTACTACGCGCCTGAGCTGACCCGGGTGGTGGAGCGGCGCGGCGAGGCCTGGATCCGCACCTTCATCAAGGACCCGCAGGCGATGTACCCGGGCAAGCGCAAGATGGTGCAGTACGACTTCAGCGAAGAGGAGATCACCGACATCATCAACTTCCTGGACTGGGTCGGGAAGATCGACACCAATGGCTTCCCGCGCGACCCGGACATGGCGCCGGCCACCTCGGGGGCGATCGCCGCGGTCGACCTCAGCCACGCCCCGCCGATCTACGGCCAGATCTGCTCCTCCTGCCACAGCCTCGGCGGTCAGGGCGGGGCGGTCGGTCCGGCGCTGGACGGCGTCGGCAAGCGCTTCGACCGGGTCGCCCTGCGCGCCTGGCTGGCCGATCCACAGGCCGTCAAGCCGGGCACGGCGATGCCCAAGCTCAACCTCGCGCCGGCCGAGCTCGACGCGCTGACCACCTTCCTGCTCGCACAGTAGAAACGGAGACCACCATGACCACCCTCAAGTACGAATCGTGGAAGGTCGCCTGGGCCTTCTTCGCCACCTGCATGCTGCTGCTGAGCTTGCAGATCATCTACGGCTTCATCATGGGCTTCGCCCATATGGGCTTCGACGGGCTGCACGAGTGGATCCCCTTCAACGCCGCCCGCGCGACCCACACCAACCTGCTGGTCGTCTGGCTGCTGGCCGGCTTCATGGGCAGCGCCTACGTCATCATCCCCGAGGAGACAGAGCACGAGCTCTGGAGCATCCCCCTGGCCTGGGTCCAGTGGGCCAGCCTCGTCCTGGTGGGCGTGGTCTCCATCATCGGCTTCCACATGAACTGGTGGGAGGGCCGCAAGTTCCTGGAGATCCCCCGGCCCCTGGACTACCTCGTGGTGGTCAACGTCCTGGCCTTCCTGCTGAACATCGGGATGACCATCCTGAAGGGCAAGCGCTACACCACCACCTCGCTGACCCTGCTGGCGGGCTTGCTGGCCGCCGCCCTGCTGTACCTGCCGGGGATGATCACCTTCGACAGCCAGGTGATGGACTCGTACTTCCGCTGGTGGGTGGTCCACCTCTGGGTCGAGGGCGTCTGGGAGCTGATCATGGGCGCCATCCTCTCCTACCTGCTGATCAAGCTCTCGGGCGTGGACCGAGAGGTCATCGAGAAGTGGCTCTACGTCATCGTCGGCCTGACCTTCCTCTCGGGCATCCTGGGCACCGGGCACCACTACTACTGGATCGGCGCGCCCGAGTACTGGCTGATGGTGGGCGGCTTCTTCAGCGCGCTGGAGCCGCTGGCCTTCCTGGGCATGGCTCTGTACACGGTCGCCATGGCCCGCCGGGGCGGCCGGCGCCACGAGAACCGCATCGCCCTGACCTGGTCGGTCGGCTGCGGCATCATGAGCTTCGTCGGCGCCGGCTTCCTGGGCTTCGCCCACACCCTGCCCCAAGTCAACATCTGGACGCACGGCACCCTGGTCACCGCCATGCACGGCCACCTCGCCTTCTGGGGTGCCTACGCCATGCTCATCTTCGGCATGATCGCCTACATCCTGCCCGAGATGACCGGACGCAAGCTGTACGATCACTGGGCCAGCGAGTGGGGCTTCTGGCTGTCCAACATCGGGATGGTCTCCATGACCGGGGCCTTCGCCGTCGCCGGCGTCACCCAGGTCTACCTGGAGCGACGGGTCGGCATGGACTTCCTGGCCGTGCAGGAGGCCGTCGCGGTCCACTTCCTGGGCCTGGTCCTGGCGGCGAGCCTGTTCACGCTGGGCATCGGCCTGCTGATCTGGGTCTTCATCAAGCACGGCCACCCGCTGCGCATGGCGGTGGCCCACCGGCCCAGCCCCTCCACCGCGCCCGCGCCTGCGAAGTGAGGTCCGAGATGAACGCACCGCTGACGCTGCCCTGGTACCGCCCGGTCGGCGAGGAGTGTACGGTCTTCGAGCACTGCTTCCGCGATCGTCTGCCGATGATGCTGAAGGGCCCCACCGGCTGTGGCAAGTCGCGCTTCGTCGAGCATATGGCCGCCCGCCTGGGCCGCCCCCTGGTCACGGTGGCCGCCCACGACGACACCAGCGCCGTCGACCTGGTGGGGCGCTACCTGGTGCAGGGGGGGGAGACGGTCTGGCAGGACGGGCCCGTCACCCGCGCGGTGCGGGAGGGGGCCATCCTCTACGTCGACGAGGTGGCCGAGGCGCGCAGCGATGTGATCGTCGTGCTGCACCCGCTGACGGACCACCGCCGGATGTTGTACGTAGAGCGCCACGACGAGCAGCTGAGCGCGCCGCCGGAGTTCATGCTGGTGGTCAGCTTCAACCCCGGCTACCAGCGCAGCCTGAAGGAGATGAAGCCCTCCACCCGGCAGCGCTTCGTCGGGCTGAGCTTCGGCTACCCGGCGGCGGCCGTCGAGGCGGAGATCCTCCGCGGCGAGACGGGCGTGGAGCCAGGCCTCGCCCGCAGGCTGGTCGCCCTGGCCGGCAAGGTGCGCGCCGTCGAGCACCTGGGCCTCGCCGAGCAGCCCTCGACCCGCCTGCTCGTCGACGCCGCCCGCCTGATCGGCTCGGGCCTCCCCGCCCGCCTGGCCTGCCGGGTGGCCATCGTCGAGCCGCTGACCGACGACCCCGAGCTGGCCCAGGCCATCATGGACCTGGTCTGCCTCGTGTTCGACTAGCAACGCTAGAACGCTAGGGGTCTGGTCGTTACAATTCCAATTGCCGGAATTGGAATTGTAACGACCAGACCCCTTCTGGAATGCCGATGACAACTCGAAACCCACCGACACCCACCCTCGACCTCGCGCTGGACTGGGAGGAGGGCCTCTTTCGCGGACTGCGCGCGCTGTGGCGGCGGCTGCGTCCGGCCGAGGTGGCCGTGGACACCGAGCGGGTCGCCCTGCTCGGGCCCCTGGCCCGCCGGCTGGAGCTGCTGGCCTCGCTGGTCGCCGGGCGGCCGCTGCGGGTGCAGCTCGCTCGTGACGCCGGCGGGCTGCGCGAGGACGATCTGCTGCTCCCGGCTCAGATGGACCTCGCCCCGGACGCCGAGGCCAACGCCGGCCTCTACCTGCTGCGCGCCGTGCTGGGCGGCGCCCTCGCCCGCGAGGAGGGCCCCCTCCTGCAGCGCCTCGATCGAGCCATCCCCCGCCTGCGCGAGGAGCTCGCCGGCTTCGGTCCCGCCTGGGAGGAGGCCCTGGCCCTGCAAGCGCAAGCCGGCCGGGTGGTGCTCTGGGGTCCCTTGCTGGAGGTCAATCGGGCGCCATCGGCGGACGAGGGCGAGGGCGAGGGCCCTCCGTCTCGGGAGGCCAGCGAGGCCGAGGCCCTGCCGATCGAGGAGGTCGACATCCTGGCCTTGAAGGAGGAGGAGGCCCTGCAGCTCCCCATCCACGCCTTCGAGAAGGTCGAGATGGCCGAGCCCTTCAACGGGACGCTGCGTCAGCTCGACGGGTCGGACGATCTCGACGACCACCTCGAAGCCCTGGAAGAGGTCAACCTCGGACAGATGCTGCGCGGCGGTCCCCAGGCCCACAGCCTGCTGCGGGCCGAGATCGCCCTGGACGCCTCGGTGCCCGAGGTCGGTGACATCGACCCGGACGACCCGGGCATCGCCTACCCCGAGTGGGACGGCGGCGCGGGCCGGTACAAGCCGGACTGGGCCCGGGTCTACCCCGCCCACGCGCGGGCCGAGGATCCCGCCTGGGCCGGCCAGGCCCTGATCCGCACCCGACGGACGGTCGATCGACTGTACGCCGAGCTCTGCCGCCACCGGGACCGCCTCTCCGAGCAGCCCCGCCAATTGGACGGCGAGCAGGTCGACGTCGACGCCCTCACCGAGGCCTGGGCCAGCCGCCGGGCCGGCTGCGATCCCGATCCTCGGCTCTACATCCGCCAGGCCCGCCAGCGCCGCGACCTCGCCACCTGCGTCCTGCTGGACATCTCCCTCTCCAGCGACGCCTGGGTCGACAACCGCCGGGTGCTCGACGTCGCCCGCGACAGCGCCTTTGTGCTGGGCGAGGTCTGCGACCGGCTGGGCGACCGCCTCCAGCTCCAGGCCTTCGCCAGCCACACCCGGCACAAGGTGCGATCGCTGGTGCTGCGCGACTGGCATGAGCCCTGGGCCCGCGCCCGCGGACGCCTGGGCGCCCTGCAGCCCCAGGGCTACACCCGCATCGGCCCCGCCCTGCGCCACGCCGTCGCCGGGCTGCGGCGTGTCCCGGCCCGCCACCGCCTGCTGCTGCTGGTCAGCGACGGCAAGCCCACCGACTACGACCGCTACGAGGGACGCTACGGCATGGCCGATGTGCGCCAGGCCCTGCGCGAGGCCCGGGCCGCCGGGGTGCGGACCCACGCCCTGACGATCGAGCAGCGGGCCAGCGACTGGCTGCCGGCGATGATGGGGCCGGGGGCCTGGTCGATCCTGCCTCGCCCCGAGGCGCTGCCCGAGGCGCTTGCCCGGGTCTACGGGCGGATGAGCTGAGCGCTCAGTCCGGGAGGGGGCGCCGGTCCAGCTCCGCCTCCAAGCCGGTCAGGGCGGCGCTGGCCTCGGCCTCGAGCGTCTCGAGATCCAGCGGGCTCAGCTCCATCGGGTCGACTCGAATGTCGTACAGCGCGCGGCTCCCGTCCCGGTAGCGCATCAGCTTGAACCGTCCGTCCGAGATCGTGCGGCCGGTACCAACCCACTCGGTGTTGCTGGGCAGCCACTCCGCCAGCTGAAAGGTCCGCGTGGGGAGGACAGCGGGGTCCAGGAGCGCAGGCACCAGGCTGATGCCATCGATCGGCAGCTCCTCGTCGTGCCAGTCCTCGCTGGAGAGGCCCGCCAGCTCCAGGATGGTCGGAAACAGATCAACGACGTCGACCAGGCCGCTGACCCGCCTCCCGGGCTCGACGATGTCCGGACCCGCGACGATCAGGGGGACCAGGACCCCACCGAGGTAGACGGAGCTCTTGCCATGGCCAAGCGGCCAGGTGCCCGAGTTGAGCTCGCTGACCGTGCCGTTGTCCGCGAGGTAGATGACCACGGTGGAGTCCAACGCACCCGGCGGCAGGCCCTCCAGCAGGCGGCCCAGCTCCGTGTCCATCTCCTCGATCATGGACTGGAAGTACGCCGGGCCGCGCGCCGCGATGTCCTCCGCCTCGCCCGAGAGCTCGTAGCTGTGCAGCTCCTCGGGCGGCAGGTGGATCGGGCTGTGCGCGGCGTGGAAGCCCACCAGGGCGAACCAGGGGGAGGTCTGGGCGCCGATCCAGGACAGGGCATCGTCCACGGTCTGCGAGGTCAGGTAGCCCTCGACCGGCGTCACGACCCCGTCCTGGACACGCTCCCAGGAACGGTAGGAGCTGACGCCTCCTCCCCATGTGCCGACGAAGGAGGAGAAGCCCGCCAGCGTCGGGTGTGACAGGCCGCCGTTGGCGTCGGTGCCCAGGTGCCACTTTCCGAAGGCCGCGTGAGCGTACCCGGAGCCCGCTGCGTCCAGGACCGCGGGGATCAACCGTTCATCCAGCGTGAGCCCGGGGAGGTGGTCCGCCAGGGGCTCCGCCACCCCATGCCGGTATGGGTAGCGGCCGGTGAGCAAGGAGGCGCGGGTCGGCGAGCAGGTCGGCTGGGACCAGGCCGAGTCGAAGACCAGGCCACGCGCACAGAGCGCCTCGATGGTGGGCTGGGGGGCACGGGTGCTGACGGGCGCCTCGTAGCAGGCGCTGGCGTCGACCCCGAGATCGTCGCTGATCACCAGCAGGATGTTGGGCAGCGCCGCCTTCGTGGTGCTGCCCCCCCCATCCTCCGTTCCCCCGTCCTCCGTTCCTCCGTCGCCCGAGCCCCCGCCGTCCCCACCGTCGCCGAGGCCCCCGCCGTCTCTGCCGCCTCCGCCATCGCCGACATCTCCCCCGTCGCCGCTGTCCAGGGGCTCGGTGCCGCTGTCCGGCTGGGCGGGAAGCCGAGCCGGAGCCTGACAGGAGAGGAGGAGGAGGAGGGACGAGGGGATCATCGAGGATGCCCTGCGAGGGGACCCCACGATAGCGCACCCCGGGCAGACAATCAGCCCCCCAGGCAGGCGTTCAGCGCCTCGGCGACGACCTCGTGGCCCCGCTTCGACCAGTGGCCGTCGTATCGGAGGAAGGGGTGCTCGCCCGCCTGGGCCGAGGCCGCCAGCGACGGGCCGAGATCGCAGGTGGCGAGGCCCTCCCGCTCGACGGCGGCCTTCAGGTCGGCGCGAAAGGCCGGGAGGTCCGCCTGTCCCGGCTGCTGTCCCAGGGCCACCAGGGTCGCCTCGGACAAGGCGGGGTCCAGCATCCAGGGCGCCGGCGCCAGGGCGACCAGCAGGCGATCCCCGCGCTCGGCCGCGGCGCGCTTCAGGTAGAGCAGCGCCGGCCGCAGGTCGGCGAGCAGGCGCTGCCGGTCCCCGCGACCGACGTAGGTCATGGCCATGGTCTCGCGCCGATACCGGTCCAGCGTGCCGTGTTGGACCACTTCGGGGCGGTGGCGGACCACGTGGATCGCCGCCAGGAGCAGGCTGCGCGCCCGCAGGTGCTCCATCAGCGTGGCCGAGCGCCAGGGCACCAGGGCCTGCCCCGTGAAGTGCGGGTTGGCCGGGGGCAGGGTCAGCCTGCCCTCCGCGTCGGCGGAGAAGCGCATCCGGCCCAGGAAGACCTGGTTGTCGGTCAGGTCATTGCCCTCGAAGAGCACGTAGACGACGCCCTCGGCCTGCACCAGGTCGTCGAGCTTCTCGTAGCGCATGGCGGCCTGCCAGGTGCTGTAGCCGTCGACCCCGCCGTTGACGAAGGAGACCCCCCGCCGCTCGGCCAGCAGCGCGGCGAAGGTGCGATCCTCGGGGGCCTGGACGGCCATCGTGTAGGAGTCGCCCACGGCGATCCAGCGAGGCAGCGCCGGGTCGGCGGCCGGCAGCCGGTAGCCGTCGGGCCCGATCCGCACCCGGATGCTGCCCTCCGGCGTCGGCCAGGAGCGGTCGTAGCCGGGGGTCGGCACATGGCCGAGGGTCTCGTGGGTCGTGTAGAGGCCAGGCGTCGCGTCGCGGGTCGGCTCTCCCAGCAGCTCGGCCGCCGGGGTGGGCGCCACCACCCGAGCCCCGACCTCGGCCAGGACCAGCCCCAGCAGCAGGCCCACCACCAGCAGCACCAGGCGTCCCATCCAGCGTCTCATCGAGCCTCCCAGGGCAGAGCTTACAGGGATCGCCTTGCCTCCGGGCGCCCCCGCGTGCTTCGATCCCCCCATGGGCCCCTCCCCCCTCACCCGCCGCCTGCTGCTCGCCGGGGCCAGCTCGCTGCTGGCCGGAGGCGCCGGGCTGGCGCTGGTGCGCTGGCTCGAGAGAGGGGTCTACGCCCTGCCGACCGAGTCCGACGAGATCATCGACGCGCTGGTCGTCGAGGGCGCCCGCCTCAACCTGCTCAAGGCCGGCCTGCGCGGCGCGCGCGTCGTCGTCCCCGACCGCCCCCACGACCCGCTGGACACCATCGATCCCCGGGTCCGCGCCGCCATGGGCCGCCGTCGGGTCTTCACCGTCGACACCAACCGCCTGCGCCTGCGCGGCACCCGCGAGGCCGAGGACCTCCCCTCCCCTCGCCTGCTGCTGCTGGGCGACAGCGTCGCCTTCGGCTGGGGCGTGGACTTCAAGGACAGCATCGGCGAGCGCCTCTCCGACGAGCTCGACCGCCCGGTGCTCTGCGCCGGAGTGCCGGCCATGCGGCCCGCCCAGCTCCAGCACTGGGCGAGGATGGTGCTCGGCCAGCTCAAGGTCGAGACGGTGCTGGTCCTGATCCGCCCCCGCGTGGACGAGCTGCCCGCGCTGGCCGCGCTCTTTCGAACGATCGCCTCCCTCAGCGAGGCGAAGCCGGCCCTGGTCCTCTCCCCCCTCTCCAGCTTCGATCTGCGCGGCGCGCGGAGCCGGACGACCCTGGCCGACGCGGTGCGCGAGGCCATCCCCGGCCTGCCGGTGCTGGAGGCCACCGACACGCTCTGGCTCCACCCTCCTCCCGGCGGCGTCCTGCTCCAGGCCCAGGGCCAGCGCCAGGAGCTGATCGAGACCACCACCGGCGCGACGCTGCGGAGCGTGATCGGCCCGGACGAGCGCGTGGCGCCGGAGATCTACGCCGCCTTCGAGGAGGACCCCTCGCTTCGGGAGCCCTTCTTCTTCGACGGGGGCCATGTCGACGCCGAGGGCAGCCGCTTGCTGGCCCAGGACATCGCGGGCTTCTTGCGGTTGGAGGGCTTGGACCAACCCACCATGCCCGCAGTTCCGCATCCGCGTTGAGGCGCCCGAGGTGAAGCCAACGAAGGGCTGGACCCCGCCGGGTGAGGAGAAGCCAGCCTCGACGAAGCCTGCCCGCCCCGAGCCGGGGGCACGAGGCCGCGCCTGGCGGCGGATGCTGGANNCGGCGGTGAGCCGGGGGTTGCAGAAGGTGTTGGCGGCCAATCTGGACCTTGACGTGGGTTCGGGGGCCGGTTGTACATCGCTGTCGATCCCGGATTCGTCGGGTTCCGTGAGTGGATGAGTGGATGAGTGGA
>DDSR01000469.1 GCA_002343455.1 Deltaproteobacteria bacterium UBA2385 | reverse complement strand
GCCCCCGTCGCCGGTGCCGCCCCCGTCGCCGCTGCTGCAGTCTTCGGCCCGGGTGGGGTCGGCGTCGTCGCAGTCGTCACCGTTTCCGACGTGGTCGGCCGGGGCCGTACAGTCGAGGACCGCCTCGGCCGGATTCCCGTACCCGTCGCCGTCCGCGTCCAGGTACCAGGTGCTCTCGCCGCTGGCCCCCGCCTCGTCGGTCTCGCCGTCGCAGTCCTCGTCTCCGCCCCCGCAGGCCTCGACGCCGGTCGGCTTGATGGCGGGGTCGGTGTCGTCGCAGTCCCCGAAGTCGCTGAGGTAGCCCAGCGGCGCCGCACAAGCCTCGACCGAGGTCGCCGGATCCCCGTACCCGTCGCCATCCGCGTCCGCGTACCAGGTGGTCTCGCCGCTGGCCCCCGCCTCGTCGGTCGCGCCGTCGCAGTCCTCGTCCCCGCCCCCGCAGGCCTCGGTGCCCGACGGACTGGTGGCGGGGTCGGTGTCGTCGCAGTCCGCGAAGTCCGTCAGGTAGCCATCCGGTGCGCTGCACTCCTCGACCGAGGTCGCCGGATCGCCCCAGCCGTCCCCGTCCGCGTCCGCGTACCAGGTGCTCTCGCCGCTGGCCCCCGCCTCGTCGGTCTCGCCGTCGCAGTCCTCGTCCCCACCCCCGCAGGCCTCGGTGCCCGACGGACTGATGGCGGGGTCGGTGTCGTCGCAGTCCTCGGCGTTGTCCGTGTAGCCGACCGAGGCGCTGCACGCCTCGACCGAAGTCGCCGGGTCGCCGTAGCCGTCCCCGTCCGCGTCCGCGTACCAGACCGTCTCGCCGCTGGCGCCGGCCTCGTCGGTCTCGCCGTCGCAGTCCTCGTCCCCGCCGCCGCAGGCTTCGAGCGCGTCCGGATTGACGGAGGCGTCGTCGTCATCGCAGTCTTCGCCGTTGTCCGTGTAGCCGACCGAGGCAGCGCAGGCCTCGACGCTCTCGGCCGGATCCCCGAAGCCGTCGCCGTCCGCGTCCCGGTACCAGGCGCTCTCGCCGCTGGCGCCCGACTCGTCGATCTCGCCGTCGCAGTCCTCATCTCCGCCACCGCAGACCTCTTCGGCGCCCGGCGAGACGCTGGGGTCGTCGTCGTCGCAGTCCCGGGTCGTCCCGAAGCCATCGCCGTCGGCGTCCAGGCCCTGTCCGAACCACAGGTCGACCCGCTCGACCCGGAACGAGCCAAAGACCCAGTCGGCGAACCCGTCTCCGTTTACATCGCCCACATCGGCGGAGTATCCCAAGGCAGCGTTGGCCCAGGCGCCATCGATCGAGAGGTACGGTTCGGCCTCGGGCGCGCCCTCCCCTCCGCGGAAGAACCAGGCGCCCCCCTGGGAGGCGGCGCCGTGGTCGTAGTCGGTGACCACCAGCTCGTCGAAGCCGTCTCCGTCCTGGTCGGGCAAGAACAGCGCGTTCTGACCGACCTGTCCGACCAGGTGAGGCGAGAAGCTCCACACCGGCGCGCTGGAGTAGCTGCTGCCGTCTCCCGCGTAGAGCACCGCCTCGTACATCCCGCTGCCGCCGACCAGCAGGTCCGGGAGGCCGTCTCCGGTCACATCGCCGCCCCCGTGGACATAGCCGAGCCCGAGGTTGTCCTCCTCGCCCTCCAGGGTCCAGGCCGCCGGGGCGACCGGACCGTCCGCGCTGCCCAGGTACAGCCGGACCTGGCCGCGATCGGCGCCGTCGCCGTCCCAGCCCGGCGCTCCGGCGAGCAGATCGTCGTAGCCGTCTCCGTTCACATCACCTGCGGAGCTCAGCCAGGTCCCCAGCCCGGTCGAGTCCACGCCGCCGACGTCGACGGTGGTGCCCGTCGAGCTGATCCCCGCCGAGCCGCCCGGGTACCAGACGACCCGCCCCTCGTTGTTGGCAGTCGACCGATGGTCCGGCTCGCCGACCACCACGTCGGGGTAGCCGTCTCCGTCCAGGTCCAGGTCCCCGACCAGAGCCTCGCCCCAGGACGAGCCTCCGCCCGCGGAGAGGGCCGAGGAGCGAGAAGTCGACAAGCCGGTGGTCGAACCGTAGAAAGCGTAAACAGAGGGGGTCGACGAGCTGGAGTAGGTCCCCAGCGCGATGTCGTCGTAGCCATCTCCGTTCACGTCTCCCAAGCAGGCCAGGGTCTGCGCGCTGTAGGTGAGGGTGCGGGAGGTGCTCTCGGCGCCGTCGGCGCCTCCCAGGACATAGGACGCGGCGCCACTGCCGTAGACGCCGAAGGCGACGTCGTCGTAGCCGTCCGCGTTGACATCGCAGCCCGTGGCGACCGAGTAGCCGAAATTGCCAGACGACGAGGTCCAGGATTGGTCCTGAAGGCGGTGGCTGCCAAGACCTGGAGACTCCGAACCGTAGAGGACCCAGGTCGCGCCGGTCGTCCCGTAGCTCGACGATCCCCAGGTCCGGACCGCCGCGGTGATGGCGATGTCGGCGAGGCCATCCCCGTCCAGGTCCCCCCCGCCCGCGATCCCGGCCCCGACCCCCTCGTCCGCGTCGGTCCCCTCCATCCGGTCGTCCGCCACCGAGTCCAGGCCATCGACCGAGCCCAGGAAGAGGTCGACCCGCCCAGCCACCCCCTCGCCGTTGATGGTCACCAGCAGCTCGGCGTCTCCATCTCCGTCCATGTCGCCCGCGCTGGCCACCTCGTAGCCGTAGTCCAGGCCCGACTCCTCTCCGTCCACGGTCCAGTCCGGGCTGCTGGCGAGCCCCCCGGTGCTGCCGTAGAAGACCATGGCGCGCCCGCCGTCGGTGTGGTCCCCGTCCCAGCCGGGACAGGCCACCGCGAGGTCGTCGACGCCGTCGCCGTTGAAGTCGCCCGTCGCCAGGTCACGCCCGCAGCCCGCGCTGGACTGGTCACTGTCCCAGAACCAGGAGGTGCTGGTCGAGAGCTCGCCGCCCTCCTGCGTGAAGACCACCACGGCCCCCTCGGAGGAGTGGCCGTAGGTGTAGCCCGGCATTCCCACCGCCAGGTCCAGGTCGCCGTCCCCGTCGAGGTCTCCGATCGCCACCACGGCGTCGTAGCCGAGTGAGGTACCCGGCTCCCAGAGCCCGGTGGAGGTGAGCCCGCTGCTGCTGCCCCAGTAGACGAAGAGGTCCTCGTCCATGTCGGTCACCGCGGCGTCCTCGTAGCCGTCTCCGTTCAGGTCCCCCACCGCGATGTCGCTGCCGAGGTACTGGTAGGTCGAGGTGCCGATGAAGGTGCGATTGGCCGAGGACGGCAGGTCGGTGGAGCTGCCATGGAAGGACATGAAGCGCCCGTACCGGCTGGACGAGGTGTAGTAGGCGTTCCCGATCACCAGGTCGTCGTAGCCGTCTCCGTTCGTGTCTCCCATCGCCAGCGGCTCGCCCAGAGAGCTGCGACCCAGGTAGCTCTCCGTCGCGTCGTTCCGGTAGCTCTCCATCAGGCCGCCCAGTCCTCCGGACGTGCCCCAGTAGACAAAGAAGTAGCCTACGTCCACGTAGCTGCCGGAGCCGTCGTAGGGATCGACCACGATCAGATCGTCGTAGCCGTCGCCCTGGATGTCCCCGTCGACCACCACCGACCAACCCTCGCCCGCCCCCGTCCAGGCGCTGCCCACCACGGGATCGATCACCACCGGGAAGCGCGCCTGGGAGGTGTCGACGTGCAGCGCCAACGACTGCTCCTGCGCCTCCATCCGGGCGCTCAGCTCCTGGCCGTCCGCGTCCCAGGCCCGCAGCCCGCTGTAGGACAGACGCTGGCCCGAGGGCAGGACGAGGCGCGCGCCCCTGCTCCCGGCCGAGACGGCCCGCGCGCCCTCCAGCTCGACGGTGAGGCGCAGCGCGTCCGTCGGCTGGGCGGCGACGAACCCGTGCATCAGGCCGTACCGACTGTTCGTCCACCACTCCTGGATTCCAGCTCCGCGCTCCACCGTGGCCACCTGCTCGCAGGCCTCCACGCCCGGGGGGCAGCTCTCGAGCCGGACCTCACCCGCCGTCGCACCCGCCAACCGGAGGGTGAAGCTCTCACCCTGGACGGTCTGCAGGCTGGCCTCGTCGCCGTGTAGCTGGAGGGACAGGCCCGACCGTGGCTCGGTCACCCGGCCGACGCCGCCGTCCAGGCGCAGCACCACCGGGTCGACCGCGCGCAGGGGGGGGGCGACCGTCGAGGAGGGCGCCGCCTCGGTCAGCGTGCCGGGGGTGCAGGCGAGGCCGAGCAGGGCGATCAGGTGCATCAGTTCTCCAGAGCGGCGGGGAGCCTAACGCCCCCCGAAGGCCCCGATGTCCCGCCGGCTGCCGTCGGTGTCCAGCAGCGCGGGATCCCCGGCGTCCTTGGAGGGCGAGGCCGGGTCCAGCCGCAGATCCCAACTCCGGGCGCTGGAGGCGGTCCGGTCGACGAAGAGGGGATCGGCGTCGATGTTCCCGTCGCTGCCGATGGGATCGTCCATCCCCGCGAAGGGAGAGGGCCCGTTGTCGTGGATGTTGTTCCAGGCCAGGACTGGCGACTGCACCCAGTCCAGCGCGATGGCCTCGCCCTGGGAGGACTCGCTGCCGATCAGCTCGTTGAAGGCGAGGTGGGATCCTTGCAGGTCCAGCGAGGTGTTCACGACCGAGAGCGCGCCGGCGTAGACCTGGTCGACGGCGATGCGGTTGCCGACGATGTCCGCCTGGTGAACCCGCGCGCTGGAGGTGCGGTACAGGCTGAGGACCGCCCAGGCGTAGCCTGCGCCCTCGTGGCCGGTGCCGGCGATGGTCAGGTGGTCCACCTCGACCGCGCCGTCGGCCAGCTTCGCCGCCGAACCGTAGCTTCCGGTGAAGGTTCGCACCTGAGTGTCCAGGATCTGCACCCCCCACAGCGTGGCGTCGCCGCCCACGTAGAGCGCGCCACCCACACCCCCGCACTCTGCGACGCTGCCACAGTCCATGGCGTTGTCGAAGAAGCCGACCTCGACCAGCTCGACCCGACCGCCGGTGCTGTAGATGGCGCCGCCACCCAGGCTGACGAGGCCGGTCTTCCCTGGATCGTCCGGCTGCGCCCGGTTGTCGCTCAGCTCCACATCGGTCAGCAGGAGCTGGCTGTCCGAAGCGTAGATGCCCCCGCCCAGCTCGGCCACCCCGCCGCGGATGGTCAGGCCCTGCAGCTCCAGGCTGGAGTCCCGCAGCTTCAGCACCCGACCGGTGCCCGAACCGTCCAGCACGGTGTCACCCGGCGCGCCCGCCCCGACGATGCGCAGCTGGCGTTCGTAGAGGCTGATCTGCTCGCTCCAGGTGCCCGGCGCGAGGCAGATGGTCGAGCCGTCCGCGGCCGCAGCGACCGCCTCGGCCAGCGTGGCGTGATCCTCGGGCACGCGCAGATCGACATCGGCGAGGTCCGCGCAGCTGGGCTCGGGAGCGGTGCTGCCGCCGTCGCCGGTGCCGCCGTCCCCGGTGCCGCCGTCCCCGTCGGTGCCGCCGTCCCCGGTGCCGCTGCCCCCGTCGGTGCTGGTGCCCCCGTCGGTGTGGGCGGCGCCGGTATCGGTGTCGGCGTCGGTGTCGCTATCGCCGCAGGCGAAGAGGAGGAGGAGGGAGAGCATGTGTGTGGACCTCTCCGAGGATCCTACACCCTGCGAGCCCCTTCACCGCAGCGACCGCGAGGTGATCCTGCGGTTTCTGCAGCAATCGGGAGGTCTCCGGATGAGTTCGCGGCGGGCCCCAATCCTGTTTTCGGCCCTTTAGGGAGATGCACACCACTACTCTCCCCGGCCTCGGGCTCAGCACGCTGCATTTTCCGGGGGTTCACCTTCCAGCCGCTGCATTTCTTGGGGGTTCACCTCCGGCTCCCTGCCTGTCCTACACTGCCGGCCATGGGAACGATGGACCCCTACATCTCCGCCGAGAGCAGCCTGCTGGTCGCTGGCCGCTACGAGCCGCTACGCCCTCTGGGCCGCGGCGGAGCCGGCGAGGTCGAGCGCGCCTTCGACCACCTGGAGCAGCGGGAGGTGGCCCTCAAGCGCTTCCACCAGGAGTCGGGGGCCGCGGCCCTGCGGGTCAACCGCGAGGTGGCGGCGCTGCGCCTGCTCGACCTGCCCGGCGTGGTGCGCATCCTCGACGATGGGCACAGCCACGGCCGCCGCTTCGTGGTGATGGAGCTGATCGAGGGCAGCCCCTTCCCTGGAGAGGGGCGCCGGAGCTGGTCGGCGATCGAGGCCCCCGCCCGCTCGCTGCTCGGCACCTTGCAGCGGGTCCACGAGCTGGGCCTGGTCCATCGCGACATCAAGCCGGGCAACGTGCTGGTCACGGCCGACGGCCAGACGGTGCTCCTGGACTTCGGGCTGGCCCGGCCCGTCCAGAGCGGGGACACGGTGACGCGCCAGGGAGGCCTGGTCGGCACGCCCCGCTACCTCGCCCCCGAGCAGCTGCTGGGCCAGCGCGCCGGACCGAAGGCCGATCTGTACGCGGTCGGCGTTATGCTCTACGAGGCCCTGGCTGGCGTCGATCCCTACGGCGGGGTCGACGCGCAGGGGGCGCTGTGGAGCGCGAAGCTGACCGGTCGTCCCATCCCGCTCCGCACCCACCTCCCGGATCTGCCGGAGGACGCCGAAGCGCTGGTGATGAGCCTGCTCTCGGCGAAGCCGGAGGAGCGCCCCGCCAGCGCCGTGCTCGCCCTGGCCCGCCTGGGCGATCCGGCGGCCTTCGACGAGGTGCCCTTCCTGGGCGATCGGGCCCCCCTGCAGGCCCTGGTCGAGGCCGCCCTGGCAGGCCGCAGCATGGCAGTGGTGGGCCCGGCGGGCAGCGGGCGCGGTCACCTGCTGCGCCAGGCCGCGCGGGAGCTGGAGCAGGCCGGCCGCCGGCCGCTGTGGTGCCAGCCCGGACAGCGCCCCCTGGAGAGCCTGGGCCGCTTCCTCGACGCAGCCGGGCCGACTGCCGCGCGGCGGGAGCTTCAGGCCCTCCTCGCCCAAGGCGGGGTCCTGCTGGTCGAAGAGGAGAGCACGCTTGATCGCTGGAGCCGGGCCCTGCTCGACGAGCTCTCGCCCGTGCTGGCCTGCCGCGAAGCCCACGCGCCGGGCCGAACCCACCTCTGCCGCGCCCCCCTTGGCGAAGACGAGCTGCGGGGGCTCTTTCACGGGCCGGAGCGCCTGCTGCACCTGCCCTCCGACGGCGCCCGCGAGCTGTGGAGGCGAAGCGATGGCCAACCCGCCGCGGTCGCCACCGAGCTGCGCGCCTGGACCTCTCGCCGCCTGGCCCGCTGGGAGGACGGCCGCCTGCGCATCGGTCGCGAGGCCCTCGACCAGATCCGGGTCGACGTCCTGCCTCGGGTGCGGAGCGGCGGCAGCTCCTCGGCCGACCGCCTGCCAGCCGGTCAGCGCGAGCTGCTGCGCTGGGTGCAGCTCGCCGGCCGCCACGCCCGCCCCGAGCTGCTGGCCCGGGCCCTCGACCAGCAACCCTGGCGCATCGAGCTGGAGGTGCAGGTCCTGGTCGAGGAGGGCTTCCTGCAGCACGACCCCGATGGCTTGCTCCGCCTGCGCGGCGGGCTGGAGTCGCACTCGCTCAGCCTGGGCGGCGAGGTGCCCGGTCACGCGCGGCTGGCCGCCCTGCTGGAGCCTGGGGCGCCCGACCGCCTCTTCCACCTGCTCGCCGGCGGCCTGGCCGAGGAGCTGGCCGAGGAGGCCCTGCGGGTGGCCCGCGCCCAGCGGGAGGAGGGCCGGCTGGGCGCGGCCGAGGCCACCCTGGTCGCGGCCCTGCGCAGCCTGCACGAGGCCGGGCGAGCCCAGGACGAGGCCCGCCTGATGGGCCCCCTGCTGCGCACCGCCCTCGCCGCCAACAGCACCCGGGCCATCGAGCGCGCCCGCTACGAGCTCCTTCGAGCGCTCCGCCCTCAGCCGGCCCTCCTGGCCGTCGCTGAGGCAGCCCTGGCGGCCCGGGGTGGGGATCCCGAGCGGGCCCTGCGGCTCTCGGAGTCGGCGGCCGGCCTGGACGATCCCGAGGCCGAGCTGGCCCGGCTGCACGCGCGGATGCAGGCGGCCCTGCGCCGCCCCGAGCGGGCCGGCCTCGTGATCGAGGAGCTGCGGGCCCGGGCCGAGCGCGATGGCGACGAGGAGCTGCGCGGGCTGATCCCCGGCTGGGAGGGCCTGCTGTGCTTTCGGCAGGGTCGCTTCCAGGAGGCCGCCGCCCTGCAAGAGCAGAGCGCCGCCCTGCGCACGCGCGGGTTGGGGAGACTGTCCGCGTCGTTGAACGCGGCGATGTCCTGGCTGGAGGCCGGAGAGCTCGACCGCGCCGAGGCCATGGCCCGCCGGGTGCTCGACGAGGCCCGGCACACCCGGGCCACCAGCTACGAGGGCCGGGCCGAGTGGCTGCTGCGCAGCCTCGCCCTGTGCAGGCGGGAGGCCCAGGCCGTCGACGAGGAGCTGTTGGAGGCGGTCCAGGGCCTGGAGGATCCCGAGCTGGAGGCGATGGTCCTCAGCACCGAGGCGATGATCGCCCTCCGGGCCGGCGAGCTCCCCCGCTGCGCCGAGCTGGCCGCGCGCGCCGAGCGGGCCTGGGAGGCCAGCGGCCGCGAGGTGGGGGTGCTGCACGCACGGGCGATCCGGCTGGCCGTCGACCCGGCAGCGGAGGGGGAGCGGCGAGCCCTGCTGGCGCGCGCCATCGAGATCGCGCCGCCGATGGTGGCGCTGGAGGTGCTGGCGCTGCTGGCGGAGGGTGGGGAGAGTGCCGAGGAGGACTGCGTCCTTGCAGAGAAGTTGGCGGCAGCGATCACAACCGGACTGGCCCGGGGCATCTTCACGGCAGACGAGGCAACCGCCCGGGTTCGGGCACGGAGGAGGGGACCATGATCGGGATCATCGCGGCGCTGGTGGTGGTGGGGTGTGGGGGGAAGAAGGTGGAGGTGGAGGTGGCCGAGGCGATGGCGGTGGCGACGCCGGAGCAGGCTTGTACGGAATGCGAGCGGCTCAAAATCATGAGCTTCCCGATCGTGGATGGTCCCACGGAGTTCCGTCACGACAACGCGATCGTGGGCGTCGGCTGGGGGGACGGCAGCACGGAGTGGGTGTACATGTTCACCAATTCCATGGCATTCCTCGGCGGTTGGGAGTCTAACGCATCGATCGCGCAATACAGCAACAAGCTGGTTCCATACAAGTCGGGCGCCGGCAGCCCCCTTGGATACCACGAGGTCGGAACGTACAGGAGGTTCACGCCTCAGGGGAATTCTACTTCGTGCGAGTTGGACGCCTGCTATCTTGACCGCAAGGCATTCGAATCGGGTTTCCCGACTGACCTCAAGAATCGCGTGAATCCAAATGGCCAACCCCCGGAATACAACAGAGCACAGGGGTTCAGGACTGAACGTAAGCCTTTCGGGTACCAAGCCTGTATCGATTCAGCGGGCGGAGCAAACGGCGCGCATGTAGACGAACTGCATCAACAATCTGGCGAGCAATGGGAGCCTGTCGGCTGGCAATATTCCTGGCTTTCCGGACAGAATACCATGGTCTACTCGGTCTTCCAAAAGGGAGTCCAGTTTGCCAATGGCCTGAGGCAAGCAGATTCCGTCCTGCCTGACGACGTTCAAGACGATGGCAGTAGCTTTGACGACTGGTGCCAACACGTCGCCAGCCAGTGCTTTCCCACCCAGAACAAGAAGGCCTGTACCGCCCGCCTCGTCACCTGGACCTATCCGGGAGAAGATTAGCCCACCACATACAGATACTCCCGATTCCGCAGGTGACCCACCGTCCCCACCTTCTCCCCCGCCGGGTTGAAGATCCCGATCTGCGCCCCCACATACCGCTTGAAGTCCGCCTCGATCACCCTCACCTTCCCTCGCTCGCCCAGCAGCGCCTCCATCTCCTCCCGCGTGATGAAGCCCTCGTTGCTGAAGGAGACGACCAGGTACCTCGCCCGGGCCGACTGTACGATGCTTCGCATCGCCTCCAGGATCCGGGGCTTCGAGTTGAAGACGCTCCCCCGGGTCCGGCAGTCCACCCGCTTGCAGGCCACGCCGTAGACCTCGGGCTTGTCCCAGCGCACCAACGACTCCCAGATATGGTAGTTGCCCAGGTACTTGTGCTGGTTGTAGGGCGGATCCAGGTAGAACAGATCGGCCTCCAGCTCCCCGGCCAGATCCAGGGCGTCTCGCTCGTGGGCCTGGCCCTTGCCGTGGGGGGAGCGGGGCAGCAGGGCGGGGACCCGCAGCTCCAGGTCGTTGTGTGAGCGCGCCGCCCACTGCTTCAGGTAGGCCATCTGCAGGCCGGTGGTGGAGTCCACCCGGTCCGCCGCCTCCATCAGCGAGACCAGCAGGACCGCCTCCAGCTCGGGGGGCAGGCCCCTGGCAGCGATGGCCTCGCGGATGGCGTCGACCCGCTCGCCGTTCTTGGGCTGGAAGTAGCGGCTCTTCACGCAGAAGGTCTCGGTGAAGTAGCCGGACCGGCCGGGCAGGCGGTTGAACTCCGCGACGAGGCGCTCGGCCTCGGGCCGCAGCTCCTCGGCGTCGGCGGCCACGTAACAGCGCGCCAGGGTCGCCCCGTAGGCGTTGTGGTCGTTGGAGAGCACGCGCAGGCCCTCGGCTTTCAGCGCGTGGCCGACCCGCGCGGTGCCCGAGAAGAGGTCGACCACGGTGCGCACCCCGTGCAGCTCGCGGATCGCCCCGACGATTAGAGGGAGCAGGAGGCGCTTGCTGCCGAGGTACTTGATCATGGCGAAGCGGTCTGCCTGGACGAGGCCCGGGCCCTCAGTCCAGCTCGACGCCCAGCTCCCTCAGCTTCGCCGCCAGGGCTTCCGCCCGCGCTCGCTCCTGGTCGCGCTCCCGGGCCGCCTGGTCACGCTCCCGGGCCGCCTGGTCACGCTCACGGGCCGCCTGGTCACGCTCAAGCTCGGCGCGCTGCCGCGCCTCATCCATCTCCACGACCGTCAGAAAGGGCTTGCCGTCGGGCCGCCATCCCCGCAGGGCCCCGTCCTGGACATCGAGGCGCACACCGAGCAGGGGGCTGATGATCCCCCCCTCGGTGTTGACCGGGATCAGCTGCTGTCCCTCGCGGTGAAAGGCGCTCAGCTCACGAGTCAAAGGATCCCAGGCGTAGAACTCCTGCACACCAAACCGTTCGTAGAATCGGAGCTTCTGGACCCGATCTCCGAAGGTGTTCGACGGCGACCACCACTCGAAGACCACGCTGAGCGGTGCGTCCGCTTCGAGCCACTGCTTGTAGGAGCCCCGGTGCCCCTTGGGGCGGCCCATGGCGACGTAGACATCCGGTGCGATGCGGAGGTCCGGGCGCCCTTCGACGGGGTACCAGAGGTGATCGCCAGCCACGAAGTCGGGCAGCAGCACATCGAGGTTTCCCTGAAAGGTCTGGATGAAGGCAAATTGCTCGGTGTTCTCGGCCATCGGCTGCCCATCGGAGTCGGGATAGAGCACGGCCGACGGCGGGAGCGAGGACGAGGCCATGGCGGTCGAGCTGGACATGGAGACATCATAACCTGAGGCCGGGGCGAAGGGGGTCCCTTGCGCCTCAACACTTCGTCGGCTACCGAAGTGTTCATGCAGTCGATCCCCGCCGACCGGGTCTTCAAGGCCCTCGCCGACCCGACCCGCCGCGCCATGCTGGAGCGGCTGGCGATGGGACCGGCCTCACCCAGCGAGCTGGCCATGCTCGCCGGCGTGGGCCTGTCGACGGTGGATCAACACCTCAAGCTCCTCGAAGCCGTCGGGCTCGTCCGCAGCCAGAAACATGGCCGCGTGCGCACCTGCCTCTTCGTACCCGACAGCCTGGCGCTGGCCCAGGACTGGCTCTCCACGCAGCGCAGCCTGTGGGAGAGACGTTGCGACCAGCTCGATCAATACCTGCTCACCATGAAGGACGACGAATGAGCCTCCCCATCGAGATCGACCCCACCCTCGACCTGGTCATCGACCGGGTTGTCCCCGTCTCTCCCGCCCGGGTCTACAAGGCCTGGACCACGGCCGAGCACCTCAAGCAGTGGTTCTGCCCCAAGCCCTGGTACGTCTCCGAGGCCGAGCTCGACCTGCGGCCAGGCGGGCGCTTCTTCACCGTGATGAACGGGCCGGACGGCGAGCGCTTCGAGAACCTGGGCTGCTTCCTGGAGCTGGTGCCCGACCGCAAGCTCGTCTTCACCGACACGCTGCTGCCGGACTACCGCCCCTCCGCCCAGCCGATGTTCACGGCCTTCCTGTTCCTGGAGCCGGTCGAGGGCGGCTGCCGCTACCTCGCCATCGCCCGCCACGGCAACGTCGACTCGGCGGACCAGCACAAGAACATGGGCTTCTTCGAGGGCTGGAACGCCGTCATCGACCAGCTCGTGGCGACGCTGCAGGCGGAAGACGCGTCGGCCGGGGGCTGAGCCTCAGACCTTGGGGCCGGCGTTGCGGATGGCCTCGCTGGCGCCGGACTCGTAGGTCTGGAAGTTCTTGACGAACATCCCGGCCAGCTTGCGAGCCGTGGCGTCGTAGGCCTCGGGCTCGGCCCAGGTGCCGCGCGGGTTGAGCACCGCGGAGGGCACGCCGGGGCAAGCGGTGGGGACCTGGAAGCCGAAGACCGGGTCCACCACGGTCGGCACGTCGCGCAGGCTGCCGTTGTTGATGGCGTCGATGATGGCCCGCGTGATCGAGAGCTTCATGCGGTTTCCGACCCCGTAGGAGCCGCCGGACCAGCCGGTGTTGACCAGCCAGGTGTCGGCCCCGTAGGTGGCGATCTTGTGGGCCAGCAGCTCGGCGTAGCGGGCGGGGTGCCAGACCAGGAAGGGCGCGCCGAAGCAGGCCGAGAAGTTCGGCTGGGGCTCGGTCACGCCCATCTCGGTGCCGGCGACCTTGGCGGTGTAGCCGCTGATGAAGTGGTACATCGCCTGCTCGGGCGTCAGGCGGGCCACCGGGGGCAGCACGCCGAAGGCGTCCGCCGTCAGCATGATGACGTTCTTCGGGTGGCCGGCGACGCAGGGGATGCGAGCGTTGTCGATGTACTCGATCGGGTAGCTGCAGCGCGTGTTCTCGGTGATGCTGGTGTCGGTGTAGTCGACCACCCGGGTCTCGGGATCGTAGACGACGTTCTCCAGCACGCTGCCGAAGCGGATGGCGTTGTAGATCTCGGGCTCGGCCTCGGCCGTCAGGTTGATGGCCTTGGCGTAGCAGCCGCCCTCGATGTTGAAGACGCCGTGGCCCGTCCAGCAGTGCTCGTCGTCGCCGATCAGCTCGCGGTTGGGGTCGGCGGAGAGGGTGGTCTTGCCCGTGCCGGACAGGCCGAAGAAGATGCTGACGGCCCCGTCCTTGCCCTGGTTGGCCGAGCAGTGCATGGAGAGCACGTCCCGCTTGGGCATCAGGTAGTGCATGATGGTGAAGACGCCCTTCTTCATCTCGCCGGCGTACTGGCTGCCGAGGATGACCATCTCGCGGCGGCCGAAGTGCAGCGACACGCTGGTCTTGCTGCTCATGCCGGCGGTCAGGCGGTTGGCCGGGAATTCGCCGGCGTTGAAAATGGTGTAGTCGGGGTTGCCGAAGGACTTGAGCTGCTGAGCGGTGGGCCGGATCAGCATGTTGTGCATGAAGAGCGCGTGGTAGGCGCGGGTCGTGATGACCCGGACCTTGATCTGGTGATCGGGATCCCAGCCGGCGAAGCCGTCGACGACGTAGATGCGCTCGCGGGTGTTGAGGTAGTCCAGGGCCCGCTCGCGGTTGATCAGGTAGCTGGACTCTTCGAGGGGGGTGTTGACCGGCCCCCACCAGACCTCTGCCTTGGAGCCGGGCTCGTCGACGATGCGCTTGTCCTTGGGGCTGCGGCCGGTCTTCTCGCCCGACATGGCGATCATCGCGCCGGTCGAGGAGATCGCGGTGCCCGGCTCGTAGCGGAGGCCGTGCTCGTAGAGCAGGGAGGGCGCGGCGTTGCGGATGACGAGCTTGGGCGCGAGGCCATAGGATTCGAGCGAGAAGGTCGACATGCGGACTCCTTGGGGGCTGGCGAAGCTATCGGATCCATGCCCGATCTGCACCTCGGAGGAGGGGCCCGGGGCAGCATCCGGCATTCATGCCCGGCTACGCACCTGCCGTTAGGGAGGGGCTCCCCTGAAGGAGGCCCATGCTCATCCCCATCCTCCTCCTGGCCTGCGCCGGGGCTCCCGAAGAGCCCTCCCCGGAGCTCGCGCCCCAGGCGCCCCCCGAGCTCGCCCCGGGCTCCGCGCAGGCCGCGGCGGTGCTGGCCCAGGCCCAGGCCGTGCTGGCGCCGCTGCCGGACATGGCCCTCTTCGAAGGCAAGCCCTTGCGCGCCGAGCGGGTCGAGCTCGGCCGCACCCTCTACTTCGACGCCCGCCTCTCGCCGCGCCGGGATCGCAGCTGCAACAGCTGCCACGCCCTGGACGCCTGGGGGGTGGATGGCCTGCCGGTCCCCGCCACCGGAGGCACGCGAAACAGCCCCTCGGTCTACAACGCTGCCCTCCAGGCCAGCCTCTACGGGGACGGCCGCGCCTCCACCATCGAGCTCCAGTCCGCCCAGGCCCTGCTCGATCCGGCGGAGCTGGGCGCGGCCTCGACCGCGAGCGTGGAGAAGAGCCTCCGAGCCATCCCCGGCTACGCGCCGCTCTTCCAGGCTGCATTCCCCGACGCAGACCCTCCCGTCACCGCCGAGCACGCCGCGCTGGCCCTGGCGGCCTTTCAGCGGACCCTGCTGACCCCCGCCCCGATCGACCATTTTCTAGCCGGGAAGCTCGACGCCATCTCGGCCGAGCAGGTGGAGGGGCTGCGGCTCTTCCTCGAGCTGGGCTGCGCGAGCTGCCACAACGGCGCCCTGCTCGGTGGAGCCAGCATGGAGCGGCTCGATGGGGAGCAGCCCTTGAAGGTCCCTCCCCTGCGCAACGTAGACCGGACCGGCCCCTGGCTGCACGACGGCTCCGCGACGAGCCTGCCCGAGGTAAGCACCCACGCGCTCGGACGCGCACTGGACCCCGCTCAGCTAAGCTCCCTCCAGGCCTTCCTGGAGACGCTGACAGGTGATCTGCCCGCTCACCTGACCGCGCCTCCCACCCTCCCTCCGGACTCGAAATGAGCAAGCTCCTGACCCTGTCGTTGGCGTGCATGCTGGTGGCCTGCGGAGGCCCGCCCGAGACCGCGCAGGCCGGATCCGTCCTCAGCGGCCAGACCCCGGCCCGCGCCGCGGACCTCACCGTCTCCGAGCTGCAGGCCGCCACCGTCTCCGGGCTGCCCGTGCTGGACGTGCGCACCCCCGAGGAGTTCGCCGAGGGGCATGTGCCCGGCGCGATCAACATCCCTCTTCAGGAGCTCCAGGCCCGCAGCGCCGAGCTGGCGGCCCTCAAGGATCGGGAGTTCGCCGTGATCTGCGCGGTCGGCGGCCGCTCCAGCAGCGCCACCGGCCTGCTGCACCGCCAGGGCTACAGCGGGGCGCGCAACGTGGCGGGCGGCACCCAGGCCTGGGAGGCGGCCGGGTACCCGCTGGAATAGCGGATCCGACCTCCGTATGACCCGCCTGCGCCGCGCCCTCCTCGCCGTCCTGATCCTGACCCTGCTCGCCGGCGGGGTCGGGCTGGCCCTGCTCTGGCCGCAGTGGCTAGTGGTGCGCGCCTCGGCCCGGAAGCTGGCCGACCAGCACCTCGCCCACGAGGTCGCCCACCCCGGCTGGAGCTTCCCCGGGCGCGCCTGGTCGGCGCCGGCACCGCTGGACCTGCCCCCCGAGCGGCTGGTCCTGCACGCCAAGGCCCGCGGCTACCAGGAGAGCTGCCCTCCCGCCGAGCCCGGCCAGTACTGCGCCAAGACCGGCGAGGTCATCCCCCGCGGCGGCCTCTTCGCCGAGGGGGTCCAGCCGGCGGGCCTGGAGGGCTGGACCCGACCGCTGGCGCTGGAGCCCGTCTTCCTGGGTAGCCTGATCGGCCCTGACGGCGAGATCCGCGAGCACCTGCCGATCGCCCAGGCCCCCAAGCTGCTGCTGGCCGCCATCGTCGCCGCCGAGGACGAGGCCTTCTTCGAGCACGGCGGCATCGACCTGAAGGGGATGAGCCGGGCGGCCTGGATCAACGCCCAGGGCGGCGGCTTCAAGCAGGGGGCCAGCACCCTGACCATGCAGGTCGTCAAGAACCTCAGCCAGGAGAAGGACAAGACCCTGGACCGCAAGCTGCGCGAGGCGGCGACCGCGGTCGCGCTGGACCGCTACCTGGGCAAGGACGGCGTACTCCAGATCTACCTGGACACGCCCTACCTGGGGCAGGACGGCAGCTTCAGCATCTGCGGCTTCCAGGCGGCGGCGCGGCACTACTACGGGATCGAGGCCACCGAGCTGAGCCTCTCTCAAGCGGCCACCCTGGCCGGCATCCTGCCCGCGCCCGCCCGCTACGCGCCCGACCGCTTCCCCGACCGGGCCCTGGTCCGCCGCGACATGGTGCTGGACCGCCTGGAGAAGGCCGGCTGGGACGTGGCCGCCGCGCGCCTGGAGCCGATCGAGACCCGCAGCAAGCCTCGCCCGGCGGAGCGCTACCCCAGCTACCTCCAGGCCGTCCGCACCTGGTCCGAGGCCAAGATCGGGACCACCATGCTCTACGGCGCCGGCATGGACGTCTGGACCGCGCTGGACATCGTCGCCCAGGAGCAGTCCGACACGCTGCTGCCCGAGCGCACCCGCTACCTGGAGCGCATCGTCGGGCGACGCGGCAGCGAGCCCATCGAGGTCGCCGGCGCGGTGATCTCCACCCGCACGGGCTTCCTGGTGGCCGTACACGGCGGCACCCAGGCGCTGGCGACCGACTTCAACCGGGCCACGCAGGCCCGCCGCCAGCCGGGCTCGGCGCTGAAGCCCCTGGTCTTCGCGCTGGCCCTCTCGCAGAAGAACCCCGACGGGAGCTGGCGCTTCACCCCTGCGACCGCCCTGCGCAACAGCCGCGGCGTCTTCCCCGACACCGACGGCTGGAACCCTCGCAACGTCGGCGGCGGCTACACCACCACCGCGGCGCTGGCCTACGCCCTCACCTGGAGCCAGAACATCGCCACGGCCGCCCTGCTGCAGGAGGCCGGCGGCCCCGCCGAGCTGATCGCCCTGGCGCGCACCCTGGGCTTCGAGACCCGCGGCTGGCCCGAAGAGCTGGGCCTGGCCCTGGGCCAGGGCGAGGCGACCCCGCTGGAGATGGCCCGCTTCGTCGCCACCGTCATCGGCGAGGGCAAGCTGGCCTCGGGCTGGCCCGTGATGCAGGTCACCGACGCCCGCGGGCGCAGCCGCCTGCGGGTCGAGGGCTGGGGCGACCAGGTCCTGCCTCCCGAGGCCGCCGCCCTGACCCGGGACATGATGCGCGCCGTCATCGAGCAAGGCACCGGCGGCGCCTCCCGCGGGGGCGGCGGCTTCCCCGGCTACGGCGGCCCCGCCATCGGCAAGACCGGCACCACCGACAGCGAGAAGGACCTCTGGTTCGTCGGCGGCACCCCCGACTACGCCAACGCCCTGTGGATCGGCTACGACCAGCCTGTCCGTATCGGCGCCAGCGCCAGCGACCTGGCCAGCCCGCTGTGGGGCTGGTGGACCCGCGCCCTGCACCAGGGCATGCCGCAGGCGGAGTTTCAGGGCGAGGTCAAGACGACCTCGCGGGCGATCTGCCTGGTCAGCGGTGGGCTGTCGAACGGGAGCTGCCCGCTGACGGGGGCGCCCTTCCTGCCGGGGACCGAGCCGAAGAAGGCCTGTACGCAGCTGCATACGCGGGCGCCGGAGGTCGAGGGCGAAGAGAAGGAGGACAAGGGCTACGAGGGGCTGTGGAAGCGCAAGCAGCGGGAGGCGGAGGAGAAGGCGGCGACGGAGGGGGGGTGAGGTCAGTCCAGAAGGGCGACGGTGCCCTCGGCGAGAACCAGGGAGACCGCGAAGTACAGATCACGCGCGAGGTACTTCGCGACACCGGGGTGGTCGTCGATCTCGTCCAGTTCATCCCGGCCCACCCGCGTGGAGATGTTCCAGCAATTGGCTCGAGCACAGGCCTCCAGCTCTTGCTGGAGCACCAGTGCTGAGACGACTGGGACGCCGTCGGGGTGGGCCACTGCGGCCTGGGGCTCTCCGGCGATGATCGACTGGGACTCCAGTGCGGCGTGCGCGGGTGTATGGCCTGCGGCGTCCGACAGGTAGCCAGGCGCGGTGTTTGGGTAGGGGTAGGACTGCCATCGGGTCGCACCCTCGCAGCCTTCGCCCACCGTATCTCCGGGTCCAATCAAAGGCCTGAGCTCGGTCACCCTTTCGGGGAGTGCCGTCTTTGACAGCGGTCCGACGTGGATCCAGAAGCCCATGGGTTCGCCTCCGTACGAGACCTATCGGCGCGCTTCGGAGGGGGCGAACCCCCGAAAAATGCAGCGGTCGGGAGGTGAACCCCCGAAAAATGCAGCGGCGGAGGCCGGATCCGGCGGGTCGGCGGACCTAAGTTATTGACGTCTGGTTAGCCTTCCGGCCCTCACATCCCGTTGGACCGCAATTCCGCTGCAAAAAAGGGAGGTTCACCCCACGAGCGCTGCAAAAACCGGGGGTTCGCCTCTCCACAGGAAGCGGAACCGCCAAGACGCCAAGACGCCNNGCCAAGACGCCAAGAGGTCGGTGGCGCTGCGAATGGCTTGCGACCCCCTCGGCGGATCAGGGGGTCAGGGGGGCAGGACTCGTCGTTTATGCCTTGCCATGTCAAGGCTGTTGTGCTTTGGGCTGACCCGGCTGGGAGACTACGCCGTCAGTCAACGCTCTGCGGTCTCTGCGGATGTGGGT
>DDSR01000493.1 GCA_002343455.1 Deltaproteobacteria bacterium UBA2385 | reverse complement strand
CCGCGCCTACGACCTGATGATCTCACGGGAGCCACGCGAACAGCGCCGTTTGCTGGACGTGCTCTTCTCAAACTCCACTTTGGCCGAGGGAGCCCTGTCCGTGACCTGGCGTAAGCCCTTCGACCTACTTGCACTTTCGGCCGATCCCGAAACCGATGATGGCGGCGATCCTGGGTCTCAGGACCGCCGCCATTCGGTATGGTCGGGGAGACAGGATTTGAACCTGCGACCCTCAGACCCCCAGTCTGATGCGCTACCAGGCTGCGCTACTCCCCGACAACGCCTGCCGCTTATGCAGCAGGCACCGTGCTGTCAACCCACTCCATCGGCCTCGATCTCGTCACGGAGCTCGAGGATGCGGTCGCGCAGGGCCTGGAGGCGCTCGACGGACTCGCGAATGCGCGGGACATCGACCTGGGTCAGGGCGCCCGTTCCGGCGAGGGCCTTGCGGGCGCCGGCGATGGTGTAGCCCTCGTCGTGCAGCAGGCGCTTGATGCGGAAGAAGCGGGCGAGGTCCTGCTTGCGGTAGAGGCGCTGGCCCGAGCTGGACCGGTGCGGCCGCATGCGGAACTCGCTCTCCCAGTAGCGCAGGACATGCGCGTCGACGCCCACCAGGGTCGCGACCTCGCCGATGCGGAAGTAAAGCTTCTCGGGGATGGCGTCTTCGTCGACGATGACCTCGCCCTCGCCCTCGTCGCCAGCGTCGTCGGCGTCGCTGAGGTCGAGGTCCGGGGGCAGCTCGGCGGCGACCGCGCCAGCGCCCGCTACAGCGGCCGCCTCGGGCTCGACTCGAGCCGCGGAGAGGGCCCGGGTCATGGCGTCGTTGGGGATGCGCCGGGCCATCTCGCTACTCCTTGGCGTTCAGGGCGACGCGCAGGACCGGAGAGGGCTTGAAGGAGAGCACCCGCCGACGGGCGATGATGATCGAGTCGTTGGTCTGCGGGTTTCGCCCCCGGCGGGCGGCCTTGTCGCGCACGATCCAGTTGCCGAAGCCGGTGATCTTCAGCTTCTCGTCGTGGAGGAGGGCGCCCCGCATCAGGTCGAAGACGTCGTCGATGATCTCGGCGGACTCCTTCTTGGAGAGGCCGACGCTGTCGTGGACACGCTCGGCGAGGCGGGCCTTGGTCAGGGTGTCGGCGCTCATTCCTGGTCCTCCGCGGTGCCGGTGTCAGCCTCGCTATCCTCGTCTTCTTCGAGGTCCCAGCAGTTGACCGTCAAGGTGTCCTCGCGGACCTCGTCCTCTTCGCCCACCGAGACCAGGGTCAACTTCCAGACGCCCTCGTCGGCGCTGTCCTGCTGGAGCTCGAACTCGTCCTCGCCCCGGTCTCCCGAGTCGAGGCGCACGCTGACCCGATCGACGATGTGCTCGTACAGGTCGTCGATGACGACGACCATGCCGTGCTCGGTGCCGATCGGCCCGCCGCCGGGGTCCACCGAGACGAGGCCGACGACGACCTCGCCGGTGCTGCTGCTGAGCTCGGCGGAGACCTCGGGCAACAGATCCGCCGACCCGACCTGGATGGTCAGGCTGTCGTCCGTCCCGTTGAACTGCGTGTAGACCGGCTCCTCGTCCTTCTTGCAGGCGAGGAGGGTCAGCGCAGCCAACAGGAGGGGCGACACGGCGATCAAGCCGCCGCGGCCTGCGCGACCGCGGCCTTGGCCTGGGCGACGATCGAGGCGAAGGCCTCGGCGTCGTGAATCGCCAGCTCGGAGAGCTGCTTGCGGTTCAGGTCGATCCCTGCCAGGTTCAGCCCGTGGATGAAGCGGCTGTAGGAGAAGTCGTGCGCCATCAGGGCAGCGCTGAGGCGCTGGATCCACAGGGCGCGGAACTGGCGCTTCTTCTGCTTGCGGCCGGCGAAGGCGTGCGACTTCGCCTTGAGCACGGCCTCCTTCGCCTGGCGCAGGGTGTTGTTGCGGGCGAGGTGAAAGCCCTTGGTACGCGCGAAGAGCTTGCTGATGCGCTTCTTGCGGATCTGGGCGCGCTTGATGCGGGCCATGGTCGACTCCTTGGTTGTTCAGCCGGTTCCCAACCGCGAAAGGCGGCGGTAGTGGCGTGTCGTGGATGCGGGCACGAGGCCCACGGGCGGCTCAGCCGTGGCCGAGCAGCGTGCGGACGTGCCGGGCGTCCGCCTCGCACAGGATGCCCGTGTGGCGAAGCTTACGCTTCGTCCCCTTGGACATGTGCTCGTTGATGTGGCGCATCTTGGCGCGCTTGAACTTGACCTTGCCGGTGCCGGTGAGGTCGAAGCGCTTCTTGGCGCCGCTGTGGCTCTTCTGCTTGGGCATGGGGATCTCCGAGGGGCGGGGCCCTTCTTGCTAACTCTTCTTCTTGGGGGCAAGGATCATGAACATCTGCTTGCCCTCCATGTTGGGGGGCGTCTCGATCAGCGCGATGTCTTCGCAGTCCTTGGCGACCTCGCGGCAGCGCTCCTCACCGATGTTGCGGTGGGCAAGCTCGCGACCACGGAAACGCACCGTGATCTTGACCTTGTCCCCCTCTTCGATGAAGCGGCGGGTGTGCTTGAGCTTGACCTCGTAGTCGTGCTCGTCGGTCTTGGGGCGAAGCTTCACCTCCTTGATCGACACCACCGCCTGGCGCTTGCGCGCCTGGGCGTCCTTCTTCTGCTTCTCGTACTTGATGCGTCCGAAGTCCCCAAGCCTGCAGACCGGCGGCCGGCCGTTGGGCGCTACCTCGATCAGGTCCACCCCACGCTCGACAGCGAGCTGGATCGCGTCTTCGGTCAGGAACTCACCGAGCTTGTTGCCTTCGTCGTCGATCACCAGCACTCGCGGGGCGCGGATGCGGTCATTGACGCGGGGTCCTGTGGGCTCGGGCTCTTGGAATCGGCGACCTCTCCGAGGGGGGGGACGACGCAACGGCACTCCGGGGGCTTGGTAGGGATTCGAGAAATCGAATTCCCCACCGACCTGCGTTTGGGGCAGGCCGGTGGGGAATGATGGGATGGTAGGCGCGGGCGGGCTTGAACCGCCGACCCTCGCCGTGTCAGGACGATGCTCTCCCACTGAGCTACGCGCCTACGGGTCGCGGGACGCTTATTTCGAGGCGGCGAACGCGTCAACCGCGGCAGCTCAAATCCGACCGCAGCGAGGCTGACAAGGCTGGCCCCAGGCTGATCGCGGCCTCTTCGGGGCTCGGGGCGGAGCCCCGGAGGCGCTGCAGGCTGGTCACCCCGCCATCCCGGATCCCGCAGGGCGTGAAGAGGCCGAAGCCCTCCAGCGCCGGGCAGAGGTTCAGGGCGAGGCCGTGCATCGCCACACCTCCCTCCATGTGCAGCCCGACGGCGCAGATCTTGTCCCGCCCGACCCAGATCCCCGGCATTCCAGGGCGCCGACCCGCCACGACCTCTCGCTCGGCGAGCCAGGCGATCACGGTGTTCTCGACGGCGCAGACGAAGCTGCGCGGACCGAAGCCGCGACCCTGGACCCGGACGAGGGTGTAGGCGACGAGCTGCCCGGGGCCGTGCCAGGTGGCCAGCCCGCCCCGCTCGGTCGGGACCACGGCCAGGCCCTGGCGGGCGAGGGCGGCGCGGTCGAGGTCGGCGGGCTCCCGGCGGCCGATCGTCACGACCGGCTCGTGCTCCAGCAGCCAGATCTCCTCGGCCTCCTGCCCGGCGAGGATGGCCCTGCGGCGCTCCCGCTGGGCGAGCAAGGCGGGCTCGTAGGCGAGGCGGCCCAGCCAGCGCCAGGCGAGGGGGGAGCTCACTGCGGCGACTCTCCGTAGACCCGACTGCGCCTGTACAGGTCCAGCCACTCCGCGCCGAGGACCGAGAGGGTCGCGGTGATGGGGATGGCCAGCAGCATTCCCCAGATGCCCAGCAGGCTGCCGCCCACCACCAGGCAGATCATGACGACCAGCGGGTGCAGGCCCACCTCATTGCCGACGATCTGCGGAGTCAGTACATAGCCCTCGAGGAGCTGCACGCCGCTGAAGACGAGGATGACCCAGAGCAGGTGCAGATCGACGCCGTACTCCAGCAAGGAGAGCCCCAGGGCAAGGATCACCCCGACGATGGTCCCCAGGTAGGGCACGATGAACAGCGCGCCCGCAAGCATCCCGACGGTGAAGGGCAGGTCGATGCCCGCAATCCACAGCCCGATGCTGTAGAGCACCCCCAGGATCAGGCAGAGCATCGTCTGCCCCCGGACGAAGGCCGACAGGCGCTTGTCGACCTCCACGGCGATGCGCGTCACGCGCGGGCGGAATCGCCAGGGGATCAGGTCGGCCACCTTGGCGATCAGCTTGTCCCAGTCCGCCAGCAGGTAGGCGGTGAAGAGCGGCAGCAGGGTCAGGTTCAGGATCGCCCCGAGGATCGACATCCCCTGCGTGAAGAGGCCGGTGATGAAGGCGGTGCCCATCTCCTGGGCCTTCGGCAGGCCCTCGCGGATGAGCTCGGGCGCCTGCTGCTGGAGGGCCGAGACGTCCAGGGGGATCGCGTAGCCGGTGTTGGTCTCGATCCACTGCGCCAGCGGGCGGATCCGCTGGTCCAGGGTGGCGAAGAACTCGGTCAGGCGGGAGGCGATCTCGCCGGACTTGCCGATCACCGGCGGGACGATCAGCAGGCTGAGGACCACCGTGAGGAGGAGGCCCGCCACGGCCAGCAGCCCGATGCCCACCCCGCGCGAGAGGCCGCGCGCCTCCAGGCGGTCCACTAGCGGATCCAGCAGGTAGGCCAGCGCGGCGGCGGCGATCAGGATCGAGAGCACCGGCCAGAGGGCCCAGATCAACAGGCTGCCGATGACGACGAAGCCCAGCCCCCACGCCAGCCTCGCCGACCAGGAGGGGGAATTCGTCCGCTTGGGCTGCGGCCCCCGGATCGGCACCCGGCCCCGCGGCGCCCCCGACAGGCTGGTGCTCGGCCGGCGGATCATGGGTCCACCACGACGACGACCCGCCCCTGGGCGGCGATCGCTGCGAGGTCGGGGGAGTCTTCGACCCGACGGCCTGCCTCGGGGTCGAGCACCAGCTCACCGCCTCGCACCACGCTGGCGGCGCGCACCAGGATCGGCCGCTCGCCGGCCCGCCGAACGGCGGCCTCGTCGGCGGGATCGGTCACGTAGACCACCGGCGACTCGCTGGCGAGCGGCTCGGCGCTGAGGCGCTGGGCGCCGAAGAGCACGGCCCCGGAGGCCGTCGTGATACGCGGCACGAGGCAGGGCTCGAAGGGCAGGCCGCGGGCGTCGATCAGCAGCCCGGTCGCCTGGCCCGAGCCCACCGGCGTCGCCCCGGTCGAGGCCAGCGAGACCAGCACCGGGCGCAGCCAGCGCCGCAGATCCAGCTCGGCGCTGAGCTCGACCGCGCCGGCCTCGTGGTAGCGGGTCTCGACCACCGTCCAGCTGGAGATCGTGTCCGCGACCCGCCGCGACAGCTCGCTGTCCCCGGCCAGCACATCGGCGGCCAGCGTGTCCGGTGTCACCCGCACCCGGGCGGCGAGGGCCTGGACCTGGGGGCCCATCCGGTCCATGGCGTCCTGCTCCTGCAGCCGTCGGTCCATCCATGCCCCGACCCGCTGGTCACTCTGCACCGTGACGGTCAGCACCAGGCGGCTCCAGTCGATGCTGCCGCCGGGCAAGGCCTCGACGACGCCGCGGGGGCCATCGGCCAGGGCGGCGCCGAGCGCGGCGAGCGGCAGAAACACGCTCACCATCGCAGCTCCACCACGTCGGGCCGCCGGAAGAGCGTCTCGACGCCTTGCATGAAGGCCTCGTCGGGCACGACCTGCCCCTCGACCAGGAGCCGGACCCGGGCGTCCTCGCTGCGCAGGTGGAGATCCAGCCGCAGCGGGCAGCGCCCCGGGCTCTCGGCCACCAGCTTGCGCAAGGCCATGGCCCGGTCCTCGCCCAGCTCGTCCTCGAGGTCCAGGTTCAAGCGCACCTCCCGCGTGCGGCGGATTCTAACCTCGGAGAGGACCTCGACGTTGTCGGCGAGGATCTTGCTGCCCTCTCCCGAGCGCTCCAAGGTGCCCCGCAGCAGGATCGGCTCCTCGGTCGCCAGGGCCCGGGCGTTCTGGGCGTAGGTCTTGGGGAAGAGCACGCACTCGATGCTGCCGCGCTGGTCCTCGATCGTGATGAAGGCCATCTTGTCGCCCTTCTTGGTCTGGACCTGGCGCAGGGCGGTGACCATGCCGGCGACGCTTACCTCGCGGTCGGGAGAGAGGCGGTCGAGCTCGGGGATCGAGCAGGTCGTGAGGCTCTCGGCGAGGCCCTTGTAGGCTTCCAGCGGGTGCCCGGTGATGAAGAAGCCAAGCGCCTCGCGCTCGCGGGCCAGCTTGACGGCCATCGGCCACTCGCCCAGGTCGGGGAGCTGCAGGCGCCGTCGAGGCGCGGCGATCCCGCCGAAGAGGCTGACCTGGCCGGCGGCGGCCTGCTCCTGGTTGCCCTGGGCCAGGGACATCGCCCCCGGAAGGCCCTCGAACATCGCCTGTCGAGGCAGGCCGGTCCAGTCGAAGGCCCCGCAGCAGACGAGGCTCTCCAGGACCTTCTTGTTGACCCGCTTGAAGTCCAGGTCCTCCAGGCACTCCAGGAAGCCCTTGAAGCGCCCGCCCGCGCGCTCCCGCGCCTCGAGGATGGCCATGCAGGCGCCCTCGCCCACGCCCTTGACCGCCAGCATCCCGAAGCGGACCGTGCGCCGGTCGCCCTTGGGCACGTCGAAGCCCGCCTGGCTGTGGTTGACGTCCGGCGGGAGCACCTTGATGCCCGCCCGGCGGCAGTCCCCGATGTAGAGCAGCACCTTGTCGCTGTTGCCCGAGTCGATCGACATCAGCGCCGACATGTACTCGGCGCGGTGGTGCGCCTTCAGCCAGGCCGTGTGGTAGCTGATCACCCCGTAGGCCGCGGAGTGCGACTTGTTGAAGCCGTAGCCGGCGAAGAAGGCCAGCAGGTCGAAGAGCTCGCCGGCCTTCTGCTCGTCGTGACCCTGCTTCAGGGCGCCCTCGACGAAGATCGACTTCTGCTTGGCCATCTCCTCGGGCTTCTTCTTGCCCATCGCCCGCCGCAGCAGGTCGGCGCCGCCCAGCGTGTAGCCCGAGTACACCTGGGCGATCTGCATGACCTGCTCCTGGTAGACGATCGACCCGTAGGTCGACTCCAGGATGGGCCGCAGCGAGGGGTGCGGGTACTCGATCGCCTTGCGGCCGTGCTTGCAGTCGATGAAGTTGTCGACCATGCCCGAGGACAGCGGGCCCGGCCGGTACAAGGCCAGCAGCGCGACCAGGTCGTCGATGTTGCTGGGCCGCAGCCGGGTCAGCAGCTCGCGCATGCCGCTGGACTCGACCTGGAAGACCCCCAGGGCGTCGCCGCGCTGCAGCAGGGTGTAGGCGGCCTCGTCGTCGTAGGGCAGGGTCGCCAGGTCGATGCGCTCGCCGGTGTTGCGCTGCACCATGACCACCGCGTCGCGGATCTGGTCCAGGGTCTTCAGGCCGAGGAAGTCGAACTTGATCAGGCCGACGCCCTCGGCCGACTTCATCTCGTACTGCACGACCGGCCCGCCCTGGGGCCCGTCCCGGTACAGCGGGGCGTGCTCGACCAGGGGCCGGTCGGCGATGACCACGCCCGCGGCGTGCACGCCGGTCTGGCGGACCATGCCCTCGACCTGGCGGGCCAGGGCGTAGACCCGCCCGACCAGCGGATCGCCCTTCACCAGGGTCGAGAGGCGCTCCTCCTTGAGGGCATCCTCCAGGGAGATGCCCAGCTCCATCGGCACCAGCTTGGCGATGCGATCGGCCTGGTTGAAGTCCAGGCCCAGGACGCGGGCGACGTCCTTGAGCGCGGCCTTGGCCTGCAGCTTGCCGTAGGTGATGATCTGGCTGACCAGCGGGCTGCCGTACTTGTCGCGGACGTGCTCGATGACCTCCTCGCGGCGGTCCTGGCAGAAGTCGACGTCGATGTCCGGCATCGAGACGCGCTCCGGGTTCAGGAAGCGCTCCATCAGCAGGCCGAAGAGGATGGGGTCGATGTCCGTGATGCGCAGGGCGTAGTTGACCAGCGAGCCGGCACCCGAGCCGCGGCCGGGCCCGACCGGGATGCCCTGGTCCTTGGCCCAGTTGATGAACTCGGCCACGATCAGCAGGTAGGCCGGGAAGCCCATCCCCTCGATGACGTCGAGCTCGAAGCGCAGCCGGGCGCGGTACTCCTCGTGCAGGCTGGCGTCGATCTGGCGCAGGCGCAGGCGCAGGCCCTCTTCCGCGTACCACTCGAAGTAGCCGTTGATGCTGCCGGCCCCCTCGGGCTTCTCGGGGATGGCCTGCTCGGGAGAGGGGAGGCCGAAGTCCTGCGGAGGAGGGAAGGCCCGGTAGAAGTACTCCCAGTTGGCCTGGGTGTCGGCCCGCGGCGCCCTGGCCAGCGAGACCCCCGGCGGGCAAGGCGGATCCGGGTCGGGAGGGGTGGTCGCCGGGAACCAGTAGGTGTCGGTCTTGAAGTCGAAGCGGCAGCGGCTGGCGATCTCGACCGTCAGGTCCAGCGCGGCCCCGTCCTCGGGGAAGAGGGCGCGCATCTCCTCTTCCGACTTGAGGTACTGCTGGTCGGTCGGCAGCATCACCCGGTCGACGGCGTCGACGTTCTCGCCCCGGCCGATGCAGTTGAGCAGGTCCAGGGTGACGGCGTCCTGGGGGTCCAGGTAGCGCACATCGTTCGTGACCACCGTGCGCAGGCCCAGCTCGGCGGCGAGCTGCCGGGCCAGCGCGTTGGCCTCGGGCTGGCCCGGCAGGCCCGTGTCCTGCAGCTCGACGAAGAGGTGGTCGGGACCCAGGATCTCCTTCAGCCGCAGCAGATCCGCCCGCGCCTGCTCGGGCTGGCCCTGCCGGCTGGCGACGCCGACGGGGCCGAGCAGCCCGCTGGTCAGCACGATCAGCCCGTCCTTGTGCGCCTGCAGGAGCTCCCAGTCGATGCGCGGCCGGTAGTGGATGCCGTCGAAGATGGCGGTCGTGATCAGCTTGCAGAGGTTGCGGTAGCCGACGGGCTCCCAGGGCGCATCGCTGCCCTTCTTGGGAGGAGGCTCGCCCTCGACCAGGAAGACGAGGTGCCAGCCGCCGTCGGGGCCCTTCGGGTCGCGCTGGTCGAGCCCGGGCGGCCACATCCAGATCTCGGCCCCCAGCACCCCCTGGATGCCCTTGCCGGCGCAGGCCTGCAAGAAGCCCACCCCGCCGTAGAGGTTGCAGGTGTCGGTGATGGCGCAGGCAGCCTGGCCCAGCTTGGCCGCGCGACTGGCGAGCTGCTTGGGATCCGAGGCGCCGTCGAGCAGGGAGAACTGAGTGCGGCAGTGCAGGTGGACGAAGGCCATGAGGGCTACCGGTTAACCCGGAGCAGCCCTGCCCCCTGGTCCCGAGAGCGTCCATGATCTCCAACCTCCCCCAGATCGAACGCCTGCGGCGGTGCCTGCCGCCGGCGGCCATCGGCCAGGTCGAGGCCGTCCACCAGCTGCGGGTCGCCTGCGCGCGCCTGGACACCTGGCTGGTCCTGGCCGAGCAGCCCGACCAGCGGAAGCGCCTGCGTCGCCTGCGCCGCGCGGCCGGAGAGGCCCGCAACCTCCACATCACCCTGCAGAGAGCGCTACCGCCACGCTTCCGCGCCTGGCTGGAGGAGCGCCAGCCCAAGGCTCAGGCCCGCCTGACCAGGCGCATCGCCGACCCGCGGACCGCAGCGCTGCTCGCCGAGATCGAGGCGCTGCCCCCGCTCAGTCCGGAGCAGGCCACCGCCGGCCGGGCCGCGCTGGCTCGACGGGCCCGGGAGCGCCTGCCCGAGGACCTCTTCGCCCCGGCCGACTGGCACCGACTGCGCCGCACCCTGCGCCGGGTCCGCTACGCCACCGAGTGGCTGGACCAGGACGCCTCGGCCCTCAAGGCCGCCCACGAGGCCCTCGGCGTGCAGAGCGACGCGCTGGCCCTGGCCGCGTGGCTCGAGCTCTACCCGGGAGGCGCCCGCCGCCTGCGGGCCCAGGTCAAGGCCCAGCTCCAGCAAGGCGTCGATCCCCTCCTGCACCAGGAGCTCGTCGCCCTGCTGGAGTCCCTGCGCTGATGCTGCTCGCCCTGCTGTTCGCCTGCGCCTCCCCTCCC
>DDSR01000155.1 GCA_002343455.1 Deltaproteobacteria bacterium UBA2385 | reverse complement strand
CCCCCACCCCTGGAGATGGACTACCTCGACGCTCCCGAGCCCGGCTCGCTGGCGTCGATGCCCTCGCTCTCCGAGCCCCCCATCCCCCGGCCCGCCGCTCGCCCCGCTGCGCGCGCCTCGGCCCCCGCGTCGTCCTCAGGCCCCTCTGGCTCCTCGCCCGCCCCAGGCTTTCGCCGGGCGATCGTCAGCCCCGGTCAGCTCGTCTCCGGCGGAGGCGTCGATGATCGGGACCTGCTGGTCGAGAGCAGCGAGGCCACCTTCGAGCTGCCCCACCTGGGCCTGCTCGACGAGCACGAGCGCGACATCGCCCGCTTCGACGAGGCCGAGCTGCAGGCCCTGGCCGAGGTGCTGGAGAGCAAGCTGGCCGACTTCGGCGTCAAGGGCGAGGTGGTGGCCATCCGGCCCGGTCCGGTGGTCACGACCTTCGAGTACGTGCCCGCGCCCGGCATCAAGCTGTCCAAAATCTCCTCGCTCTCAGACGACGTCGCCATGGCCTTGAAGGCGCTGCGCGTCCGCATCGTGGCGCCCATCCCGGGAAAGGGAGTCGTCGGCATCGAGATCCCCAACAAGTCCCGCCAGACGGTCTGGCTGCGCGACATGCTGGCCAGCGAGGCCTTCCGGAAGAACGGTGGAGCCCTGCCGATGGTGCTGGGCAAGACCGTCGAGGGCAAGCCCTACGTCGGCAACCTCGCCACCATGCCGCACCTGCTGGTCGGCGGGACCACGGGGTCGGGCAAGAGCGTCGGCGTCAACGGGATGTTGGTGTCGATGCTCTACACCCGCACCCCCGAGGAGCTGCGGCTGATCCTGATCGACCCCAAGATGCTCGAGTTCGAGCTGTACCGCGACATCCCGCACCTGCTGCACCCTGTCGTCACCGAGCCCAAGCTGGCCAGCGCGGCGCTGAAGTGGGCCTGCGTCGAGATGGACGAGCGCTACCGGACCCTGGCCCGCTGGGGGGTACGCAACATCACCTCCTTCAACAAGAAGCTGGAGAGCGAGCGCGCCGAGTGGTCCGTCGAGAAGGCCTGGCGCTACGCCCCCGCCGACTGGGCGGGTGATGTGCCGCCGCCGATCCCGCGCGTCATGCCCTACATCGTCATTGTCATCGACGAGCTGGCCGACCTGNNCCGCCTCGCCCAGAAGGCCCGCGCCGCCGGCATACACCTGATCGTCGCCACCCAGCGCCCCTCGGTCAACGTCATCACCGGCCTCATCAAGGCCAACATGCCCAGCCGCATCGCCTTCCAGGTCCGCACCCGGGTCGACGGCCGCACCATCCTCGACCAGAACGGCGCCGAGAACCTGCTGGGCAAGGGCGACATGCTCTTCCTGCCTCCGGGCGTCAGCGACCTGGAGCGGGTCCACGGCCCCTTCGTCAGCGACGAAGAGGTGCGTCGGGTCAACGACTTCCTGCGCGAGCAGGGCAGCCCCAACTACGAGGCCCAGATCGTCGCCGACGACGAGGCCGAGAGCGAGACCCCGCTGGCCGAGGGCGAGTACGACGACCTCTACGACCTGGCCGTCGCCTACGTCTGCCGCCAGGGCAAGGCCAGCGCCTCGATGATCCAGCGCGAGTTCAAGATCGGCTACAACCGCGCGGCCCGCATCCTGGAGATCATGGAGCGGGACGGCGTGGTCGGCCCCGCCGACGGTGCTCGCCCGCGCGAGGTCCTGGCCGGCTCTCACGCGAGCTGAGGCCCGCTGAATGGCAGGATCGGGCGGGCCGTCGGATGGCCGCGCGCTCCTGGCGGGTCGAGCCTCCCGCTGCTTGCGAGGCCCGACGCGCAACGCTACTCCCGTCCCTCCATGGAGGCCCTCTTGGCGCTCTCTCCTTCTCGACTGCTCCGCGCCTTCACCCTCAGTGGCCTGTTGGCGCTCCCCCTCGCGGGGCTCCTGGTCTCCGCCCCGGCGATGGCCCAGGCCGCCGAGCCGACCACCGTGAAGGAGATCGTCGCCCAGGTCGAGGCCACCTACAAGAGCGTGCAGAGCCTGAAGGCGGACTTCGTCCAGGTCAGCCGCTCGGCCGCGATGGGCGAGGGCGAGAAGCAGCGCGGCCGCATCCAGCTGATGCGGCCCCGCCTGATGCGCTGGGACTTCACCCAGCCCGAGGTGCGGCTCTTCGTGACCGACGGCCGCACGATGTGGGTCTACAGCCCCAGCGAGAAGCAGGTCTTCGTGACCGAGGACCTGGGGACGGACGCGGGCGGGGTGGACCAGCTCCTCTCGACGCTGGAGAACCTGGAGGAGTTCTTCGAGGTCAAGCTGATCGACTCCCCGACCGTGGGGGAGCGGCGGGTCCATGTGCTGGAGCTCACCCCGCGCAAGGCCAGCGGCTTCAAGCGCCTGCGCATCGAGCTCACCCGCGGCAAGTACGAGCTCGAGCGCCTGGTCATCGTCGACGCCTTCGACAACGAGACCGAGATGAGCTTCAGCAACCTCAAGCTCAACGCGCCCATCGCCAGCACGGAGTTCACCTTCCAGGCCCCCGAGGGGACCCAGGTGGTCCGCGCGGACGGGATGTAGGCTCGGCGGCTCGGTCGGGCGCTACCCCAGCCTTCGTCGACCGGGGTAGAGGGCGGCCCTGGGAGCGTGAAGACATGGCAGAGCGGGTACATCTGGTCAGCCTCGGCTGTCCCAAGAACCGGGTCGACAGCGAGGTGATGGTCGGCTCCTTGCTGGGGCAGGGGCACCAGCTCGTCGACGCGCCCGAGCAGGCCGACGTCATCGTCGTCAACACCTGCTCATTCATCCAGCCGGCGACCGAGGAGTCGATCGAGACCGTGCTGCGCATGGCCGGCTTCAAGGAGAGCGGGCAGTGCCGCAAGCTGGTGGTCACCGGCTGCATGGTGCAGCGCTTCGGCGCCGCGCTGGAGGACGAGCTCCCCGAGGTCGACCACTTCCTGGGCACCGGCGAGTACCACCGCATCGCCCAGGTCCTGGCGGCCCGAAAGGGCGAGCTGCCCCGCAGCCATGTCGACACCCCGCTCTACATCCACGACGAGCTGGCCCCGCGCCTGAACTCCTGGAAGAGCCACAGCGCCTGGCTGAAGATCAGCGAGGGCTGCGATCACCGCTGCACCTTCTGCATCATCCCGACCCTGCGCGGCAAGATGCGCAGCCGCACGGTGGACTCGCTGGTGGCCGAGGCGCGCAGCCTGGTCGCCCAGGGGGCGGTCGAGCTGAACCTCGTCAGCCAGGACTCGACCGCCTACGGGCGAGATCTCGGCGATGGCAACGACCTCGGCGCCCTGCTGCGGGCCCTGGCGCGGGTGGACGGCCTGGAGTGGATCCGCCTGCACTACGCCTACCCGATCGGCCTGCCCGCCAGCCTGCTCTCGGCCATCGCGGACGAGCCCAAGGTCTGCACCTACCTGGACATGCCGCTGCAGCACGCCAGCGGGCCGATGCTCAAGGCGATGCGTCGCGGTGTGACCCGCGCGGGCCAGGAGCGCATCCTGGAGCGGGTGCGGCGCCACGTCCCGGGCATCGCCATCCGCACGACCTTCATCGTCGGCTTCCCCGGCGAGACCGAGCAGGACTTCGCCGAGCTGCTCGACTTCGTGCGGCAACAGCGCTTCGAGCGGGTCGGCGTCTTCACCTACTGCCAGGAGGAGGGCACCGACGCCGCCACGCTGCCCGACCAGGTCCCCGAGCCCGTCAAGCTGGAGCGGCAGCGCATCTTGATGGAGGCCCAGGCCGAGATCAGCGGCCAGGCCCTGCGTCGCTGGGTCGGCAAGACGGTCCGGGTCCTGATCGACGGCCCCGACGAGCAGGACCCGCGCCTGATGGTGGCCCGGATGCAGAGCCAGGCCCCGGAGATCGACGGGGTCGTCTACCTGGATGGCCCCGGCCCGGCCGCGCTCCCCGGCCGCTTCGTCCAGGTGCGCATCACTCAGGCGGCCGAGCACGATCTTGTCGGTCAACTTGTCGACGGGACCGAACGCGCGTAGTCTACGGGGGCACGGAACTCTGGAGGAGACCCTGATGCTGACGCTCGCCCTGTCCCTGTTTCTCGCCTGCGATGGCGGATCTTCCAAGGTGGCCGATGGTGGAACCGACACGGGCGACACCGCCGAGCCGGAAGAGGACACCATCTGCCCGACCATCACCCACACGCCAATTGAGACCGCTCAGCCCCTGGGTGAGCCGGTGACCATCTCCGCGATGGTGACCGACAACGACACGGGCGTCTTCTCGGTGCGGGTCTACTACCGCAAGGAGACCAGCTCCACCTGGAAGGAGTTCGCCATGGTGGCGGGCGCCGAAGACGAGTGGTCCGGCGACATCCCCGGGGAAGAGGTCAGATCGGGCGGCATGCGCTACTTCATCGAAGCCGTAGACATGAAGCAGAACACCTGCACGGCTCCGCAGCGCGGTGAGGACGATCCCTACAGCTTCCGGGTAGACAGCGACTGAGAGCCAAGAGGACCCTCAGGGCCGAACCAGCTCCTCGCGTCCGCCGACCAGCTCGACGGGGCGGACGATCTCGCTGGCCTGCACCAGCCGATAGCGGCTCGCGCCGGTCTCCTGGGCCCAGCGCAGCAGCCCGGGCAGGGCGGGCGCGTCGTGCTCGATGACCAGGGTGGTGTGGCCCCGCTGCGCCGCGAGGTGGCTCAGCCGCGCCAGGAGGTCGTCCAGGGCCCGCTGCCGGGCCATCCAGGCCCCGCGGACCAGCAGGGCGTGCCCGGGCGTCGCGTTGGAGGACTCGGGCGCGAGCAGGACCGTGTCCAGATCCAGGCCCTGCAGGGCGCCGCTGGAGAGCTCGCCCGTCAGCAGCCCCGTGCAGAAGGGGAGCGCCGCGCGCGCCTCGGCCGGGCTGAGCTCGCTCTCTCGGAGGTCGGCCAGGACCTCTTGCCAGGCCAGGGCGGCGTCCCGGGCGACCCGTAGCGAGGCGGGCCGGGTCGGCCGGATCGCCACCGACAAGGGCAGCGGCGTCGAGACCAGCTCGGCAGCGGCGACCTCGCCGAGCCCGGCGATCACGATGGCCAGCAACGGCCTGATCCGGCGGTTGGGCGAAGGCGGGGGAGGGGTGTCCGCCGGCAGGGCGGGCAGGATCAGCACCTCGTCGACCGCGACCGAGCCGGCCCAGGTCCGAAGCAGCCCATCCAGCTCGTCGCGCACCTGGCCGTGTTGTTCGACTCCTGCCGCCCGGGCGCGCTCGGCCAGCCGGTCGAGCAGGGCCTCCATCTCCGTGCCCGGCTGGGTCTGCCAGACCTCGGAGCGTCGGCCGGGCGCCTGCTCGACCGAGCTCTTCCGCTGGAGCCCCTCGGCGCTCAAAGCCTCGCTGAGGTAGGCGCGCACGGCCTGAGGATCCCGCTCCTCCGCGCCGGCCTGGCCACCGCGTCGGCGCTCGACCACCTCCCCGGCCAGCCACGGCGCCACGCTCAGCCCCAGGCCGATCACGCCAAGCGCCAGCCCCAGGCCGAGGAGCCCTCCCCTCAGCTCCCGCTGCGTAGGAGTTCCCATGCGGCCTGGACCTGGAGGTCGGAGAGGGCGCGCTCCTCGACGGGCAGATCCCAGTCGATGGGAGGCTCGGGGAGGGTCCCTTCGGGGGCCAGCAGCTGCTCCAGGTCGCGGCCCAGCTGCTCGGCCTGGGCAGGGGGGAGGGCCAGCCGGACGGCCTCGACGCGCTCACGAGCCCGGCTGGCGTCGGTGGCCAGCCGCACGAGGGAGTCGGGCTGGACGCCGTCCCCGGGCTCCAGGGTGCGCCCCCCGGGCAGGTGGTAGCGGGCCACCGTCAGCCGCAAGGCCGAGCCGTCCTCGAAGACGCTGACCATCTGCACGCTGCCCTTGCCGTAGCTGGGGGTGCCGACCACGCGCGCCCGTCCCAGGTCCTGCATGGCCCCGGCCACGACCTCGGCCGCGCTGGCCGAGGAGCCGTTGATCAGGACGACCAGGGGGATGGCCCGGTCGGTCACCTGGGGGCTGCCGCGATGGGCCTCGGTCACCGCGCCGCTGCGGTCGCGCGTCTCGACGATGGCCCCCTCGCCGATGAAGAGATCGACCACCTCGACCGCCTCGTCCATCAGCCCGCCGGGGTTGTCGCGCAGGTCCAGGACCAGCCCCTCGATCGGCCCCCCCTCCCGCTCCAGCCGGGCGAGGCCGTGGACCAGCTCGGCCGAGGTGCGCCGCTGGAACTGCGAGATGCGGGCGTAGGCGTGGCGCTCGTCCAGGCGGGCGAGCTCGACCGAGGGCGCGAAGACCTGGTCGCGCACCACGCTCAAGACCAGCACCTCCTCGCCGCGGAGCACCTCCAGGCGGAGGGCCTGCCCGCGCTCGCCGCCGAAGAGCGCCCGCAGCTCCTCGCTGCCCAGGCCCTCGACCTCCTGGCCGTCGATGCGCACGATCCGGTCGCCGCGCCGCACCCCCGCCAGCCAGGCCGGCCCGCCCTCCAGCGCGCGCTTGACCACATCGTCCTGCCCGTCCAGGCCGGTGATCAGCCCCACCCCCGACCAGCGCCCCTCGGTGCTCTCCTGGAGCTGCTCCCACTGCTGGGGCTCCATCCAGGAGGAGTGGGGGTCGAGGTCGCCGGCCATGCCGCGGATGGCCGAGGCGATCAGCTGGGAAGACGAGGGTGAGGAGACGTGGCGCGCCTCGATCTGGGCCATCACCCGCGCCAGGGTGGCGAGGCCTTCGTAGCGATCCTGACCCTGCGCCTGGGCGGCCCGGGTGACCAGCGCGCCGCCCCCCAGGCCCAGGCTGGCCGCCAGCATCGCCACCGGCAGCAGCAGGGGCGAGAGGCGCCGGCTCATGGCCGCCGCGCCGTCATCGGGGGGTCAGCCAGGGGAGGGGATCCTGGGGCGCGCCGTTGTAGCGGATCTCGAAGCCCATGACGTGGCTGCGACCGTCGGTCAGCCCGGTGTTGCCGACGACGCCGAGGGTGTCCCCCGAGCGCACGGTGTCTCCGACCCGCACGGCGACGCTCTCGGCGTGGCTGTAGATGGTCGTGTAGGGGCCGTGCTCGATCCCCACCGTCAGGCCGTAGCCGGGCACGAAGTCGGCCAGCTTGACCTCGCCGTCGAAGACCGCCCGGAAGGGCGTGCCGAACTCCGTCGTGATCTCGACCCCGGAGCTGTCGTACTGCTGGTTGTTGATCGCGTCCGTGTACGGCCCGAAGCGGCGGGTGAGGCGGCCGGTGGTGGGCCAGGGCAGCCGCCCGTAGAGCGCCCGAAAGCTGCCCTCGGGGTTGATCGTGCGGACCTGGCGGGTGATCTCCTCGGCGCTGCCGCCCATCGCCGTCAGGCGTCGGTCCATGCCCTGGCTGACCTGGTCGTACTCGGCCAGCGCGCGGTAGCTCAGGGCGCGGCGGGTGCGGATGTCGTCCAGCATCGACATCCGGCGGGCCCGCTGCTCGCGCAGCTCGGCCTCCTGCAGCTGCAGCTCGGCGCGCAGGGCCGTCATCGCCATCCGGTCCTTCTCGACCGCCTCTCGGGCCGTCGAGCGGTCGGCGATGGCCTGGCTGAAGCCCCGGATCCGGGCGAGGTCGGCCTGGAGGATCGCCAGCAGGTAGGCCGAGCGGCGCCGCAGCTCGGCGGGATCCTCGGCCCCGAAGATGATGCGCGCCAGCCCGCGGCGGTGCAGGCGGTAGAGCGCGCCGAGCCGGGCCTTGACCTGGGGTCGGCGCTGCTCCAGCAGGGCCTGGGCGCTGGCGGCGATGTCCTCTTGCTGGCGGACCCCGTCCTCCATCATCGCGAGGCGCTCCTGGATGCCCTCGCGCTGCTCCCGAACGGCCTGGAGTTCGCGGTCCAGGGTGTTCAGCTGCTCCAGGATGCCGCGCTCCTCGGTCCGGGCGGCCTCCAGCTCGTACATCGGGTCGGGCTGGCCCGGCGAGGGGCGGGTCAGGACCAGCAGCAGGGCGAGCAGGGGAGCGCTCATGGCGCCTGCACCAGGAAGCGGCGGACGCTCATGGCGGAGGCGACGACGCCCAGGGTCAGGCCGAAGACGAAGAGCATCAGGAGGTAGCTGGCGGGCAGGAAGCTGAGCTCGCCGGCCAGCCCCAGCTGGAGCGCCTCCTGCAGGCGCACCACCAGCCCCCGGTGGACCGCCCAGAGCCCCAGGGCGGCCACGACGCTGCCGAGCAGGCCGTGCGTGGCGCCCTCGATCAGGAAGGGCGCGGTGATGTAGGTCGCCGTCGCGCCCACCAGCTTCTGCACCTCCAGCTCGGCCCGGCGGTTGTAGACGATCAGGTGGACGGTGTTCGCCACCAGGAAGAGCGCCGCCACGCCGATCAGCGAGCCCAGCACGGCGCCGAGGAGCTGCAGCAGGGAGAGGAAGGTGTTGAAGCGCTCCACCCACTCCTGGCCGTAGTCGATGGTCTCGAAGTCGGGGCCCTGCAGCTCGGCGGCGAAGGCGGCGATCGCCTCGGGGCTGGCCTCGGTCGAGACCAGGGTCAGCTCCAGCGAGGCGGGCAGTGCGTTGTCGCCCAGCTCGACCAGCACGGGCTCGATGTCGGGGACGCGCTCCATCAGCCAGGCGCGGGCGTCGGCCTCGCTGACGTAGCGCACCGTCGCCACCTCGCGCCGCTGGGCGAACTGGTCGCGCAGGGCGAAGCGGCGCTCCAGGCCGACGTCCTCGTGGAAGTAGGCGCTGAGGTGGACGTCGCGATCCCAGGAGTCGACGATGGCGTTGAGGTTGTACTGCACCGTCAGGTAGACGCCGATCAGCAGCAGGGCCGCGCCGATGACCAGGGTGGCCATGACGTTGAGGTACAGGTGCTCCCAGAGGGAGCGGATGGCCCTGCGGACGATGTGGCGGAGGGAGTGCACGAGGGCCTCAGCTCTGGACGAGCTTGCCGTGCTCGAAGCGCAGGCGGCGAAAGGGGAAGCGTTCCATCAGGCCGGCGTCGTGGGTCGCGACCAGGACGGTCGTGCCCCGCAGGTTGATCGACTGGAGGATCTCCATCACTTCGATGGCCATGGCCCCGTCCAGGTTCCCGGTAGGTTCGTCGGCCAGCACGATGGAGGGGTCGTTGACGATGGCGCGGGCCACGGCGACACGCTGCTGCTCGCCGCCCGACAGGGTGCGCGGGTACTCCCCGCCGCGCCCGCGCAAGCCGACGATGGCCAGCACCGCTGCCACCCGCCGGTCGATCACCTCGCGCGGGGTGCCGATGACCTCCAGGGCGAGGCCGACGTTCTCGCCCACGTTGCGGCTGGGGATCAGCTTGAAGTCCTGGAAGACGATCCCCATGTTGCGGCGCATGGCCGGCAGCCGTCGGGGAGGCAGGCGGCTGACATCGACGCCGCCGACCAGCATCTTGCCCTCGCTGGGCTGCTCGGCGCCGTAGAGCAGCTTCAGCAGGGTCGACTTGCCGGCGCCCGAGGGGCCGGTGATGTAGCAGAACTCGCCCTTGGCGACCCGCAGGTTGATGTCCCGCAGGGCGCTGATCTCGCCGTAGCGCTTGTGCACATGGTACATGCGGATCATGCGGCGGGCTGTCCTTTCAGGGCGGACCGCCAGTGGAGGTGGTCGCGCTCGTCGATGTCCACCAGCTCGGGGTGGCGGGCGCCTTCGACCAGCTCGGGCTGGTGGCCCAGGAACGAGGCCGCCGTCGATGCGAAGCGCTCGACGTTGTCGGTCACCAGGTAGTGTACCCGACGGGCGCCGGCCGCCGGGCGCAGCAGGCCCTGGACCTGCAGCATCGCGCGGGTCGCCTGGGCGGTGGCCTGGGCCGAGTCGACCAGGGTGGCGCCGGGGAGCACCGCCTGGATGGCCGGCTCCAGCAGCGGGTAGTGGGTGCAGCCCAGGATGACGGTGTCTGGACCGTCGACCAGCCCGGCCAGGTAGCGCCGGGCCGCCAGCAGGGCGATCGGGTCGTCGCCCGCCCAGCCCTCTTCGGCCAGCCCCACGAAGAGGGGGCAGGCGACCTGCTCGACCCGCAGCTCGGGCCGCAGCTCGAGGAGCCGGTCGGCGTAGCGGCCTCCCCGGATGGTGCCTTCGGTCCCGATGACTGCGACATGGCCCGAGCGGGTCAGGGCCAGCGCGTGCTGGATGCCCGGCTCGATGACCCCCAGGACGGGGACCCCGTGCTCCCGCCCTGTCGCCTCCAGCGCCGGCAGGGCCCAGGTCGTGGCGGTGTTGCAGGCCACCACCAGGGCCTTGATGCCCCTGCCCATCAGGTGGCCTGCGACCCGCTCGGAGTAGCGCACCACCGTCTCGGGCGAGCGGGTGCCGTAGGGGACCCGGGCGGTGTCCCCCAGGTAGAGCAGGTGCTCGTCGGGCAGCAGCCCGGCGATGGCTGCCAGGACGGTCAAGCCGCCGACGCCGGAGTCGAAGACGCCGATGGGCAGGTCGTGGATGGGCAAGGTCGCCGTGCTCCGTGCCCACGCGATGAAGGGGGGGCGGAGGCAGGAGGGTAACACGGGGGACGCGGACCCATTGAAGCGCCCTGCTCTGCGTTTCTTGATACTCCGGGACCGGGAGGGCAGCGTGCGGGTCGGATTCTACGGCGGGAGCTTCAACCCGCCCCATTTGGGGCACGCCATGGTCGTGTCCTGGCTCCTGTGGACCCGGCGCGTCGACCGCGTCTGGATCGTCCCGGTCTTCCGCCACGCCTTCGAGGGCCAGCAGGACAAGTCGCTGGCTCCCTTCGAGCGCCGGCTGGCCTGGTGCGAGGCCCTCCGCGCCGAGCTCCCCCTGGCGGACCGCGTCTCCGTGCTCGACGTCGAGTCGACCCTGCCGGCGCCCAGCTACACCATCGACACCCTGCGGCACCTCGCGGCGCGCCACGGCGAGGCGTCCATCCGGCTGGTCATCGGCGCGGACGTCCTCCCGCAGCTCCCGCGCTGGAGGCAGTGGTCCGAGCTGCAGGCCCGCTTCGATCCCATCGTCGTCGGGCGGACCGGCTACCCCGTGCCCGAAGGCTCCGTGGTCTTCCCCGAGATCAGCAGCAGCCTCATCCGCCGTCGCTTGCTGGCTCGCCAGCCGGTCGACCACGTCCTCCCCGCGGCGGTGCTCGCTGCGCTGGACAGCGAGCAGGCGGCGATGTGGTGGGCGGGCGAGGCTCAGGGCTCGATGGCGTAGAAGTCCACGACGCGGGAGCCGGTCTCCTTCTCGCTCTGCGCGGTCAGGCCGCCGGCCACGAGCACGCCGAAGTCCCTGTCGACCGCCACATTGGGCCGGGCCACGGTCCCGGACATCGCGCCCACGCCCTCGGCGCAGCTGCCGATCACCTCGAAGCGCCCGGTCCCCGCGTCGTAGAGCTCGGCGCAGGAGACGGCGTAGGCCGAACCCCACAGCATGTTCCAGAAGCCATCGGTGCTGGCGGGCTCAACCGCGCTGCTGATCTGGGAGACGCCGCCGATCACCAGGACGTTGCCGTCGGGCAAGGCCACCAGCTCGTGCATCGCGCGGGGGCTGCCCATCGAGTCCGTCTCGGTCCAGCTGCTGCCGTCGTAGATCCAGGCGCGGTCGCTGACCTGGTCGGGGAACTCGAAGAGGCTGTAGCTGTCGGTCGGGTTGGCGCCGCCGGTCAGCAGGAGCTTGCCGTCGAGCAGTGGCGCCATCGCCGCGTGGATCAGGCCCTCGGGCAGCACAGGCCCTGGCAGGAACTCGCCGTTCGCCGTGACGAGGTCGCAGTCGTCGGAGGCGGCGAAGTTGTTCACGCTGCGCTTGAGCCCGCCGCAGAGCATCACCCCGCCGTTGCTCATCGCGGCGGCGGCGTGAAAGACCAGCGGCCCCTCGGGGCTGCCCTCGACCGGGACGAAGCCACCCGAGACGGGGTCGTAGATCTCGGCGTCCTCGAGCCCGGTCAGGCTGCCGGTGGAGGCCCCCTTGATGCCGCCAGCCACGACGACCTTGCCCGAAGGCAGCTCGGTCGCGGTGTGCCCGCAGCGCTCGTCCAGCAGGCGCTCGGCCTCGGAGAGGACCTCGACCGTCTCGGTCTCCGGGTCGAACAAGAAGGCGGTCGCGCTGGCGGTCGTGAAGTCGGCGCTGTAGCTGGAGCCGCTCTGCAGGGTCACGCGCTCGGCGCCGCCCGCGACCAGGATCCGCCCGACCAGCTCGTGGCCCCCCTGGGTGAGGGCGGTCGCCGTGTGGCAGATGCGGCCCGAGCTGCCGTCCTCCTTGGGAGGCATCGGGTCGCTGAGCAGGGAGAAGGCCAGCCCCTCGCTGGGAGGGGCGAGGTCGATCGACCAGATGTCGGGCCAGGCGTCCTGCTCGTAGGGGCCCTGGTCGTTGCCGCCGAAGAGGTAGAAGCGCCCGTTGCCCGCCGAGGCCAGCGCCCCGAAGGCCACCCGGTCCGAGACGTTCTCCAGCTGGTTGAACCCGCCGACGGCGCCGACCAGGATCCGCACCTCCTGCGAGCCGGTCGAGATGCTGAGCGGCTCGCTCCGGCCCAAGGCCATCAGGGTGGTCCCCTGCCAGCCCCGCAGCTCCAGCCGGGCGCCGTCCAGGGCCGCGAGGTCCTCGAAGGTGTCGATGGTGCCGCTCTCGCCGCTGCTGAGGTCCAGCTCGACCGGCTCGCCATCGCCGGAGTCGATCCACAGGGCCACCCGCTCCATCGAGCTGAGCAGCTCGGGCTGGTTCAGCGGGAGGACGGGGGTGACGATGATCTGGTAGTCGGCGTTGTCGCCGGAGCCCGTACAGCCGACGAGGGCCAGGGCAGCGGAGAGGAGTAGCAGCGTGGAGGCCATGGTGGGGCGGAGGGCCTGGGAGGGAGGGAGCAGCGGGCTCGACAGCGGGCTCGACGGGGATCCGCATCGTAGGGGCTCGGGCTTCGATCTGCAAGCCCGCTTGCCCGAGGGAGGCTCGCGGGGCAAGCTGAGGCGATGATCCTCCGCAGCCCCCTGCTGGACTCCGTTCCGGGGCTCGCTCATGGCTTCACGACCGCCCGCCCCGTCGACGGCGGGCCCGGTCGGCTGGACCTGGGTCCGGGGGCGCCCGCCTCGGCCTGGACCGGGGTCGCCGCCGAGCTGGGCCTGCCTCAGGCCGCCGTGGCCCTGCTCTCGCAGGTCCATGGCGCCGAGGTGATCGAGGCGCAGGAGGGCGGCCTGCGGGGCCAGGGCGACGCCCTCGTCAGCCAGCGTCCAGGTCTCCTGCTCGCCATCCGGGTGGCCGACTGCGTGCCCGTCCTGCTCGCCGGGCTCGACCCCCAGGGGCGGCCGGTGGCGGTGGCGGCCGTGCACGCCGGCTGGCGCGGACTCGCGGCCGGGGTGATCGGGCTCGCCGTCCAGGACCTGTCGCGGCGCCTGCTCTCTCAGGGCAGCGACGGCCGGATCCTGGCCAGCGTCGGGCCCTGCATCGGCGTCGACGCCTACGAGGTGGGCCCCGAGGTGGTCGAGGGCATCGCCCGCCGGGTCCCGCCGCAGGCCTTCGTCCACCCCGGCCGCAGGGAAGGGCGCTGGCAGGCCGATCTGCGGGCCGCCGCCGCCTGGCAGCTGCGGGAGGCCGGCGTGCGAGAGGTCGAGCAGGTCGGCGGCTGCAGCTTCCAGGAGCCCGATCTGCACAGCTACCGCCGCGACGGCGCCGCCTCGGGTCGGATGGCCGCGCTCATCGGCCTGCGGCCGTGAAGGCTCCGGCGATCGCGCTCCTGCTGAGCCTCGCCTGCACCCGGGCCTGCCCCGCCGAGCGCGAGCGCGACCTGCTGGGCGCCGTCGAGGACTGGGAGCAGGGCCGCCTCGCCCTGCAGCAGGGGGATGCCACTCAGGCGCTGGCCCGCTTCGAGTCTGCCGCCGCCGCCGACCCCGACAGCCCGACCCTGGTGGCGTGGCAGGCCCACGCCCTGGAGGCCCTCGACCGGGAGGACGAGGCCCTGACCCGGCTGAGCGAGGCCCTCGAGCGGTTCCCCGAGGACGGGGACCTGCGCTTCAATCGGGCCGCGCTGCGCGCCCGCGCGGGTCAGCTCGACGGCGCCGCGGCCGACCTGCTGATCCTCTCCAGCCAGGGGCGGCTCGACGCGCAGCAGGCCAGCGCCGATCCCGATCTCGCCCGCCTGCGCGAGCGCCCCGACCTCGCCGCCATCGTGGCGCCGCCTCGCCTCGAGGTCGAGCTCAGCGGCAGCTCGGGCCGAGTCCTGCTCGGCGACGCCTGGGAGCTCTCCCTGCTCTTGGAGACGGCCGAGGGCGCCGCGGTCGACATCCGCGACATGGGCGAGGCCCCCCGCCTCCTCCGCCGGACCCGGGTGGTCGAGGATCGCCTGGCGTCGCGACCCGGGCGCGCGCTTCGCCGCCTGGAGACCAGCTGGCAGGCCGTCGAGCCGGGCCAGGGAACGCTGGGCCCCTGGCTGCTGAGCTCGGCGGGCAGCAGCGCCTTGACCGAGCCCCTGGCGGTCGAGGTGCTCGAGCTGGGCGCCCGCAGCGGCAGCCTGGGCCGCGCCTCCCCCGAGGCGCTGATCCTGCCCGGCGAGCTGCTCGCCGACCGGCAGCCCCCCTGGCTGGGGCGGATCGGCGAGGACCTGGTCCTCTACCTGCCCAGCCTCGCCCGGGCCGAGGTGGAGGTGCAGGGTCAGGTCCTGCTCCCGCGCGAGGAGTGGGAGCTGCGCGAGCAATCCCAGCCGGTGGCTCGGGCGCTGGTCTACGACCCGCCCGCTTCGGCTCGGATCCGCGTGCTCAGCCCCGGCGCGCCGGCGCTCGACTGGAGCTGGCCCTCAGCGCCTTGAGCGCGAGAGGCCCGAGCGCCTCAGGGCGAGGAGCACCAGGCGTCGCAGCCGGAGGTCGCGCCCAGCAGGTTGTCGCTGGCGCTGAGTCCGCAGCTGGTCAGGGTGGAGGTCGCGCCGCAGACCAGGCCATACTCGGTGTTGCCGTCGGTCACGGTCGAGCTGAGCGATGTGGTCCCGCCGCTGAGCACGATGCCGCTGCCGCCGTTGGCGTCGGCGCTGACCGTGGTCAGCGTGCTGCTGAAGGCGCTCAGCTCGATGCCCGCCCCCATCGCCGAGGCGACGTCGACGTTGAGCAGGGTGGCCGAGGCGCTGACGCTGCTGCTGCCGGTGTTGCTGAAGGAGAGGCCGGCCCCACCGACCGAGTCGATGACGGCGTCCTGCATGGTGACCGTCGCGGAGGTCCGCGCCTGGACCGAGACGCCGTCGCCGTTGTCGACGCCGCTGACGACCAGCCCGTCGATGTAGAGGCTGGAGGAGGTGCTGGAGGCGCTGACCTCGATGCCGTGGCCCGTGCCGCTGCGTCCTGCGCCGGTGATCTCGATGTCGCGCAGATCCCAGGAGGCGTCGCTCAGCCCCATCGCGCTCTCCTGGGCCTCGCTGATGCTGAGGTCCTCGGCACGCAACGCGCAGGACTCGGCCAGGACGGAGGGGCCGTAGGTGGGCGAGTCGAGCTCGTAGGTGAGGACGTCGTCGGTGTAGACCGAGGTGCGCGACTCGCTGAAGCCCCCGTTGGCGAGGCTGACGCGGGTCAGGTTCATGCTGCCGCCCTGGCAGGCCAGCCCGTAGGCGCCGTGTCCGTCGACGCTGGTGTCGGTCAGGCTGAGGGTGGAGCCGGTCGAGACGTAGCCGATCAGGCCCGTGTAGTCGGTGAAGGTGCTGTTGCGCATCGTCGCGGTCGGGTAGGTCCCGTGCCCGGGGTAGAGCTCGACGCCGTTGACCCCGCCCTGGTGGGTGTTCATCACCAGCTCGGCGGCGCCGCCGTACCAGACCTGGATGTCGCTGCCGACGTACTGGCTGTAGTCGTAGCGGATCAGGCTGCCGCCGCTGCTGAATTCCTCGCTGCGGTAGATGTCGTAGGCGCGGTTGTCGGTGAAGGTCGAGCCGCCGATGTACAGCGTGCTGCCCTCGTAGGAGACCACGCTGCCGGCGAACTCGGCGCCCCGGGCTCCCGAGAAGTCGGAGTAGGTGATGTTGGCGCTGGAGCCGAAGCTCATCACGCCGGCGCACCAGGTGCTGGCGATTGTGGCGCCGTCGACGATGAGCTCGGTGTCGATGCCGCTGATGCCGTAGCCCTCGACGTCGACGATCTCGCCGCCGGTCCAGTCCAGCTCGCCGCCGACCACCAGGACCCCGACGTCGCTGTCGACCTCGAAGCACATCTCGTCGGGGCTGGTCGTCATGGCCCGCATGTCGCGGACGCTGACGTCGGTGGCGCGGGTGTCCACGTTGGAGAGGTACAGGCCGTGGTTGCCCTGGTTGCGCAGCGTCACCCGGGTCAGGGTCGCCTCACCGGAGGACTCGCTGTAGACCAGGGCGCCCACGCCGCTGTAGCCGTCGATGGACAGGTCGGTCAGCGTGGTGTCCGGCCCGATCAGGAAGGCGCCCGCCCCCCGGTAGGGCTCCTCGTTCCAGGTCGAGGCGCTGACGTCGGGGACGACCCCCTCGGTCGCCGTGATCGTGGTGTCGCTCAGGGCGATCTGGCCCTCGGTGAAGGCGTAGATGCCGCAGGTCGTCGCGTCGAGCACGCTGACGCCGCTGGCTTGCAGGCTGGAGTCGTTGGCCAGGACGCCGAACTGACCGCCCTCGATCAGATCGCCGTCCATCACCACGCTGCCCAGGTCGGCGTAGACCGCGTAGAGCGCCGCGTCGGTCATGGTGTTGCCCGCGCTGCTCAGGCTGGCCTCGATCACCCCCAGCGCGACCCCGTCGCCCGCGGAGGAGCTGGAGCTGCGCATCTCGGCGATGGTCGAGCCGCTGACGCTGACCACGGCGCCACCCTGCCCGAGCACTCCGAAGCCCTTGCTGTCGAGGATGTCCAGGCCGCTGAGGCTGGCCGTCCCGCCGTCGACCGAGACGCCGCCCTTGCCGACGTTGCGGATGACGGCCCCGCTGAGCTCGATGCTGCTGCTCTCTTCGGCCACGACCGCCCACTGGCTGACCCCATCGACCTTCAGGTCGCTGAGGACGACGCCTTGCGCCCCGCTGACCCGCACGCCGGCCTTGCCATAGGTGAAGGTCGCGGAAGAGACCGAGGCGCCGTCGGCGGTGATCGTGATGGCCTGGTCCTCGAAGTCCGGCTCCAGCTGGATGCCCTCCTTGCTGACCAGGTGGACGCCCTTGTCCAGCAGGATGTCCTCGACGTGGGGCCCGTCCTCGCAGCCCTCCAGGCTGATCGTCGATCCGGCCGAGGCCGCGGCGACGGCCTGGTTGACCTCGTCGTAGCCGACCACCCCGTCCAGGCTGATGCAGCCGTCGCCCAGGGTGGTGCCGCCGTCGCCGGTGGTACCGCCGCCGTCGCCGCCCGTGCTCCCGTCACCGGTGTCCTTCTCGCCGGTGCATGCGGCGAGCGAAGGGAGGAGGAGGAAGAGGTGGATGGCGCGCATGGAGGCTCCGAGGGGGTTTGGGCCGCAGTGAAGCACAAGCGATCCCGATCCGCATCGTGATATCCAGGCTGGCCGCACACCGGAGGACTCGATGAGCGACGATCAGGGCCACCGCGCCTTGCTGGACAGGCTCGAGCGCATGAACCAGGAGGCCCTCGCCGGCGGAGGAGCCGCCGCCGTGGATCGGCAACACCGCAGCGGCAAGCTGTCCGCCCGCGAGCGGGTCGACGCGCTGCTCGATCCGGGCACCTTCCGCGAGATCGACCGCTTCGTGACCCACGACTGCGCCGACTTCGGCATGGCCGACAAGAAGGTGCTCGGGGACGGCGTCATCACCGGCTACGGGCGCATCGCCGGGCGGGTGGTCTACCTCTTCGCCCAGGACTTCACGGTCTTCGGCGGCTCGCTCTCGGCCGCCTATGCGCGCAAGATCTGCAAGATCATGGACCTCGCGGTGCGCAACGGGGCCCCGATCATCGGCCTCAACGACTCCGGCGGGGCCCGCATCCAGGAGGGCGTCGCCAGCCTGGGCGGCTACGCCGACATCTTCCTGCGCAACACGCTGGCCAGCGGGGTCGTCCCGCAGCTCTCGGCGATCCTCGGCCCCTGCGCCGGCGGCGCGGTCTACAGCCCGGCGATCACCGACTTCATCGCCATGGTGCAGAAGACCAGCTTCATGTTCGTGACGGGCCCGGATGTCATCAAGGCCGTGACCCACGAAGAGGTCAGCAAGGAGACGCTGGGCGGGGCCACGACCCACACCGAGCTCTCCGGGGTCGCGCACTTCAGCGTCCCTGACGAGCTCGCCTGCCTCGCCCTGCTGCGGGAGCTCCTCTCCTACATGCCGGACAACAACATGGGCGAGGCGCCGCTGCTGCGCACCGAGGATCCCCCCGATCGCCTCTGCCGAGGCCTGGACAGCCTGGTCCCGCCCAATCCCAACAAGCCCTACGACGTGAAGGAGGTCATCCACGCGGTGGCCGACGACGGGCGCTTCCTCGAGGTGCAGGCCGATCACGCCCCCAACATCGTGGTCGGCTTCTGCCGGCTGGGCGGGCGCAGCGTGGGCGTCGTCGCCAACCAGCCGGCCCACCTCGCCGGGGTGCTGGACGTCGACAGCAGCATCAAGGGGGCGCGCTTCGTGCGCTTCTGCGACGCCTTCAACATCCCCCTCTGGGTCATCGAGGACGTCCCGGGCTTCCTGCCGGGCGTCGCCCAGGAGCATGGCGGCATCATCAAGCACGGCGC
>DDSR01000067.1 GCA_002343455.1 Deltaproteobacteria bacterium UBA2385 | reverse complement strand
GGGCTGGCCTTCGGCGGGGGAGGAGGCGGAGGAGGAGGCGAGGTCGTCGGGGTCGAGGCCCGGGCGGCGGCCTGGGCGGCGGCCGCGAGGCGCCGTGCGAGCTGTTCTTTGTCGATCGGGGGCGCGGGAGCCGCGGGTGCAGGTGCGGCGGGNNGGGCGCGGGAGCCGCAGCCCGAGGTGCAGGCGCTGCGGCCGCGGGCTGGCGAGCCAGCGCCTCCATCGCAAGCTTGCGGGCCAGGGCGACCTTCTCTTCCAGGGCGGGATCGGCGAGCACCGGGACCTCGCCCGAGGGATCCGGCACGTCCAGCGCCGAGAAGGCTGCGCTTCGCGCGCTTGCCTCGGATGGGCGCTTCACCATCGGATCGTTGAAGCTGCCCTGCCCCGAGGGCGCGGACTCCTGATCGTGCTCGTCCTCACCATCGTCGACCGGAACGAGGCCGGCGTGGATATCAGGGGGCTCGAACAGACTGGCGAGCGGATCGAAGCCCTTGTTCCTGCCGGACATTGCCGCACCCTCCTGTTGCACCGGAGCATGTAGCCGTGGAGAAGCCGATCAGCAACGAAAACACGGCCTCTGGCCTGTCGCCGAGGGGGGTGCGGCTGCTCCTGGCCCGCCATGGGCAGACCGCCTGGAACCGGCAGCGGAGGTTCCTGGGCCGCAGCGACATCCCCCTCGACGAGACCGGCCTGGCCCAGGCCCAGCAGCTCGCCTCCGCGCTATCTCCGGCCGCCTTGCTGCCCTTTCGCCTGGACCGCATCGTCAGCAGCCCGCTCGACCGGGCGCAGCAGACGGCTCGAGCGGTCTCCCAGCTGCACGGCCTGCCGGTGGAGCTGAACCCCGACCTGGTCGAGATGGACCAGGGTGAGCTGGAGGGGCAGCCCGGCCGCGTCTTGCTCGAGCGCTATCCGGAGCTGTTGCGCCGCTGGACCTCCGACCCCACCCATCTGCGCCTGCCGGGAGGCGAGACCCTGGGTGAGTGCCAGGCCCGCGGGGTCGCCGCGCTCGTGGCGATCGCCCGCCAGAGCGGCGACGGCTCGACCGTGCTGGTGGTCAGCCACCAGCTGGTGATCGCCTCGACCCTCTGCGCCATCCTCGGCCTCCCGCTGCGCCAGTTCCGCCAGTGCAGCCACGAGAACACCGCCTTCAGCCTGGTCGAGGTCCACGGGGACCGCCTGAGCCTGCTCAGCGCGCCCTTCCTGGCTCAGTCGCCGGCCTGAGGACCGCCGACCTGCAGGACGGAGATGACCTGCTCGGTGCGTGGCATCAGGCAGACCGAGCCGGCGCAGGCCTGGTAGCGGACATCGAGCTCGACCGCCCAGGTGCCCGTCGGGCCGGGCTTGAGCAGGGGGATCTGCACGACGGCGTCGAAGTCGTAGAGCTCGCGGGTCTGGCCGGGGACCGCCGGGTCCGGCGCCGAGAGGCCCGGGGGGAGGCTGGCCGGCCCCAGCGAGAGGCCTCGCGCCTGGGTGACCTTCACCTCCAGCATGTCGCGGTAGACCGTGAAGCCGGGCGGGATCTTGAGCGTGAGCTCCAGGGGGGCGAGCCCACCGGCTGCGACACGGGTGGAGCCGCCGAGCACTTCGACCGCAGGGCCAGCGCTGCTGGAGGAGCTCGCTCCGACAGGGGGGCTGAGCGGGGGAAGGGCCAGCCCGAGGCTGCTGAGGAGGACGAGCGCGATGCTCATGATCGAGTCTCCTGGACGGGCCAGGGGTTAACCCGCGGCCATGGCCTCTCCATCCACACCCGACCTCCGCCGGGTCGCCGTCGTCATCCCCGCGCTGGACGAGGAGCGGGCCCTCCCGCTGACCCTGGCGGAGCTCCCCGAGGTCGGGCTGGTCCTGGTGGTGGACAACGGCAGCGTCGACCGCACCGCCGAGGTCGCCCGGGGCTGCGGGGCGACGGTGTTGAGCGAGCCGCGGCGGGGCTACGGGCAGGCCTGCCAGGCCGGGATCGCCCACGCCGCCGCCTGGGGGGCCGAGGTGCTGGTGATCCTGGACGCCGATCACAGCGATCACCCCGAAGAGCTGCCCCTGCTGGTCGATCCGATCCTGCGGGGCGAGGTGGACATGGTCCTGGGAGACCGGACCCGCCTCGCCGAGCCTGGCGCGCTGCTGCCGCAGCAGCGCTACGGGAACAGGCTCGCCACCTTCTTGATCGCCCGCGTCACCGGCCACCGCTATCGGGACATGGGCCCCTTCCGCGCCATCCGGATGAGCAGCCTGCTGGCGATGCAGATGGAGGACCCCACCTTCGGCTGGAACGTCGAGATGCAGATCAAGGCGGTCCGCCACGGGCTGCGCATTCGGGAGGTGCCGGTCCGCTACCGGCCCCGGATCGGCGTCTCGAAGATCAGCGGCACCGTGAAGGGCACGCTGAAGGCGGGGAGCCGCATCGTCTGGGCGACCCGGCGGTACCGGTGAGGCCGCGGGTCGTGATCCTCAGCCGGGACCCGGTGCCCGGGAGGGTCAAGACGCGACTGCAGCCCGCTCTGGGGCCCGAAGGCGCCGCCCGCCTGCATGCGGCGCTGACCCGCCTCACAGTCCAGACCGCGGTGCGCTCCGGGCTGGACGTGCGGCTGGCCCTGGACGGGCTGCTCGAGGGCGGCTTTGCCACGGAGATGCGGGAGCTGGGGGCCCAGGTCCAGGACCAGGGACCGGGCGATCTCGGCCAGCGGCTGCGCCGTGCCTGCGCCGAGCCCGGTCGGGTCGTCTGCATCGGCACCGACTGCCCGAGCCTGCAGGCCGCGGATCTGGTCGGCGCCGCAGCTCGGCCCGGGGTCTGCTTCGGGCCCGCCGAGGACGGGGGCTACTGGCTGGTCGCCCTCGACGGCGGGCAGGAGCCCCTCCTGAGCCTGCTCTTCGACGGGATCCCCTGGTCGACCGCCCAGACCCTCGCCGTCAGCCGCCAACGCCTCGCCGCCCAGGGCATCGACGCGCAGCTCCTGCCGACCCGTGCGGATCTCGATACACCCGCCGACCTCTCCCGCCTGCGCGCCGACCCCTCCTGCCCCGCCGCGCTGCTCCCTCTGCTCTGATTGGAGGCCCTTGTGCCCGAGGTCCACGCCCTCCCCTCCCCGCTCCAGACCGTCCACATCATGGGCATCGGCGGCACCGCCATGGCCGCCCTGGCCGGGATGCTGGCCGACGCGGGGATCACGGTCACGGGCTCGGACGCCAACCGCGTCTACCCGCCGATGAGCGACTACCTGGACCGGCTGGGCATCCGCGTGATGGAGGGCTACCGCGCCGAGAACCTCGCCCACCGGCCCGACCTGGTGGTCGTCGGCAACGCCATCCGCGCCGAGTACCCCGAGGCCCAGGCCCTGCTGGCCGGCGATCTGCCCTACATGAGCTTCCCGGCCCTGCTGGGCGCCCGCTTCCTGGAGGGACGCCGCAGCCTGGTCGTCGCCGGCACCCACGGCAAGACGACGACGACGGCGCTGCTGGCCGCGCTCCTCAAAGGAGCAGGGCGTGATCCCGGCTACCTGATCGGAGGGGTGGCCCTGGACTTCGAGCGGACCGCCGCCGCCGGTGGAGGCGCGCACTTCGTGATCGAGGGCGATGAGTACGACACGGCCTTCTTCGACAAGGGGCCAAAGTTCCTGCACTACCGCCCGCACGCGGCGATCATCACCAGCATCGAGTTCGACCACGCCGACATCTACCGGGACCTCGCCCACTGCCAGGAGAGCTTCCGCAAGCTGGTCGCCATCATGCCCGCGCAGGGCTTCCTGGTCGCCCGCTGGGACAGCGACTCCGTCGCCGAGGTCTGCGCCGAGGCTCCCTGCCCGGTCCGGCGCTACGGCCCTGATCAGGACTGGGACGGCCGCATCGAGGAGGTCGACACCCAGGCCGGCACGATGCGCTTCGCGGTGCTGCACCAGGGCCGGGTCTGGGGCCGCTTCGAGAGCATCATGGTGGGCGAGCACAACCTGTACAACCAGGTCGCCGCCGCCGCGGTCCTGGACGGCGAGGGCGTCGCACCGGACGAGGTCCAGGCCGCCTTCCGCAGCTTCCGCGGCATCAAGCGTCGGCAGGAGGTGCTGGGCTCGCCCGGCGACGTCACCGTGATCGACGACTTCGCCCACCACCCCACCGCCGTCCGCGTGACCCTGGAGGCCCTGCGCCTGCGCTTCGGCGGGCGTCGCCTGTGGGCCATCTTCGAGCCGCGCAGCAACACCAGCCGCCGCAACATCTTCCAGGCCGAGTACGCCGCCTCCTTCGACGCGGCGGATGTCGTGGTCATCGCGCCGCCGCGCGACCTGGAGCGCATCGCGCCCGAGGAGCGAATGGACGCCCACGCGCTGGTGGCGGCGATCCGGGCGCGGGGGCGAGAGGCCTTCTTGTGGGGAGCGGGGCCCGAGGGCGGCCCGGCCCCGCTGCTCGGCGCCGAGGAGTCCGCCGAGGACATCGTCGCCCGCGTGGTGGCCAACACCATGCCCGAAGACGTCGTGGCCGTGCTCTCCAACGGGGGCTTCGGCGGCCTGCACCGCAAGCTGCTAGCGGGGCTGGAGCGGCGCTTCGAGGGCTGAGTTCGGTTCGGACATTTTCTGTCCTACCCCCATGCTTGCGCGGGCCTCCCCCTCGATATACTGTACCGGTGTTCAGAGCAGAACAGCCCTCCCCTCCCCTCCCTGGAGCCCGTCATGCCCATCAGCCCCGAAAAGTCCAAGCTCATCGACGCCGCCGTCGCCCAGATCGAACGCCAGTTCGGCAAGGGCTCGATCATGCGCCTGGGGGTGGACGAGAAGGTCCTGGTCGAGGTCATCTCCTCGGGCAGCCTCTCGGTGGACATCGCCTTGGGCGTCGGCGGCTTCCCGCGCGGCCGCATCATCGAGATCTTCGGGCCCGAATCCTCCGGCAAGACCACGGTCGCCTTGCAGACCATCGCCGAGTGCCAGAAGGCCGGCGGGGTGGCGGCCTTCGTCGACGCCGAGCACGCCCTGGACACAGGCTACGCCAAGGCCCTGGGCGTCTGCATCGACGAGCTGCTGATCTCCCAGCCCGACAACGGCGAACAGGCCCTGGAGATCGCCGAGACCCTGGTGCGCAGCAACGCCGTCGACCTCGTGGTCGTCGACTCCGTCGCCGCCCTGGTGCCCAAGGCCGAGCTCGAGGGCGATATGGGCGACGCGACGGTCGGCGCCCAGGCCCGCCTGATGAGCCAGGCCATGCGCAAGCTGACGGCGGCCATCCACAAGTCCAACTCGGTGATGATCTTCATCAACCAGCTCCGCATGAAGATCGGCGTCATGTTCGGCAGCCCCGAGACGACGACGGGCGGCAACGCCCTGAAGTTCTACTCCTCGATCCGGCTGGACATCCGCCGCATCGGCGCCATCAAGAAGGGCGAGCAGGTGCTGGGCAACCGCACCCGGGTCAAGGTCGTCAAGAACAAGATGGCCCCCCCCTTCCGCAAGGCCGAGTTCGACATCCTGTACGGCAAGGGCGTGGCCCAGGCCGGCGAGCTGATCGACCTGGGCGGCGAGCTCGGGCTGGTGCGGCGCTCGGGCTCCTGGTACTCGCTGGGCGAAGAGCGCATCGGCCAGGGTCGCGACAACGCCATGGCCTGGCTGGATCAGAACCCCGAGGCCTGCCAGAAGCTGCGCGCCGACGTGATGGCCCAGTCCGGGATGCTCTCCTCCCTGACCAGCTCCGACGCGGGCGAGGCCTGATCCGCCCCGTCTTGCCGCGCCTCGGACCCGGTCATAGGACGGGCCCTTCCCCTCCCTGAGGTGTCCTGTGACCAGCCCGTCCGCCGCTGAGGTGCGCCAGCGCTTCCTCGACTTCTTCGCCAATCGTGGCCATCGGGTGGTGGACAGCTCCTCCCTGGTCCCCGCCAACGACCCCAGCCTCTTCTTCACGAACGCCGGGATGGTGCAGTTCAAGGACACCTTCACGGGCCAGGAGTCGCGGGACTATCGCCGGGCGACCACGGTGCAGAAGTGCCTGCGGGTCTCGGGCAAGCACAACGACCTGGACAACGTCGGACGCACCCCGCGGCACCACACCTTCTTCGAGANNCTTCGGCGACTACTTCAAGGAAGACGCCATCCGCTGGGCCTGGCAGCTGCTGACCTCCCCTCCCGCCGACGGGGGCTACGGGCTGGACAAGGGCCGGCTGTGGGTCACGGTCTTCGAAGAAGACGACGAGGCCGAGCAGCTCTGGATCCGGGTGGCCGGGGTGGACCCGGCGCGCATCCAGCGGATGGGCGCCTCCGAGAACTTCTGGACGATGGGCGACACCGGGCCCTGCGGCCCCTGCACCGAGATCCACTACGACCACGGCGCCGACCTGGGCCCCGAGGGCGGACCGGCGACCGGCAGCGACCGCTACGTCGAGATCTGGAACCTCGTCTTCATGCAGTTCGAGCGCTTCGCCGACGGCAGCATGAAGCCCCTGCCCCGCCCCTCGGTGGACACCGGCATGGGCCTGGAGCGCATCGCCGCCGCCGTCCAGGGCGTGCGCAGCAACTACGACACCGACTGTTTCGGTCCGCTGATGGCCCGCGCCGCGGCGCTGGCCTCGGTGCGCTTCGGGCAGGATCCCGAGGTCGACACCGCCCTGCGGGTGATCGCCGACCACGCCCGGGCGACCGCCCACCTCGTCGCCGACGGGGTGATGCCCAGCAACGAAGAGCGCGGCTACGTGCTGCGGCGCATCATGCGGCGGGCGATCCGCTTCGGGGTGAAGATCGGCCTGAAGGAGCCCTTCCTCTGGAAGGTCGCCGACGCGGTCATCGACCACATGGGTTCGGCCTACCCGGACCTCGAACGGCGCCGCGAGTTCGTGCGCGAGGTCGTGCGCGGCGAAGAAGAGCGCTTCGCCGAGACCCTCGACAAGGGCCTCGCCCTGCTGGACGGCGCCCTGGCTCCCTTGCCCGCGGGCTCCTCGCTCCCCGGCACCCTGGCCTTCCGGCTCTACGACACCTTCGGCTTCCCTCTCGACCTGACCGAGATCATCTGCGCCGAACGCGGCTACAGCGTCGACAGCGACGGCTTCCACCAGGCGATGGAGGCGCAGCGGGCGCTGGGACGGGCGGCCTGGAAGGGCTCGGGCGAACAACAGGTGGCCCAGCTCTGGCGGGAGATCCAGGGGGCTCACGGCGAGACGGTCTTCCTCGGCTACGACGACGATGCGGCCACCGCCCAGGTGCTCGCCCTGGTGTACGAGGGGCAGCGGGTCCAATCGATCAGCGCAGGCCAGGAAGGCTACCTCGTGGTTGACCAGACCCCCTTCTACGGCGAGAGCGGCGGCCAGGTCGGCGATCAGGGCCAGCTCGCCGGCCCGGGCTTCAACGGGACGGTGCTGGACGCGACCCGCCCCATCCCCGGGCTGTGGGCGCACCGGGTCCGGGTGGACCAGGGCCAGCTCCAGATCGGACAGACCGTTGAGCTGCGCATCGACACCGCTCGACGCGCGGCCATCCGGCTGAACCACACGGCCACCCACCTGCTGCACGCCGCCCTCCGCCAGGTGCTGGGCGAGCACGTGACACAGAAGGGCTCGCTGGTGGACGCCGGCCGGCTGCGCTTCGACTACGCCCACCACAAGCCTATGGCCGAGGACGAGCTGCGCCGGGTCGAGGACCTGGTCTACGCCCAGATCCTGCACAACCACGCGGTCCAGCAGCGGCAGACCAGCCTGGACCGGGCCCGGGCCGACGGGGCGATGGCCCTCTTCGGCGAGAAGTANNGCTCTGCGGCGGCACCCACGCCCAGCGCACCGGTGACATCGGCCTCTTTCGCATCACCAGCGAGGGCGGCGTGGCGGCCGGCGTGCGGCGCATCGAGGCCATCACCGGCCTGACGGCCCTGGCCTGGGTCCGAAGCCGCGACCAGGCGCTGGTCGAGGCCTCACGCGAGCTGCGCAGCCCGCCCGAGGGGCTGGCCGAGGCGATCCGCAAGGGGGTCGAGGACCGCCGCTCGATCGAGCGCGAGCTGGAAGCGACCCGGCGCGAGCTGGCGCGCCTGAAGGCGGGCGACCTGGGCAGCCAGGCCCGCGACCTCGGGGGGGTCAAGGTGCTGGCCGCCGAGTTCACCGGCGACCCCGCCGCCCTGCGGGAAGAGGCCGATCGACTGCGCGACACGCTGGGGACGGCGGTGGTGGCGCTCGGCTCGCGGGGCGGGGGCAAGGTGCAGCTCGTCGTCACGGTCAGCAAGGACATCGCCGGCAAGCGCTTCCACGCCGGGGAGATCATCCGGGCCATCGCCCCCCTGGTGGGCGGCGGCGGCGGCGGTCGGCCCGATATGGCTCAGGCGGGCGGCAAGGACCCCGACGGGCTTCCCGCGGCCCTGGCCCAGGTCTACACCATCGCCGAGCAGGCCCCACCCGCCTGATCAATCGTGACGGGCGGTGACACCGTGGCGCCGCCCCGTTGATCCAGAATGCCTCCGTGGGCGGATGCCCGCGTGACCCGCTCCGATGCTTTTCGGTGCGCTCAATCCATGGAGGCAGAATGCGTACGAAGCGATGGATGGTGCTGTTCGGGACCCACCTCGTCCTGGCCCTGGCC
>DDSR01000340.1 GCA_002343455.1 Deltaproteobacteria bacterium UBA2385 | reverse complement strand
CACCGACACCGACACCGACACCGATGCGGACATCGCCATCGCGGGCGTCTGGGACGACTCCTGGGGCGGCCTGAGCTGGGTCGACAACGACGGCTGGTGGGGGAGCTCCTCGGGCTTCCACTTCAGCCAGTACGACAACGCCGCCATGTTCGCGATCGCCCAGAACGACGCGGCCAACTCCTGGAACCCCGAGCTCTGGAGCCGCTTCGACTGGACCTGGGACGCCAGCGGGGGCCTCTGGTACTGCCAGACGGCCTACGCCGCCGCCACCGAGGCCGACGCGCTGGCCACCCCCGCCGCCGACCCGAGCGATCCGGCGACCACCGGCTGCGGCAGCTTCTCCTGGACCGGGCTGACCCCGGCGATGGACATCTCCGGCACCTGGGCGGACTCCTGGGGCGGCGAGCACGACATCCGGAGCTGGCTGTGGAGCTCGGGCTCCTCCTCCTTCCACATCAGCCAGTTCGACAACGAGGCCATGTTCGCGATCGCCCAGAACGACGCGGCCAACTCCTGGAATCCCGAGCTGTGGAGCCGCTTCGACTGGACCTGGGACGGCCTGGGCGGGCTGTGGTTCTGCCAGACCGCCTACGCCGCCGCCAGCGAGGCCGAGGCGTTGGCCACCTCGGCCGCCGACCCGACCGACCCGGCGACCTCGGGCTGCGGCGGCTTCTCCTGGACGGGGATGAGCGCCCTGTGAGCCCGCCGGCGAGCCTCGCCCGTCGCCAGCTCCTGCGCCTGGGGGCGGGGCTGCCGCTGCTCGCCTGCCGGTCCCGGCCGGAGGAGACGGGCGAGGTCTGTCCGGATGTGCAGCCAGACGAACAGTGGGTCGAGCTCCCCCTGGAGCAGTGGCCGGAGCTGGCTGCGGTCGGCATCGGCGTGCCGGTCGACATTCCTGAACAGTTTGCGACCCTGATCGTCATCCAGGAGAGCGAGGGCTGCTACGTCGCCCTCTGGCGGATCTGTACCCATGGCGCCTGCGAGGTCGTGTTTCACGAGGGCCAGGTGATCTGTCCCTGCCATGGCTCGCGCTTCTCCCTGGAGGGAGAGGTGCTGGAGGGGCCGGCCACCCGGGCGCTGGTGGCCTGGGAGGCGGGTCTCCAGGGCGCTTCGGTCTGGCTGAGGCGGCCCTCGGCCTGAGAAGCGGCTACAGTCGGCCGATGCATCTCCCGCTCCTCGCCCTGCTGCTCTCCTGTGGATCCGAGAAGCCTGCGCCCGTGGAGGTCCTGGACCTCGACGTGCAGGGCCTCGCGGGCTCCTGCGTCTCTCTGCAGTCGGGCACCAGCTGGCTGGGGTCCAGCGAGGAGGGCTACGCCTGGGGGAGCGCCGAGCAGGCGGCGCGCTTCCGATTGCAGGCCGCCGACCTGGGGGTCTACCTGCTCTACGATCAGGACGGGCGCTACCTCGTCGCCGAGGAGGGGCCCCTGACCCGGCAAGAGGCGCTGGAGTCCGACATGACCCGGATCGAGGACCTCGTCCTCGACGACGGCTACATCTCCGGCGCGGAGTGGGAGCTGCAGGCGTCGTGGAAGGGAGGAGCCTTCTACCAGCTCCGCAACCGCCGCAACGACCGCCTGCTGGGGCCCGAGGGGCTGGGCCCGGATCGGGAGTCGCTCGCCCTCCTCCTGCGGCCAGCCGAGGGCTGCGCCGAGCACCCCGAGCTGAGCCTGGACGCCGAGGGCTCGCCCGCCCGCACCACCTTCGAGGACGGCACCCTCTACGGCATCGTCGACGCCCACTCGCACATCTTCTCCAACTTCGGCTTCGGCGGGGGCGGCGTCTTCCACGGCAGCGCCTACCATCGCCTGGGGGTCAGCCACGCCCTCCCGGACTGCGCGCCCTACCATGGCGAGGCCGGCCGCAAGGACTTCTTCGGCTTCGCCTACGACGCCGCCGGCAACAACGACGACGCGCTGTTCGACAACCTGCCCGCGCTGCTCTCCGGCGAGCTGGCCGAAGACAACCACGCCACCGCGGGCTGGCCCGAGTTCACCGAGTGGCCGGACGCCCGCAACCGCTCGACCCACCAGGTCCAGTACTACCGCTGGCTGGAGCGGGCCTGGCTCTCGGGCCTGCGGCTGGTGGTGCAGCACGCCACCAGCAACGCCGTCATCTGCAACCTGGGCGTCGGGCAGGGCGTTCAGCCCAGCCGCTACGACTGCGAGGACATGACCGCGGTGGACCGCATCATCGACGAGACCTGGGCCTTGCAGGACTACATCGACGCCCAGTCGGGGGGGCAGGGCCTCGGCTGGTTCCGGGTCGTGACCTCGCCCGCCCAGGCCCGCGAGGTGATCGCCCAGGGCAAGCTGGCGGTGGTGCTGGGCATCGAGGCCAGCGATCTCTTCGACTGCCACCTGACGCCCCGCGAGGGCGGCCCGGTCTGCGACGAGGCCTACGTCGACGCCAAGCTCGACGACTACTACGGCCGCGGGATCCGGGCGGTCTTCCCGGTCCACAAGTACGACAACCGCTTCTCGCCCGGCGACGGCAGCGGCGACTTCATCGAGCTGGGCAACTTCTTCAACAGCGGCCACTGGACCAACCAGAGCCAGGACTGCCCCACCGACGGCATGCCCTCGGGCTTCGACGGGGGCTCGGTCAGCTTCGGCGGGCTCCTGGCGGAGCGAGAGGACTACCTCGCCCCTCCGCCCAACGACCTCAGCGGCTTCGCCGACGAGCCCCTGCTCACCGCGACCGCCTACCTCGACGAGATCCTCGAGCCCTCCGTCGAGGGGCAGTGGTGCCAGGCGGGCGCCTTCACCGACGTCGGCCTAGCCCTGCTGGAGGGCCTGATGGCCCGCGGCATGATCATCGAGGTGGACCACCTGCCGATGTGGTCCTATCGCCAGGCGATGGAGCTCCTGGAGGAGCGCGACTACCCGGCCGCGGGCACCCATGGCCGGGACTGGGACGGTCGCCTGGCGGCGCTGGGCGGCATCACGACCTTCGGGCTGGGCCGCTGCCATGATCCGGCCGATCCCGGCGGCTCGCTGCGCCGGATCAGCGAGCGCGCCGCCTTGATCGAGCAGGCCGGCGGCTACCCGGGCGTCCCCTTCGGCTTCGACCTCAACGGCTTCGCCGGCGCGCCGGGCCCCCGCTTCGCCGAGGGGGCCTGCGCGGTCGAGCAGCAGGACCCGATCAGCTACCCCTTCGCCTCCTTCGATGGCGGGGTGCAGTTCACGCAGCCGCAGGCCGGCAACCGGGTGTTCGACTTCAACCAGGAGGGCATGGTGCACATCGGCCTGCTGCCCGAGCTGCTGGAGGACGCCCGCAAGGACGCCGTCTCCGACAGCGATCTCGAGCCCATCTTCCGCTCGGCCGAGGCGTGGATCCGCATGTGGGAGAAGGCCGAGGCGCGGGCGACCGGGGGCTGATCGCGCGCTGTGCTACCCTCTCGCGCCCATGCTCCTGCCCCTGCTGCTGGCCCTCGGGTCGGCCCTGGCCCAGCCCCCCTGCGACGAGAAGAACCTCTTGCGGGGCCTGGAGGCCCAGGCAGAGGGCTGGACCTTCGCGCCTCGGGCCAGCGACGGTCGGGTGGCCCGGGTGGGGGCCGAGGCCCGGGGGTCGCTCCTGGCGCGCGCCGACGAGGAAGGCGCCTCGCTGACATGGCGCTTCGACGGGCCCGAGCCCGTGCGGGCCCTGATGATCCAGTCGCAGGGCGACGACCGCTATCGGGTGGAGGTCCAGGCCGTCGACGGGAGCTGGTCTTCGCTGGGAGAGACCGGCCCTCAGCCCGGCCCCCGCATGGACGTCGTCGAGGGTCGCTTCGGGCTGGAGGCGGTGGCCGTGCGGCTCCAGGCCTCCTCGGGGGGGCCTTGGGCCCTGGGCGAGGTCGGGGCCTGGCGCTGCGGCGAGCCCTGGCCTCCGACGGACCTGGAGCTGGCCGAGGGGCGGCCTGAGCTCGGTCGACTCGACGAGCTGCGCCACCTCGGCCTGGGCCGGGCCCTGGTCGGCCTCCTCGGCGCCGCCCTGATCCTGCTGGCCTCGCGCGGCAGGCAGCTCCCCGCCGCCCTGGTCGCGGCGCTCCTGGCCGGGGTCGGCGTCGGCCTCGCAGCCGGGCCAGGTCCGGGCCTGCTGGCCGCCCTGGTCGGAGGGTCCCTCCTGGCGCTCGGTCGCCGGGCCGCGCTGGCCCTGCCGGTGCTCACGCTGGTGGCGGCGCTGGCCTGGACGAACTTCGGGGCCTTCCGCCTGACGGGCACCCCCGTCCACTACCACGAGCTCTTCCACTACTACTTCGGGGCCCGCTACGCGCCCGAGCTCGGCTACGATCGGCTCTACGACTGCGCCGTCGTCGCGCAGGCCGAGCTGCAGCCCGAGAGGCTGGCCTCGATCGAGGCCCTCCAGGTGCGCGATCTGCGCGGGGGCGAGCTCCGCACCGGCGCGGCGAGCCTGCAACGAGCCGCCGAGTGCCGGGCCCGCTTCGGCGAGAGCTGGGAGGAGTACCGCGACGAGGTCGGCGTCTTCGTCTACCTCTTCGCCGAGCCGAGCTGGCAGGCCCTGCTCGGCGACCACGGCTACAACCCCTCGCCCGCCTGGACCTTGAGCGGGGCCCTGCTGGCCGCCGGTCCGCCGGTCCAGGTCCTGGCCGATCTCGACCGGCTGGCCCTGGTCGATCCCGCCCTGCTGCTGATCACGGTGGGACTGCTGGCCTGGGGCTTCGGCTGGGAGGCCGCCGCCTGGGCCGCCCTGATCTTCGCCCTGGGCTGGCCCTGGCGCTACGGCTACATCGGCGGCGCCTTCGCCCGCTTCCTCACCCTCGCCAGCCTCGCCGCCGCCCTGGTCGCCTTGCGGCGGGAGCGAGCGGGCTGGGCCGGCCTCGCCGTCGGCTTCGCCGGGCTCCTGCGGGTCTTCCCGGGCTTCGCCCTGCTGGGGCCCGGCCTCGGCCTCCTCCTCGCCCGAGGCTTGCGCCGCGAGCACCTGCGGCTCCTGGCGGGCGTCGGCCTGGCCCTGCTCCTCGGCTTCGGCCTCTCCGGCGCGGCCTACGGCTTCGAGGCCTGGACGGAGTTCTTCGCCCGCCTGGGGGTCCACCAGCTCAACCAGAGCTTCAACCGCCTGGGTCCCCAGGGGCTGGGCCTGGGAGAGGGGGCAGCCCTGGCGCTGAACTTGGGGATCGGCACGCTGGGGCTGGCCGGGATCACCCTCTCGGCGAGGCGGAGCGCGCCCGCCTGGCTGCTGCTGCTGCAGGGGCTGGTGCTGGTGCTCGGGCTGCTGAACCTCTCCTGCTACTACTGGATGCTGCTGGCCTTGCTGGGGCCCGCCCTGGTCGGGCGCCCGCGGGCGGCGCTGGTGCTGGTCGCGGCGCTGGTGGGGCAGGATCTGCTGGCCTGGAGTGACTGGCTCTCGCCCGAGCTGAACCACGGCGTCGCCTGGGCGGTGTTGCTGCCGGCTGCGGCCTACGCCGCCATGAGGTGTGAGGGCGCCTTGCATGCTCGCCTTCCTGCACGCATGGAAGGCGGCCGGACTGCAGGCGCCTAGCCGATGGCGGCTTGAATCTGTACGACTCGCCGTAGGACTGCAGCGGTGTGCGCGAGCTGTCCCGGGCGCGGTGATCGCCAACGGGGGCTCTCTCGGCGCGTCGTGGGGGCCGGTGAGGCGATAGGGCGCGGGCGTCTCCCTCGCTGACCCCTACCTCCGCCGAGAGGCTCCATGCTCGACCCCGCCCCCTACGCCGCCCCCTACGCCGGCCCCATCGTCGTCACCCTCGCCTACATCGGCCTGTACTACCTGTTCCAGGTGTACGTGCTCCAGGTCAAGACGCGCCTGGATCGGGAATACAAGGCGCGGAACGAGCCGTTCGACCGCTACTTCGGCCAGGACCGGCAGATGCTGGCAGCGGACCGGGTCCAGCTCAACATGCTGGAGCACATGCCTCCCTTCCTGGTGCTCTTGTGGCTCAACGCCGCCTTCGTCGACCCGCGGAGCGCGACCATCGCCGGCGGCGTCTACGTGGGGGCTCGGGCCCTCTACCCGCTCGCGTTGGGCACCCGGCTGGGGAGAGGCGTCCGCGCGGCGGTCCTCCTCTCGACGGCGCCCGGCTACCTCGTGCTGGGCTGGTTCAGCGGGGCCCTGGTGTGGAGGCTGGTTGGTTGAGGCGAGCGGGGTGTGACAGGGCGGCCAATGGGACCCACTCCGGGGCAGCGGCGCGCCGCATCGACCGTCGGCTGCAGCCCGTCCTCAGCCGCGCGCGCGCCGGTAGTGCAGGGCGACTGCGCCGTTGCGGAGCGGCATCGACGAGACCAGCTCGAGCCGTCGCGCGCTGGGCAGTCCGCCCTGGTACAGGGTCGGGCCGTGACCGGCGATCCTGGGGTGGACGAGGAACCTGTACTCGTCGATCAGATCCAGCCGGTCCAGCTCGGTCGCGAGCGTGCCGCTCCCGAGGAGCACGCCGGCAGGGGTCGCGTCCTTGAGCTTCTGAACGCCCGTGCGCAGGTCGCCAGCGAGGTGGTGGCTGTTGGACCACGGGAAGTCCCGTCGTGTCGACGACACCACGTACTTCGGCTTGGCCTCCAGCTTGACCGCCCACTCGCGCATCGCCGGCGGCGCCTCCTCCTCGCCGCGAACGACCGCCGGCCAGTAGCCCTCCATCATCTCGTAGGTGACGCGACCCCACAGCATCGCCCCGCACTCGTCCATGAGGCGGATGAAGAAGGCGTGTGTCTCGTCGTCGGCGATTCCCTCCTGGTGGTCCACGCAGCCGTCCAGGGTGAGGTTGAGGCTGAAGGTCAGGTTTCCCATACGAGCTTTCTCCGAGGTGGGCTTCTTGTCGGGGTGTAGGGTGTCGGCGAGCAGCTCGCAGGGGATAACGCCAGCGCCAGGCTGCGGGGCCGGGCGCGGTGAGGGTCGACATGCGGTGAACGTCGGGCCGGACCCGACGGCTTCAGCGCGTTGCTACCTGCCAGCCACCGTCGTTGTCGCCGGCTTGCGAGTGGCGTGAGGTACCAGAGATGGAAAGCGTGAACACGCGTGGTGCTTGGCTACATCGTTGTACAGCCGCATCAGCGAACTCCAGCGGTGCGATCAGGCAGCGATGAGCTGTGGGAGGTGTACGCCCGTTCCTTCAAGCTGACGGGCCACAACCCTGCTGAGCCGGTTGAGGACGTCTTGATGGTCCTGGAGGCGGCGGGTGAGTGCCTCTCCAGGCACCAGTAGTCCCGCGCCCAACTCCGGGAATGCCGTCGGGCGCATCTTGAGGTCGAACGTCTCCTGCTGGCCGTCGATCTCAAGCGTGATGACGACGGGGTAGTCCAGGGCCGAAGGAGCAGGGTTGGCGTCGATGTTGACGAGCGTGACGTCCATCAGGCGGTTTCCTCAATGACGAGTATGGCGTCGCGCTAGAGAGAGTCGAACTCTTCGAGGGGGATGCCGTAGGCTAGCCCTACTGGATCGCGGACAAGCACGACGCCAGCAGCATCGATGCCGTCGACCACGACCCAGTGTCCGGCGCTGCGGTATCCGTAGGGCTCAAGCAGGGCTGCCCAGGTTCCCCTGTGCCGCGAGAGCGCGTCGATGGTGACAGCCAAGGAGCGGGGTCGGTTGGCGAAGGTGCCACCACTCCATCGAGTAACAGAGACCTCGGTCATCCTTTCGGCGAGAGGGGCCGCGCTGCAAGGAAGGGCGCGGGTCTCGGCGATCAGGTCTTGGTCGATAGCTTGCCCGCGGTCGGCCAGGAGCATCTGGGCGCATGCGGGACCACAGCCATCCTCGTCATGCTGGACGACACGTTCAGCGTCAACTGTGGCGCGAGGAACCATGGTCCATGGATACTTGATGGCTCCCCCAGTGAACTTGGCCGTGTCAGGAGGCTCAATTGGCATGTGCCAGTATAGCCGGTTGCCTGGTATTCGGGGAGGTCGGGGGTTCGTCTCGGATGGGTTGCAGAGCCGGGAGGTGCAGACCGGACATGGTCGGCCCGCCCCGCCACCATCGCCGCTTCTGGGCAGGTAACGCCCGGCTTCAGCTGCGGTGCCGGCCGCAGCGATGGTTGACATGCGTTGAACGCCGGGCCGGCCCCGTCAGCTTCAGCGCGTTGTTAGCCGGTGGCCCACCGACGGTTCGAGCGATGGCGAGGAGGGCCCGGCTACGCGGCAATGCGCTGCGGAAGATGGATCGGCTGGCCCTGGAGTTCCTGGCCGACGAGCTTGCAGATGCGGTGGAGCGAAACGAGGCTGCCCTTGAAAAGGTCCTGAAGGGCATCACTTGCCACGAGGAGCACGGCGTCGGAACCCGACACGACCGAAGAAACCACCGTGAGCTGGTGGTCGGCAGCTACGCCATCGACCTCCAATCGGATTCGAACCACATCGTCAGCCGATCCTGCGGGACCGGCTTCGAGGGGCTCGATGTGGATGAGCTTGACGTCCATCACGTACTCCGGGGCAGAACGACCACAGTATAACGCCATAAGTCCAGGAACTCCTCCATCGGGATCCCATAGGGGCCCACCGCCGGGTCACGCACCAGCACCAAGCCATCGGCTGAGACTCCATCTACAACGACCCAGTGCCCCACTTCAGTAGGTCCGCCTGGTTCAAGGAGTGCTGCCCAGGACGAGTAGTCCGCGCAAATGGCGGCTACGAAGTCCCAGTTCGGGGGCCGGGTGCGGGCTAGCACCCCACCCATCCAGCGGATGGTCGACACGTCCGATAGGCACCCGGCTAACCGGGGACCATCGGTCGGCTCCGCCAAGGCCATCGCGAGCACGCTCTGGTCTACCTGCTGGCCTCGGTCATGGAGGAGCATTTCGCCGCACGCAGCCCCGCATCCATCCACGGAGGTCTGCTTGACCACATGACGGGAGCTGATTCGGGGAACTCGACACCAAGGCATTCTGGCAGACTCCGGTTCTACCTGTAGGTAGCCGACCACATCCTCTCGTGCCAGCTAAGCAACTCGGACAATCGAGCGCAAAAGTAATAGTCGAACGCACTACACTGCTGTGGGACTGCTCGCCCCGCCACCGGGGTTGCGCGCCACGGCCAACGCCAGCGCTAAGCTGCGGCCC
>DDSR01000232.1:7720-13391 GCA_002343455.1 Deltaproteobacteria bacterium UBA2385 | reverse complement strand
CGGGTCGTCTTCAACTGGACCATCGACGCCAGCCTGGCCAGCCGGTACAAAGAGGCGCTGCCGAAGCCCGTCATGATGCTGCATGATGAGACCGACCTCTACGTTCCGTTCCTTGTCGACCCCTATCGACTCGAGGACAGGCTGTCCCTTGAGTACGATTGGGTCAACCTGGTGCCGACCGATCGCGAAGATGGAGTGTGGTCCTATCGTTTGTTCGGCGACAAGCGTCTCGCCTTGTACTACTCCGGGTCAACCTTCGACGATGTTTGGTCTGATCTTGATTTTGGACCCGACGAATGATCACCCTCCTGCACACGCTCCTGGCTCTGGCCTGCAGCACCGACAAGCCCATCCCTTCGCAGGACGGTGGCTCGACCACCCCCACAGAGCCCACAGAGCCCACAGACCCCTGGGGCCCGGGCCGCCCGGTCTCCTACACCTGCCCCGACCCCCCCGCCGACGCCCTGCGCATTCGGCTGGGCACCTTGCTCTCCCACCACGTCTTTTACAGCGGCGAGGACCCGCGCGACCGCCCGTATTCGACCTATCTCGACTTCCCCCTCTACGCCCTCAAGCTGCGGGGCCTCTCCTACACCGACGCCGACTCCTGCGCGCTGCTCGACGTCGACAACCTCTACTACCTCGACATCCGCCAGGGCACCGTCACCGACCAGTTCGAGCTCGACCTCCAGCTCTCCATCCCCGGCGACCGCGTCGAGGACTTCCTCGGCGAGCACGGCGACGGCGGCGGCCACCTCGTCCGCCCCGACCGCGCCGCCCACCAGCTCAGCTTCGGCTGGCACGACGGCACCGACTACCACTGGGTCGAGTCCCTCCCCTACGGATGGACCCGCTCCACCGTCTGCATCGGCGAGCTCACCCCCGAGTTCACCTACATCACCATCACCTTCGACCCCGCGGGCGGTCCCTACATGACCAACATCCGCAACCCATGGACCCGACCCCTCTACGTCGAGGCCCGAATCGTCGGCACCGGCCTCGAAGAGGGCATCGAGCCCAAGGACTGCCTCAAGAACTCCAGCCAGTGCCGAAGCTGCGCCGGTACCGCCTACGTCACCAGCACCCGGCAGGACTGGTTCCCCGACAAGACGACGGAGTAGAGCGTCGGGGGCGGGCGACTGCCTTCAGTCGCCGCCCAGATAGCCCAGGGCTTCCAGTTGGGCGCGAAGGTCACCCTCGACCTGGGGCCCCGCGGCGACCGCGGAGCTGGCCTCGAAGCGCGCCGCTCGCCCCTCGGCGACGGCGACCAACTCGCCCACCCGGACCTGCGTGGCCTCGTCCAGCTCCGTGCGCTGCGGCCAGAGGTCGTGGGTCTCGGTCGGGTCGGCGGCCAGGTCGTACAGCCGCCAGCGCTCCGGGCCACCGTCCGCGGGCACCTGCAGCGAGAGGGCCAGGGTGCCCTGCACCACCCGCACGGCCCGGGCGTCCAGCTCCCCCAGGTGAGAGGCCCCGCCCTCGCGCTCGAAGTCGCTGAGGACCTGCACGGGCCGAAGCTGCTCGGAGATGACCGGCAGGTCCTCGGCCGGACCGCTCAGCGGCAGGGGGAGGCCCGCGTCGGGGTCCGCGACGCCGGCGATCCGCAGCAGGGTCGGGTGCAGCCGGCTCAAGGAGACGGGACCGGTGACCTCGGCCGGCCCCTGGCCGGGCACCCGCAGGACCAGGGGGACATGCAGGCTCTCCTGGTACAGCCCCACCATATGCCCGTGGAAGCCGTGTTCGCCGAAGGCCTCGCCGTGATCCGAGGTGACGACCAGCACCGTGTCGTTCCACCGCCCCCGCTCCTCGAGGCCGGCGCGTAGCGTCGCGAGGAGCGCGTCGCTGGCATGCACAGCGCCCGCGTAGAGGGTGCGCGCGGCGTCCAGCTCGCCGGGCCTGGGGTAGTCCGGCACCGCGGACAGACCCCCGTGCTGCACCCGGTGGGTGCGCTCCGAGACGCTGAGGGGATCGACCACGCCAAAACGATCGGCGTCGGCGGCCTGGTGGAAGGGCGAGTGGGCCTCCAGCAGGTTCAGGAAGAGCATGCTGGGCTGGTCGCCGCTCTCGTCCAGCCAGTCGAGAGAGGCAGCGACGAGGCCGGCTCCTCCCTTGCTGGGGCGGGATGGCACCAACGAGAGCAGGGTGAAGGCCCGCGCGGCGCGGGCACGCTCCCAGCCGCTCTCCACATGCCCAAAGCCGCGGGTCAGGCCGTTGAAGTCGCCCACCCAGGGGTTGGCGATGAAGGCCCCCGTCCGGTAGCCGGCCGCGCCCAGCAGCTCGGCCGTGGTCGGCGGGCCGGGATCGAGCTGCGGGTGTTCGTGGTGGCAGCCCAGGTCCTGGGGCAGGCGCCCGGTGAAGAGCGCGGCGTGGCTGGGCACGGTCCACGGCGCGGCGGCCAGGGCGTGGCGGTAGGAGGTGCCCTCCGCCGCGAGCGCCTGCAGGTTCGGGGTGGTGGGGAGGACGTTGCCATGCAGGCTGGTCGAGCGGGCCGAGACCGTGTCCAGCACGACCACCACGATGTCGGGAGCCACCGGGTTGTCTCGAGGGGCCGCCGGCGTTCGCAGCAGCACGCAGGCGCCCAGCAGGACGAAGAACGGCATCGCACCGACCAGCGGCCTGCGCCAGGCCAGCTCGACGGCGATGGCCGCGATCACGACCACGCCGACCGACGCCAGCACCGGATCTCCCAGGGTGAGGGCCAGCAGGAACAGTGCAGCCAGGGCGACACGGCGATGCACCAGGCCCAGCACCAGGCCCAGCGGGAGGCCCAGCAGGAGGGTGGCCTGGGGCAGCGTCGGGTCGGCGCGCACATCCGAGCCATGGAGGACCGCCGGCCAGCGCAGCGCGGCCTCGACCAGGACCATGACGGCCACGGCCATGCCGCCGGCCATTGCGTGGTGGAGGCGGCTGCGCTGGGGCGAGGGCTGCATGACCAGAAACCTAAACCCCTCATTCGGTGCCACGTGTCGGCACTTGTCACTTCGCGGGTCTCGGAATGTCCCAGGTTTCCGGCCTCTCCGCGAGATATCGGAGCGGCGCCCCCCCACCTGGAGCCCTCATGACCACGCCCCCCCGCATCGTCCTGCATCACCACCCCTTCACCCGCGCCGCCTCCGTCGTCTGGCAGCTCGAAGAGGTCGGCGCGCCCTACACCCTGAAGTTCCACGACGTCGGCAAGGGCGAGCACAAGAACGCCGAGCTGCTGGCCCTCAACCCCATGGGCAAGCTGCCCGTCCTCCAGGATGGCGAGGCCGTCATCGCCGAGACCGCCGCCATCGGCCTCTACCTCGCAGATCGCTACGCCTCGGGCCGCCTCGCCCCCGCCCTCGACGATCCCGCGCGCGGCACCTACCTCCGCTGGGCCCTCTTCCCCGCCGCCGTCATCGAGCCCGCCGCCATGGCCCACGCCGCCGGCTGGGAGTACCGCGTCGGCTCGGCCGGCTGGGGCCGCTACGAGGACGTGCTGGCCAGCGTCGAGCACGCCCTCAGCCCGGGGCCCTGGATCCTGGGCGAGCGCTTCACGATGGCCGATGTGATCCTCGGCTCCACGCTGCGCTACATGCTGATGTTCAAGATGCTGGAGCCTCGGCCGGTCTTCCTGGACTACGTCGAGCGGCTGGGCGAGCGGCCCGCCAATCAGCGGGCGCAGGAGATCAACCAGGCCGTCATTGCGGAGCGCGGGCTGGGGGGTTGAGGCTGAGAGAGGCTGGTGATCGGCCACATCGGTGATCCCATGCACCGGCGTCCTGGCCTGAGCCTCCTCTCCGTGGGCCCGTGCGTGCCTCCCGGAGCACCATGATCGCCCCCTCCTCGGAGCTGTTCCATGACCTCGCTGTCGCGCCTCGCCCTCATGATCGCCATGTCCATTGGGGGCAGCTCAGCCCTGGCCAAGCCCTCGCCCGCCACCGACCCGGCGCTGCCTGACGAGAGCCTGCACCTGGGGTTGGGCGTCGGTGCCGGGGGCTCGACCACGATCGCGAACTTCGTCTCTCCGAATGGTGAGCAGAACGTCACCTATGGCGCGAGCGGAAGCCTGCGCCTCCGCCTGCCCCAGGGTCTCACCATCGAGCCCATGATCACCCTGTCCACGGCCACTGGATTGACCTGGCAGGAGAACGAGGGGACGGACCGCCAGGTGAAGAGCCAGCTGGAGGCCGGCATCGGCATCCGCCCCGTGCTGGCCCGACGCGGACGGGTAGAGCTGAGCGCCCTGGCGGGGCTGGGCTACACGGGTACCTTCCTCGCGTACGAAGAGCACACCGAGGGCGAGGACGCGGAGACCTCCGGGGGGACGACCACGGGGGCAGCGGAAGGGGCGGAGACAGTGCCTGCAGAGCAGACGCCAGATCTGAAGACCCGATACCACGGCGGTCATCTGCAGCTCGGGCTGGGCCTCACCCGCTGGTTCGATCCGACCCTCTCCCTGGGCGTCGACCTCTCGCTGGCCGGGGGCGTGGGCGCCTTGCAGTCCGCCGAGCTGGAGGTCGACCCCCGACCCGCCAGCGCCTTCGACCTCTCCCTTGAGCTGGACCCGACAGCCAGGCTCTTCCTGCACCTGTGGTTGTGAGGGCGACTACATCCCCACCGCCGCCGCGAAGTCCGCCCGCGCCCCCAGGCGACCCAGCAGCGCCGCGATGCCCACAGAAGACCGCATCAGGATCGTCGCCCCCCGGGCCCGCGGCGTCGGCATCCCCGAGAGCAGCCCGTGCCGGATCATCTGCGCTTTGGCTTCCTGGGCATGCTCCATCAGGCGGGCCGTCCCCTCCGCGGTGAAGGTGTACGGCTGCACCCGCCCCACCGGCTCCATCAGGGTGCGCGNNCGGGCAGGCCCAGCGCCTGCGCCAGAGGCTCCATCAAGGCCGCGTCCGAGGCCCCCTCCCGGCAGCGCCTCGCCACCTCCAGCAGCCCCCGCGGGGTCTCCGGGTCCAAGGGCTGCGTGCAGCCGAAGTCCAGCAGCGCCACCCAGCCCTGGGGCAGGAAGAGGAAGTTGCCCGGGTGGGGGTCCCCGTGCAGCTCCTCGTCGCGGGCGATCGAGGTCCAGGTCAGCCGCCACAGCGCCGACCCCCAGGCGCTGCGCTCCTCCTCGCTGGCCAGTCGGGCCTGCTCCAGGCCAAGGCCATCCACCCAGTCCGTGACAAGCAGCCCCGGGCGGGAGAGGCGCATCGCCGGCACCACCAGCGCCACATCCCCCGCCCAGCGAGCCTCCCAGCGGGCCTGAGAGCGGCCCTCCTGCTCGTAGTCCAGCTCCTCCAGCAGCCGCTCGCTCACCTCGGCCGCCAGGTGCTCCACCGAGCTGCGCGGCATCAAGCTCGACAGCGTGCCGACCAGGACGCCGATGTTCGCCAGGTCGGCACGGATCGCCGCCTCGATCCCGGGCAGGCGCAGCTTGATCGCCACCTCGCTCCCGTCGAGCAGCCGCCCCCGGTGTACCTGCCCGATGCTGGCCGAGGCCGCCGCCACCGGCTCCACCGCGGAGAACNNCCTCCCCCAGCTCCGCCCCCAGCGCCGCGCGCATCAGCGGCTCCACCTCCTCCCAAGCAAGCGGCGGCGCCTGGGCCTGCAAGCGGCCGAGCACCTCCACCCAGACCTCGCGATGCTCCGCCGGCAGCACCCCCTCCATGCTGGAGAGCATCTGCCCCAGCTTGTGCGGCAGGCCGCGCAGCTCGCCCAGCGC
>DDSR01000232.1:0-7648 GCA_002343455.1 Deltaproteobacteria bacterium UBA2385 | reverse complement strand
CGCAGCCGCCTCGCCCGCCAGCCCCGCCGCCAGCCCTCCGAGCTTCACCAGCCTGCCTGCCCTGCCCGTCTTCATCGCGCCCAGCCCCACCCGCTGATCCTGGTTAGCACGGCCGGCCCTCCTCTCACGGATCTTCCCCCATGGCCCTCCAAGCTGGCATCGTCGGCCTGCCCAACGTNNAACTACCCCTTCTGCACCATCGAGCCCAACGTCGGCATCGTGCCCGTGCCCGATCCGCGGCTGCAGCGCCTGCTGGCCTGCATCCAGAGCCAGAAGGTCATCCCCGCCGCCGTCGAGATCGTCGACATCGCCGGCCTCGTCCGCGGCGCCAGCAAGGGCGAGGGCCTCGGCAACAAGTTCCTCGGCCACATCCGCAACACCGACGCCATCCTGCAGGTCGTGCGCTGCTTCGAAGACGGCGACATCACCCACGTCGACGGCAGCGTCGATCCCCTGCGCGACATCGACACCGTCGCCACCGAGCTCGTCTACGCCGACCTCGAGAGCGTCGAGCGCCGAATCGACCGCTTCAAGCGCTCCGCCAAGGGGGGCGACAAGGCCGCCGCCCTGCACCTCACCGTCGCCGAGCGCCTCTACGAGCTGCTCGCCCAGGGCAAGCCCGCCCGCGCCGGCGACTGGAACGATGAAGAGGCCGCCAGCGTCAAGGACGCCCAGCTCATCAGCGCCAAGCCGGTGCTCTTCGTCTGCAACGTCGACGAGGCCGGGCTCCACCAGGACAACGACCACGTCAAGGCCGTCAAGGCCCACGCCGCCACAGAGGGCGCCGGCGTGGTGATCCTCTGCGCCAAGATCGAGGCCGAGCTCTCCGAGCTGGAGCCCGAGGAGCGGGCGGAGTTCCTGGCCGACATGGGCATCGCCGAGCCCGGCCTGGCCATGCTGGCCCGCGAGACCTACTCGATGCTTGGTCTGCAGACCTATTTCACGGCCGGCCCGAAGGAGATCCGCGCCTGGACCATCGGCAAGGGCTGGACCGCCCCCAAGGCCGCAGGGGTCATCCACAGCGACTTCGAGCGGGGCTTCATCCGGGCCGAGGTGTACCGCATCGAGGAGCTGGAGGCCTTCAAGACCGAGGCGGCGCTGAAGGCGGCGGGCAAGCTGCGGGTGGAGGGCAAGGAATACGTTGTGCAGGACGGGGATGTGATGCACTTCCGGTTCAATGTGTAGCCAGGACGCAAGGCGGAAAAGGCTTGCTCGAACCTGTAGAGGTGGCCGCCGCACCGCGCGGGCGATAGCCGGCGGCCATGTCCGCCCCGTTTTCCGTTGAAGTCAACTACCAGCTCCTCTTTGAACGCTGCCGCGCGGCACAGCTCGTGCTCGATCCGCAGCTGCGGATCATCGCCGTGAGCGAGGCCTACCTTGCCGCCACGATGACCCGGCGCGACCGCATCCTGGGCCAACCGCTGTTCGAGGTCTTCCCGGACAACCCGGCGGACCCGACGGCCACAGGGACCCGCAACCTGCGGGCCTCGCTGGAGCGCGTCATCCGCTACCGGCGCACCGACACGATGGCCGTGCAGAAGTACGACATCCGGCGCCCCGAGGCTGAGGGCGGCGGCTTCGAGGTGCGCTACTGGAGCCCGGTCAACAGCCCCATCCTGGACCCGCAGGGGACTCTGCTGCACATCGTCCACGAGGTCATGGACGTGACCGAGTTCGTGAACCTGCGCACCTCTCGCGACGAGGCCACTCAGCACAACCTGCTGCTGCTGGAGCGCACCGCAGGGATGGAGGCAGAGATCCTCGCCCGCGGCGAGGACCTTCAGCGGGCCAACGCCGAGCTCCGCCTGGCGCGCGACGAGCTGGAGCGCCGGGTGGAGGAGCGCACGGCCGAGCTCCGGTCGACCGAAGAACAGCTCCGACACGCCCAGCGCATGGAGGCGGTCGGTCGCCTCGCCGGCGGGATCGCCCACGACTTCAACAACATCCTCTCGGTCATCATGACCTTCACCGAGCTCACCCGCCTCTCCCTCCCTCCGCAGGGCCCGGCCTTCGATGATCTGGGCCAGGTGCTCCTGGCCAGCGAACGGGCCGCCGCCCTGACCCGGCAGCTCCTGGCCTTCAGCCGCCAGCAGGTGGTCCAGCCGCGCGCGATCGCCTTGGACGAGATCGTCGCCTCGATGCAGCGCATGAACGGCCGCCTGCTGGGCGAGGACATCGAGCTGACCACCCTGCTCGACTCGGACGAGGCGCTCGTGTTCGTCGACCCCAGCCAGATCGAGCAGGTGATCGCCAACCTGGTCGTCAACGCGCGCGACGCGATGCCCGCGGGCGGCACGCTCACGATCGAGACCCGGCTGGTGGAGCTCACCGCCGAGTATGCGGCTCAGCACCTCTCGGCGCAGCCCGGCCAACACGTGATGATCGCCGTCAGCGACACCGGGAACGGGATCAGCCCCGAGGTCCAGAAGCGCATGTTCGAGCCCTTCTTCACGACCAAGGAGCAAGGAAAGGGCACCGGACTCGGGCTGTCGACCGTCTTCGGGATCGTGAAGCAGGCCGGAGGAAACATCTGGGTCTACAGCGAGCCCGGCTTCGGCACGACCTTCAAGATCTACCTCCCCGTCGCTACCGGGACCGAGGCCGTCCCGGTAGCCCCCGCACCGCGCTCGATGGATCTGCGCGGTACCGAGACGATCCTGCTGGTCGAGGACGACGAGCAGGTCCGGGCGGCCGCCTTGGGCATCCTCCAGACCCAAGGATACATCGTCCTCAACCAGGGCAAACCCGCCGAAGCGATCTCGTTCCTGGCTCGCTACCCGGGTCCGGTCGATCTGCTCCTGACCGATGTGGTCATGCCCGGCATGAGCGGTAGTGAGGTCGCGGCCCAGGTCCAGCACCTTCGTCCGGCGATCCGCGTCCTCTACATGTCCGGCTACACCGACGATGCGATCGTACGCCAGGGCTTGTTGAACTTCGAGACTCCATACCTGCAGAAGCCGTTCACCTCCGAATCGATGGCCCGGCGCGTGCGAGAAGTGCTCGACAACGGAAAGGGATGAACCTCTCGAATGGCAGAGCTCGTACACCACTGGTTGACCCACGAAGGCAAGCCCCTCCGCCGAGACGCGGTCGGGCTGACGTTGCAGTCCGACCCTGGCTTCCGTACATCTTTCGCGGATCTCCTGCGCGAAGCGCCTTTCCCGGCGTACTTCCTGGAGCTCCCGGTCTGCTCCCCGGCCCACGGCACCAACCCGGCCGAGCTCGTGCTGGTGGACAGCCCTGCCCTCGCCCGCGTTCGTGCGGATCACGCTCCCTTCGACAAGGTCTTCGCTCGCCACTCTGGCCAGGTCGTGACCGCACCCAACCTCAGCGGCGACGCCACCCTGGTCATCCCCCGACCACCAGGGGACTGGCCCCACCTCGCCGCTTTCGTACGTGCAGCGCCGGCCGCGCGGGTCGACGCCTTCTTCGCAGCAGTGGGCACAGCCTGCCTCGAATGGCCTGCCGAACGCCCGCTCTGGCTCTCCACCTCCGGCCTCGGCGTCTACTGGCTGCATATGCGGCTGGACGCCCGACCGAAGTACTACTCGTACGCACCCTACCGGTCCCGCTGAGATCAGGCCGATTGCTCCCGTCGGCAAGACCGTGTCAGGATACCGTCGGCCCTTCGCCCGTCGGCCCTAGCCCGACACCGGAGACCCAATGGCCGACACAGTCCGCATCCAAGGCATCGCGGGCGTCTTCTTCTACGCCTGGTCTTGCGAGTGGCCCCGCGCCGATCGCACCGGACGCTCCTTCAGCCCTGAGGCAGCCGCCGGAAGGGCATCGGGTCGACCGCTCGCCCGCCGACACGAAGCCCGAAATGCAGGTGCGGCCCCGTGCTGCGGCCGGTGTTCCCGCTGTCCATGATGTGCAGGCCCGCCTCGACGGCCTGCCCGGCCCCGACATGGAGGGTGTGGCCGTGGCAGTACGATGTCCTCACGCCGTGGCCGTGATCGATGCTGATGTACTCCCCGTTGACCTTGTCGAACCGAGCCCGCAGCACCGTGCCCGAGCCCGAGGCCTGGACGGGGCTGCCGACGGGCAAGGCGATGTCGACCCCCTCGTGCAGCTTGCGGGTGCCCAGGGTGGGGTGGGTCCGGTAGCCGAAGGGGCTGCTGATCCGGGCTTCGGCGTCGACCGGCCAGCGCAGGTCCAGCACGGTCGCCAGGGCCAGGGTCTGCTCCACTGCACGATCGGCTCCCCTAGCCTGGGCGTCGGGCAGAAAGCGCCGATGCCGCTCGAATCGTTCGGGATCGGCCTCCCCCGCCGCCCGGGCACGCCGGATGGCACGATCCCGGACCTCGGCGCCGACCGCCCAGACCTCCAGGGCCTCCTCGGGCTGGCGAATGTCGAGCGCCTCGATCTCGGCCAGGGCCTCCTCGCCCAGGTGAACGGCGACAGCGGTGCGCACCGCCGGTGAGAGCGGACCCTCCGCCGGGAGCGGCCGTGCCTGCTGGACCTGGACGAGGCTCTGCACCATGGGTTCAGGCAGCTCCTGCCGGAAGGTGGCAAGCAGGTCCGGAACGGGCTCGCCGCGGGCCAGCGCCACGGCACCGGCACCAAGGGCGCCTAGCGGTGTTCGGGTCCAACAGGCGACCAACACCCCAGACAGCAGAAGCAGCTCGGACCAGCCCTTCATGGCAGCAACCAGGACAGCGGCAACGCGCCGAACCAGGCCAGCAGCCCGATGGGGGTCAGAATCAGCGCCGCTGGCAGCCCCTCACTCCAACGCTTGGGCGGCTCCAGACAGGCCAGGGCGCGCAGCAGGGCGGGCCAGCCGAACCTCCCGCACACTGCCAGGCCGACCAGGGCCGCCGCCGGGCGAGCCCAGGGCGAGGCCGGAAGCAGGTCCTCCAGAGCCATCGACAGCGACCATGAGCCAGCCAGCAGGACGCCGCTCAGCGAGAAGGGCAGCACCAGGGCCCGAATCCCCAGGACCGCCCGGAAGCGCCTCCACACCAGCCGGGGCTGCTGCGGGCTGAGCACGAAGCTGTCCCAGAACAAGGCAATGGCCAGCAGCTCCACCCCCAGCGCCGCCCAGGCCGAGGCCGAGACCGGCAGGGGCAGCTCCAAGCCCAGCAGGCGGCCGGCCAGGGAGTCGGCCGCGAGGTGCACCCCCAAGGCCACCAGGGCGCACTGGCCCAGGGTCGTCGCCCCACGCGCGACCCCTCCTGCCACTCGGTCGGTGAAGGCCAGCATCGCGCGCACGGGGGCTCCTCGGGTGCTCCTGCTACGCGCGAGCCTCCCACCGCCTTACAGGACATCGCCGCCCGCCATGAGTTCCCCCTCGCCAGCCTCGCTCACCGACTGGGCCCACCGCCTGCTCTTCGGCCTGTCGCTCGACGAGAAGCTCGCGCCCCCCGGGCGGCTGGTCGACGATCCCGGGTCCGTCCTCCCCGTGCCCGCCGCGCCCGGCCGCCCGCTGGCCTGGGCCTTCACGGCAGACCGGGAGCCCTTCCCCAGCCGGGCCGAGCTGTCCGACCCCCTGGCCCGCGGGCGCATGCTGCACGCCTTCGCCAACCACGAGCTGCTGGCGATCGAGCTCTTCGCCCTGGCCCTGCTGCGCATGCCCCAGGCACCGCCGGCCTTTCGACGCGGCCTCGTCCGCATCATCACCGAAGAGCAGCGCCACCTGGGCATGTACCTCGACCGCATGAAGGCCCTGGGCGTGGCTCCGGGCAGCGTGCCCGTCACCCGCTTCCTCTGGGACTGCCTCGCACCGACGGACGACCCGCTGGATCTCTGCGCGCGGATGGGCCTCTGCTTCGAGCAGGCCAACCTGGACCACTGCGTCCACTTCGCCGAGGTGCTGCGGCAGGAGGGCGACCCGGAGTCCGCGGCGGTGCTCGACATCGTCCTGGCCGACGAGATCGGCCACGTCCGCCACGCGATGAGCTGGCTGCGAAAGGGCAAGGAGCCCGGGCAGAGCGACTGGGACGCCTTCGTGGCCCGCCTCTCCCCTCCCCTCAGCCCCCGTCGGGCCCGCGCCACCCAGGTCCAGCGCGCCCCCCGGCTGGCGGCAGGGCTGGACCCCGACTTCATCGATCGCGTCGCCCTCTCCAGCGAGAGCCTCGGGAGGGTGCCGACCCTGTGGGTGTTCAACCCGGGCTGCGAGGAGGAGCTGCTCCGTCCCGAGACGCCCCCGGCCCGCGCCGCCGGGATCCTGGAGCACGATCTGGCCGCCCTGCCCTGGGTCTTCGCCGCGCAGGGTGACCTCGTCCTGGTCCCCGAGCCGCCCCGTACCGCGTGGCTGAGCCACCTCGCGCAGGCCGGCTTCACCCTCCCCGAGCTCTGCACCGCCCCCGGCGCGCGCCCCCCCGGGCGCCTGGCCCCCTGGGGCGCATCAGCCCGCCTGCGCGCCCGGTTTCCGGGCCTCCCGTCGCCCGACCCCGAACCGGCCGCCTTTCGTAAGGACACGGCCAACGCCCTGCTGGCGAGGGTGGCCCCCGACCTGGCCGGCCGGGCCTGCACGAGCTGGGAGGAGGTCGCCGAAGCGGCCGCCGAGCTGGAGCGCCGCGGCGAGCGACCGGCGGTCAAGCCGGTGCTCTCGGCGGCCGGGCGAGGGATCCTGCGCCGGGTGGAGGAGGCCGCGGTGCGGCGGCTGCTGCGGGACCAGCCCGCGGTCCTGGTGGTGCCCTGGCTTCAGCGCGAGGTCGATCTCTCCTTGCACCTGGACCTGCTGGGCTCGCAGGCCCGGGTGCGCGGCCTGACCGTCTTTCAGACGGACGCCGGGGGACGCTGGCTGGGCAGCCTCGCCAGCGACGCCCTCACCGCCCTCTCCTCCGAGCACCGCCGCTTCCTCCACCAGCTCCCGGGGGGGCTGCCCCGCTGGTGCGAGAGGCTGGCTGCCCAGGTCGGGGCTCTCCTACACCCGCTATGGGTGGAGGGACCGGTTGGGGTGGACATGTTGATCGGCCGACTCAATAATGGTGAGCCTGTCCTCCACCCGCTGGTCGAGCTGAACCCGCGCTGGACGATGGGGAGGGTCGCCCTGGCCCTGCGACCGCGCATCGCGCCGGGGAGGGAGGCCTGGCTGCGCCTGCTGCCGGGTGGTGAGGAGCTCGCCCCTGTCGAGCTCGACGCCAAGGGGCGGCTCTTCGCCGGCCGCCTGTGGGTGACCGACCCGGGCAGGGCGAGCCGGGCGATGTGCCTGGAGCTGGGCCCCCGAGGCCCGGGCTAGCGCTGTTCGGGAGGCGCGGAGGGCGGCGCCGCGGTGGGCTCGGTCGGCGCGTACAGCTCCTCGGTCGAGGTCGAGGCCGCCGGGTCGGGCGCCTCCTCTTCCGGGGGCGGAGGCGGCTGCAGCCAGGTCCAGGAGAGCTCCAGCGGGCGGCGCTCCGAGAGGCCGTTGGCGAAGTTGGCGACCAGCAGGCAGCTCAGCGCGGAGGTCGGCGGCACCACCGGGAGGCTGACCTCGAAGGGGGAGCCGGCCTCCAGCGTGGCCGATGTCCAGGCCATGGCCTTGCCATCGATCGGGCACTCCAGGTGGATCACCGCCTGGCGGTCGGGGACGGCCATGGCCACCACGGGCTGCTGTCCGACCGTCACCTCCCGCGGGCCGAGCACCTGGACGGCCCCGTGAACCACAGGGATCCCCAACGCAGCAGCGTCCTTGGTCAGCAGGCTGGCCAGCAGGCCGGGCAGCAGG
>DDSR01000231.1 GCA_002343455.1 Deltaproteobacteria bacterium UBA2385 | reverse complement strand
GTCCGTGTCGGTGTCCGTGTCCGTCTCCTCCCCCGTGTCCTTGGGCTCACTGCGGCAGGCGAAGAGGGAGAGCGCGAGGCTGATCAGCAGGGCGGAGGGCATGGGGACTCCTGAAGAAGTGGATCCGGGGCGCCGAATATAGAGCGAGAAATCCGGTCATGGAGTCCCTTTCGGAAAAAATCATGCAAGCAGCAGCTCACCTCTCTGACCGCGGCGGGCGACCTCCTCCAGCCAGGCCTCGGCCTGTTGCCGTTGCCCCGGCTCCATGCGCGTGATGCGCTCCTGCACCCGCTGCAGCCGCTGCGTGATCGCGGCGCGGCTGAGGCCTGCCTGGCGGGCCAGCTCGGCGCGGGAGCCGGCGCGGAAGAGCTCTTCCAGCCAGGCCCGATCCCGCTCGGTGAAGGGGCTGGACGGGGAGTCGACCACGCTCTGGTCGACCGATCCGAAGACGGCGTGCCAGGCCTCGATGCGGGCGGCGTCGGCGCCCTCGACCAGGCGCAGCTCGCGCAGGCGGCGGCGGGCGGCGTGCCCGACCGTGCGGTCCGTGACTGTGCGGACGAAGGCCAGCAGGGCGGCGAGGTTGTCGCCCTCGAAGCGGGCCAGCGCGCCGGAGATGAGCTGGATCAGCACCTCGGCCACCAGCTCCTCCTGCTCGCCGTTGCCCAGCAGGCCACGGTAGCGGTTGGCGCAGCGATGGCTGACCCGTCCGTGGACGTACCGGGCGAGCTGCAGGTACAGGCCGCGGGCTTCGGGCGTGTGGCGGTCGGCCAGGAGCTGCCGGATGCCGAGCCGTATGTCGAGCTGGGGCTCGAGCGCTGTGTCGGATCGGGCCATCTCAGAAGCCGTTGTAGATGGAGGCGCCGTCGTCGGCGGAGGCGCTGCAGGCCGAGCGGGTGCCGGCCGCGCTTCCGGCCGCGGTCCCACAGCTCCCGTCGTCGGTGGACATCAGGGCGCTGATCCAGAGGAACAGGGCGTAGAGCGTGCTCATTGGTGGATCTCCGAACGTAGGAGGGCGAGGTCGGGGTCGCGGGCGATCAGCTGGTTGAGTGCCTCGATCATGGCCGCGGGAAAGGCCGCCCGCACCTGCCCGAGCAGGTCGCGGGCGTCGTGCTCCTCGCCCAGGCGGACGAGGCAGGCCAGTACATTGGCGAGGTTGCCGGCGCTGCGCTGGCGCTCGAAGGCCCTCGAAAAATAGTCGAGCGCCTGGTCGAGCTGGCCCTGCTGCCAGGCGATGACCCCGCGGTGGCGCTCGACGCTGGCGAGGTTGGCTTGCAGGCGAGCGCCGCCTTGGCGGTAGGCGGCCAGCTCCTGCCGCGCGACGTGCTCGGCGGCGCGCTCCAGCCGTCCCACCGAGGGGTGCGCGTCGATCACGTGGAGGGCCGAGTGGAGGTTGACCTCGTCGATCCTCCCCTGCTGATGGAGCTGGTGGGCGCGCTGGGCCAGGGCCTCGGCGTCGAAGGAGGCTCCGTGCAGGGCCCGCCCGATCTCGTCGAGCGCCGCCTGCTGGTCGGGCTCTACCGAGTCGGCCAGGGCGAGGTACGCGTCGCGGTCGACCTTGCGGAGGATGCGGTCGAGCAGGGCTTCGTAGTTCACGGGGTCGTGCCTCATGGGATGACGTGGGGTCCGAGCGGGGGCCGTTAACGGTCGCGGTCGGTGGCTGGCCAATCTCTCCCCAGGCGCCCGGCTTCGACCCCCCCGTGACGGAGTTGTGACCGAGGGAGGCCGCAGCCCTGACGTGGCCTCGGGCGAGGCGTGGATACGGGAGCCGCCGAACGACGAGAGGTCCCCCATGAACGAAGAGTCCAGACTGACCGCCGATCCTCGACCGCTGCGAATCTGGGGCTGGCGCCACTACGTCGGAGCCCTGGTGCTGAAGCTGTGGGGGTGGCGGCCGGAGTCCAACCCGCCTGCCGACATCAAGAAGTACGTCTTCATCGCGGCGCCTCACACCTCGGGCTGGGACTTCCCCTTCATGATCGGCTTCGCCTGGTGGTGGGGGGTGGACATCCGTTGGCTGGGCAAGCACGTCCTCTTCGAGGGCCCCTTCGGCTGGTTCTTCCGCTGGTTCCGGGGCATGCCGGTCGATCGCCGCAAGAACAACAACCTCGTCGACGGCTTCGTGCAGGCCTTCGCGGAGAACGAGGAGCTGGTCCTGGTCATCCCGGCGGAGGGCACCCGGGCGTACCGGGACTTCTGGAAGAGCGGCTTCTACTGGGCCGCCAAGGGCGCGGGGGTCCCCATCTGCCTGGGCTACATGGACTTCGGCCGCAAGGTCGGCGGCTTCGGCCCGATGCTGTGGCCCAGCGATGACGTGAAGAAGGACATGGACCAGATCCGGGCCTTCTACACGGGCATGCAGGGCAAGCACCCCGAGCGCTTCAGCCGCATCCGCCTCAACGTCGAGGACGAAGCGCCGGCCCAGGGTGCTCCCGCCGCGAAGGCGGCGCCGGCCCGCGACTCCGGAGCGCCAGCGGAGGCCCAAGACTCCCAGTCCGAGCGGGCCGAGCCTCGCCGCCATGCGGGGAGCGCGTCGCCCGGCCTCTCGGTCTGAGGGTGCGCGGGCTCGCGGTGGTGGTGCCCTGCTACGGGCCCCAAGCTCCCCTCGATCGGTTGCTCTCCGAGATCCCCGAGGCGCTGCGCCCGGGCGTCTTCGTGGTGGACGACGGCAGCGCCCTGCCCTTGCGGGCCGAGGGCGTGCGCCTGATCCGACACCCGCGCAACCGGGGCTACGGCGGGGCCCAGAAGAGCGGCTACGCGGCCGCCCTGGAGGCCGGCTTCGAGCGGGTCGTGCTGCTGCACGGCGACGCGCAGTACCCGACCCTGCCCACGCTGGCGCTGGCGGAGGCGCTGGACGAGGCCGAGGTCGCGCTGGGCAGCCGCTTCCTGCAGGACGGCGGCCTCGCCATCCCCGCCTGGCGACGCTGGGGCAACCGGGGCCTGACCGGCCTCGCCAACCTGCGCTTCGGGTCCGCCCTCAGCGAGCTGCACACCGGGGCGCGGGCCTTCCGCCTCGACCGCCTCGCGCGCCTCCCGCTGGCGCGCTTCAGCGACGATTACCTCTTCGATCAGCAGGTGCTCGCCGCCCTGCTCGCCTCGGGGGCCCGCTTCGCCGAGCGCCCCGTCCAGGCCCGCTACGACGCGGACGTCCAGAGCATCAGCCTGCGCCGCTCGGTGGTCTACGGCCTGGGGTGCTTGCGGGTCATCGCCCGGCCGCCCGGTGTCCTTGACGTTTCCGACACTTTCGCCACGCCGCGGTCAAGGTAGGGTTCGCCAACTGGAAGGCACCCGTGCTCGACGTTCGGCAGCTCGCCCGATTGCACCTGCATCGCCGCCTGCACCACCTGGTCCTCAACCTGGCGGTGCCGGAGGCCGGTGGGCTGCCCGAGCTGCGCTACCGGGAGCTCGCCCGCGAGATCGGGCCGCTGGGCTGGCTGGACGTCAACGGGGGAGAGCCCTTCGCGCGGACCGACCTGGTCGGCGTCCTGGCGGAGTTCCAGGCCCAGCGCCTGACCCTGATCACCCCGGTCCACGACGTCGAGGCCGTCCTCCGCGGCGCCCGGGCCCTGGTGGCGCGCCGGCCCCGCGGGCTGGTGCTGGCCCTGCAGCTCGACGGGCTGGTGGCCACCCAGGACCGTCTGCACGGCCAGGGGAGCTGGGATCGGGTCTGGGCCGCCTTCGACGAGCTGCGCGAGCTGCCCCTGCGGGTGGAGCTCCGCACCCAGGTCCGCACCGAGAACGTCGACGAGCTGCTCGCCCTGGTGGAGTACGTCCGCGCCCAGCGCCCCGACGGACATGTGCTCGGCCTCGCCAACCCCAGCATCCTGGGCCCCTCCTTCGCGCGCCGACTGCGTGAGCTCCAGACCCCTGTCTTCGATGTGCTCGGTCGGTACGCGCCCGAAGAGGGCGACGTCGCCGGCCTCGCCCGCGAGGTCGAGCGCCTGAAGTGGACCACCGGCCTGCGCACGCTCGAGCAGGGCCGGCAGATCATCCCCTGCCTGGCGGGCTTGTCGCAGGCGGTGGTGCGGGCGGACGGCGAGGTCGCGAGCTGCGACACGCTGCCCTCGATCGGCTCGATCGCGCGGCAGCCCTGGTCCCAGGTCTGGTCGGGCCGGGCCCTGGACGCCCAGCGGGAGTACATCCGCGCCGGGGGCTGCCACTGCGCCGACGACTGCGCACTGCACGACAGCGTCCTGCTGCGCCCGGCCCACCTGCCGCGCCTGCTGGCCGGCGCGGGGGGCGCCAGCACCTGACGGAGCGCCGCCGGAAGTCCGGCGCTTCGGTCGGCCTCGCCCGGGCAAGTGACTGAAATCAGGGTGGACCGAATCCTGCTGGGGGGCCGGCAGGAGGTGTCCCCATGTCCGAACCCCGCCCGTCTCCCGTCGAGACCCCCGTGGCGCTGCGCCGAATGCTCGAAGCCATGATCGAGCGCGGCCAACGTCCTCGCACCGTCGCGGCCTACCGCGCGGCGGTCCTGGCCTTCTACGCGGCCTTCCCCGACCACCCCCCTGATCAGCTCGGTCCGCCCCAGGCCGGGGCCTGGCTGCGGGCCCGCCAGGCCCGGGGGCTCCGCACCGAGCAAGCCGCCTCGGCCCTGGGGCGGCTCTTTGGCTGCCCCTTCCCCATGGCCTCCCGCCGCCCGCCTCGCCCGCGACCGCTGCGCCCTGCCGAGGACATCGCCCGCCTCCTCGCCGCGCTGCCGCGGGCATTCTCCATGTCCGCCCCTCGGGTCGCGATCCTGCTGCTGGCCACCACCGGCATCCGGCTGGCCGAGCTGACCGCGCTGCGGGTCGGCGATCTGGACCTCTCCGCCCGACGGCTGCGGGTCGATCGGGGCGGCGTCCGGCAGGATCGCCTCCTGCCCATCCCCCCGGAGCTCCTGGACAGCCTGCTCGCCCTCAACCGCCGCCGCCCGCTCTCCGCGCCGCTGCTGGCCGGTCGCTACGGCAAGGCGATCACCTCCCGCACCGTGCAGCGCTGGCTGGTCCAGGCCTCGCGCTGCGCCGGCCTCTCCCGGCCGCTGTCGGCCGTTGATCTGCGCCAGGCGTGGGTCGCCGAGCGGGCCTCCCAGGGGGTCGACGCCACCCGGCTGCAGCGCCTCGCCGGTCATGGGCGGCCGGCCTCGACCCGGCGGCTGCTGCGGCGCCTCTCGCCCTACTCGTAGAGGCGGCTGGCCAGCAGGGCGGCCAGCGCGGCGTGCCCCGGCGCGGTCGGCAGGCAGCCGTCGATCGTCTCGCCATGCGCGGCGCCGTAGCGCACCACCTCGACGTCTCTGCGCACGCGCGCCAGCTCGGCCAGGGAGGCCCGCCAGGCGGTCGGGGCGCAGAGGTCCACCAGGATCGTCCGCGGCGCCAGCAGGGCCAGCGCCCGGACCTCCCGCTCGAAGTCCTCGACCGGCACCCGGGACTCCAGCAGGCGCAGGCGGGCGGCGAACAGCAGGCCCTCGGCCCAGGGCCCCGCCAGGGCGTGGCGTGCCAGCCGCAGCGTATGGGAGCGAGGGAGGGAGAGGCCCGGCGAGAGGGCGCGGAGGTCGGTGCGAGGCGCGCGGCGGGACTCGGAGTCGCCGACCGTCAGGATCACCACCTCGGGCTGCACCTCGGCGGCCCAGCGGGAGAGGTGTCGCCTCGACTGGGCGATCGTGTAGCCCGGCACCCCCAGGTTCAGGACCTGCGCCCCCTCGTCCAGGGACTCCTCCAGCCGCGCTGGCCAGGCCTGCTCCTCCTCCACCCCCCAGCCGAAGGTCCCCGAGCCGCCCAGAGCCACGATGCGCCGCTCGCCCTCGGGCAGCTCGGCCAGCGGTCGGGCGCGCATCCCCTGCGGGCTGGTCTGCACGCTCCACGCGCGACCCAGGACCGGGTCCAGCGCCTCGCCCGTGAGGGAGACGCCGGCCCGGAGCTGCCAGAGCAGCGCGTCGTCCGGCTGGAGCAGGGGGGCGAGCGCGTCGACGCTTGCGAGGCCGAGCAGGGAGCGCTGGCGTTCGGCGTAGCCCTCGGCCCCGAAGACCCGCCAGAGCAGCTGCCGATCCTGGTCCGGCTCGGGCACGGACGCGCGCAGCAGGAGCTCCAGCCCCGCCAGGGCCAGGACGAGGCCTCCGAGGCGCAGGAGCCAGGGGCGTGCACGAGGGGACCAGGACACGAAGCGGGAGTTAACCAGACCGGAGAGAGGGAGGCGCGGATGGTCAGGCGGTTTCCCAGCATCGACCCCCGAGCCTGGGAGCACCCGGCGGATCGCGCCGCCTTGGACGCCCTGCGGGCCATCCCCGGCGCCGACGCCTTCCTGCGGGCCTCCATCGGCCGCGTCCAGGACGCGCTGCCCGCGCAGGGCCCCGTCGCCCAGGCGGTCCCGCTCGAAGACCCGCGGGTCCAGCGCATCTGGCGGCAGGTCCAGGCAACCCTCGACGCGCCCGAGCCCATCGAGCTGCTCGTCGTGCCCGACGAGGCCATCAACGGCTTCGCCCACGGCCTGCGCACCCCCCGGGTCGCCCTCACCCGCGGGGCCCTGCGCAAGCTCGACGAGGCCGGCCTGCGCACGCTCCTCGCCCACGAGCTGGGCCACATCCTCTCCGGTCACGTCCTCACCAAGAGCGCCGTGCGCCTGCTGGACGCCGGCCGCTGGTGGCTGGGCGGCGCGGGCATCAACCTCGTCCTGACCCTGCCCATCCTGCTGGCTCTGTACGAGTGGGACCGCAAGAGCGAGCTCTCTGCCGACCGGGCCGAGGTCCTCGTCACCGGCCGCCCCGACCTGTCCATCGCGCTGCTGCGCCGCAGCGCCGGGCCGACCGTCTCTCCCGCCGAGCGCTTCGCCTGGCTCGCCCAGCACCTCCCCGCCGGCCTGCCCGCCGCCGCCGCCATCGACCAGGCCTTCTCCCGCCACCCGCCGGTCGAAGAGCGCGAGGCCCAGCTCTGGGCCTGGGCCGACAGCCCCGAGCTCGCCGAGATCGTCGCCGGTCGCTACCCCCGTCGCCGTGAACCGATCGGGCCCCAGGCGGTCGAGGAGCGCGCCGCCTCCTTCGCCAGAGGGGTGCGAGACGGCGCGCAGTCCGTCGCCGAGCGAGGGGGCGCCGCGCTGGACTGGCTGGCGGCCAAGCAGGCCTCGATCAGGGGCGGGGGCCGGGAGTAGCTACTCGCGGCCCAAGGCGAAGCGGGTCCCCTCCCTCCAGCGGTCGTCCTCGCGGATCAACATCACGACCTCCTCGGCCCGCGTGCGAAGCGGCAGCTCGCCGCCCAGCCCCCGTACCAGCTCCTCGTGCTCCTCCAGGCTCGGCCTCTGTCCGTCATCGCTGTAGCCGATGCTGAGGTGCGGGTGGAGCGTGCTCCCGTACTTGCCGCGGTAGGGCAGGTGCTGCGGCCAGGCGCCGACGATGAGGCGGGTCAGCTCCGCGAACGGTTCGGCGGGCGAGGGCGGCAGGTAGCTGAGGTGGTCGAGCCGGGCCGGCGGTCCCAGGGAGAAGTCGAAGGCGGGCGAGGCGGCGAAGAGCGCCCGGAGGCGGGCGAGCAGGGCCCCGTCGACCTGGGCCGGATCGACGAAGGGGTAGAGGACGGTGATGTGCGCCGGCACCCCCTGGGGCCGAGAGGGATCGAAGCGACGGCGCCAGGGGTCGACCAGCGGGTCGGCGGCGGGCGTCAGGAGGGCGAGGGCGGTGGCGTCGGGTTTGATGGGCATGGTTGGGGTATAACTAGCTAGTGCCTGGCACTAGCTAGTCGCACCTCAGCATCGCGCGGGCGCGGGCCACCACCTCGGCAATTCGCTCGGGGGACCAGGTCTTCGAGCCCATGGGGAGGCTTTGTGGTTCCGATTTCATCTGCTTCTCGTGCTGGACCAGCAGGGCGATCAGCGTCGCGCGGAGGCGGTACCGTTCGGCGGGCGTCTCACACGGCAGGTCCATCCGGAGGGTCGCGAGGCGGGCCAGCCCCTGCAGCTCCTGAAACATGAAGGCCCAAGGAAGGTCGAGGTGTTCGAGGGCCTCTTCGTCGCGTCCCTGGGCCACCAGGTCGTCGTAGCGCACGACCCCGCGGAGGTACCGGATCCACACGGGATCCCGCTGGAGCCTGCCGTCCAGATCGGCCATGCCGCGCATCTCGTCGACCGAGTCGATCAGGGCACGGGCGGAGTCCATCTGACCGGTGTCCCGAGCGGCCCGGGCGAAGCGGGCGGCTTCGTCGAGCTTGTCCTCGTACAGGGAGGCGATGCCGCTCATCAAGCAGACGAAGGCCTGCAGATCCCCTGGGAGGGAGCTCATCACGATCCCTGCGCCCCTGCGATACACCTCCGACCAGCGCCGGGCGTTCGCGGCCAGGTTCATGGCCATCAGCTCGAGCCAGGGGTCGCTGGGTCTGGAGCCGCGAAGCTCGGCCAACAGCTCGGTCGCCAGCTTTTCGTCTCCGTAGTCGGCGAGGAGGGCGCAGAGGCCGAAGGCGTCGGGTCCATCCAGACTGGGGAGCAGCGCCCGGGCCCAGGCGCCTGCCTCCTCGCTTGGGGGCCGGCCGTGGCTCTCCGCGACCCCTTCGATACGATCGCGCGCGCTTCGGGACTTGTACAGTGCAAAGGGCGGATCGAAGGACATCATGAACGCGTCCGGCTTCAGCATCCGGTCGTCCAGCTCGACGGGATCCGGGCCCAGGGGCATTGCCCAGAGGCCGCTCGAGGTGATGCCGTAGAGGGCGGCGTGGCGGCCGTCGGCGTCCTGGACCAGGCTGGAGGCCCGAGGGGCCGCGGACTGCCAGCGCACCTCGGGCAGCACGGAGCCCTTGGACAGGGCGACCAAGGTGTGTCCCCCTGCCGGGTTCCGCGTCTTGAGATAGGTCAGGCCGAGCAGGCTGGCCCCCGCCACTTCGGGGCCGTAGGCATCCCACATCGTCTCGGACAAGGAGATCGTGGGCGGTACCTCTCCCGATCGGGCCCCGGTGTGAACCATGGTGGCGCGCAACGGGCCTCCCGCGCGCGCTTCCGCCGGTCCCGCCATCTCGTCGCCCTGCATGAACGTCGGAGTCACCCAGAGCAGGCACTGGAGGTCGAAGAAGGGCGCGACCACCGCCTTGGTGGGCATCTCCAGGCGCCAGGAGTTGGCGCGCGCACCGCGGGGCCCGAAGAACTCGAGCTCTCCCCGGGGGTCCAGTCGCGCCGCCAGGCTCTGCGGCCCGAACCCTACGGGGATCAGCGCCTTGCAAGCCGGCAGCAGTCGGTCCGTGCGACCGGTCTGCAGGTCGATCACCGGGCAAGGCAGGGGACTTCCGTCCTCGCGGAGCCCTCCGCCGTTCCAGTAGTATCGTCCACCCGCGACGAAGGAGCTCCCCTGGTGGCACACCGAGTCAGGGGGCTTGGCGACGGGTGTCCAGGTGAGGATGGACCAGGGGTCGATCTGAAGCTGGATCACGCCCTGTTCGCCCATCAGCCACATCCGACCCTCGTCCATCTGTATCCGACCGCTTCCCATCGGTGCGGGGGCGCGAAGGGTGACCACCTCGAGGAGGGCGCATCCTCGAACCCGAAGTCGCCAGATGGTCACCAGTTGGCCATGACCATCGGCCAGGAACAGCTCCTCCCCGTCGGACGAGAGGGATGGATTCGGCTCGCATGGAATGTGGCCCAGTCCGAGCTCCCGCAGGTCCGCCCAGGCGACC
>DDSR01000104.1 GCA_002343455.1 Deltaproteobacteria bacterium UBA2385 | reverse complement strand
CCGATCTGGTTGTTGACGATGACGTGGATCGTGCCGCCGGTGCGGTAGCCTTTCAGGTCGCTCAGGTTGAGGGTCTCGGCCACCAGGCCCTGGCCGGCGAAGGCGGCGTCGCCGTGGATCAGCAGCGGCAGGGTGCGCTCGTGCAGGCGGTCGCCGGCCCGATCCTGGCGGGCGCGGCAGCGCCCCTCGACCACCGGATCGACCGCCTCGAGGTGCGAGGGGTTGAAGGAGAGGGAGAGCTTGACCACCTGGCCCGAGCGGGTCTTGTAGTGGGAGCTGAAGCCGAGGTGGTACTTGACGTCGCCCGAGCCGTCGAAGTCGGTCTCGACGTGGTCCATGAACTCGTCGGCGATCTGCCGGACCGGCTTGCGGAGGATGTTGGCGAGCACGTTGAGGCGGCCGCGGTGGGCCATGCCCAGCAAGACCGACTCGACCCCGCGCGCGGCGACGCTCTCCAGCAGGTCGTCGAGCAAGGGGACGAGGGTCTCGGCGCCCTCGAGCGAGAAGCGCTTGGTCCCCGGAAAGCGCGTGTGCAGCATCGCCTCGAAGTGCTGCGCGTCGGCCGAGAGGCGCAGGGCCTTCAAGCACTCCTCGCGGGACATGGCCCGCCCGTCCTGGCGGAGCTCGATGCGCTCCTGCAGCCAGGCCTTGCGCTGGGGCTCGCCGATGTTCATGAACTCGACGCCGAAGCCCGAGCAGTAGGCGCGCCGCAGGCGGGTGATGAGGTGCCGGAGGGTGGTGACCTGGGGCACGCCGAAGACCCCACGCCCCGAGCAGGGCCGGTCCAGGTCCGCCTCGCTGAGGCCGTAGTACTCCAGGGTGAGCTCGGGATGCGGCTCGTTGCGGTGCCGGCCGAGGGGATCGATGTCGGCCTCGGTGTGGCCGCGCACCCGGAAGGCGTTGACCATCAGCATGATGCGCGCCTGCCGGTCGGCCACCTCGAGGGCCTCGGACTCGCTGGGCAGCGCCGCCGCCCCAGCAGCGAGAGCCCGCTCGACCGGGCGGGCCGGGCCGTGGAAGATCGAGCGGGCCGAGGGGCCCGGGGGCCGGGGAGCCGGGCCGCTCGGGCTGCCCGCGGAGGCGAAGAGGGCCGCCCAGCGCGTGTCCACCGAGGCCGGATCCTGCTGCCAGCTGCGGTAGAGCTCGTCCACATAGGCGGCGTTGTCACCCGCGAGCAGGCTGGCGGGCACCTGCGCGGGGGAGGAGGAGGAGGCCGAAGTGGCGGCTGCGTCGGGCAGGGGGGTCGACATGACGAGGCTCCGGTCAACGGCCGCGCGTGTAACCCGCGGATCGCGGAGATCTGCGTTAGCATTGCGGCGGTCGTTCGCCACAGCCCGGGAGTCCGCGATGTCTTCAGCCCTGGTCCTCTTCGCCCTGCTCAGCCCCCAGATCGCCAACGCCGGCGAGCTGCGGGAGCCGGTGCTCGCGCTCCTGGACGGAGTGGAAGACGCGCCCGACGCCGCGCAGCTCCGGGCGATGGGCGAAGGCGTGGGTCCCGAGCTGCTGGAGCTGGCCCAGGACCCCAACCTGGCGCCCACCCGCCGGGCCCGCGCCACCCAGGCGCTGGGATGGTTCCCGACCGAGCAGCACCGCGAGTGGCTCAGCAGCACCCTGCAGGGCGAGGATCCGATGCTGGCCCGCAAGGCCAGCTACGCCCTGGTCAACGGCTGGGGCGACCAGGCCGTGCCGCTGGTCACGCCTGCCCTCGCCTCCAGCGATGTGCAGCTTCGGCTCGCCACCGTGCGGGCCCTGGGCAGCCTCGGCTCCGAGCCTGCCCGGCAGGCCTTGAGCGCCCGCCTCGACCTGGAGCAGCACGCCGCCGTCAAGGACCTCATCCGCCAGTCTCTCGCCCGCTGAGCGCGCCCCCTCTCCTTCCCCGGGTTCCCCGCCATGACCTCGCTCCTGCTTGCGCTCGTCCTCCCCCTCGCCTGCGGCGACAAGGGCGGCGACGATTCGGGCACCGACGCCGGCCTCCAGGTCGAAGACCTCGGCAGCTTCACCACGGACACCGGCGGCTTGACCGGCGACATCCCTCTCAGCGTCCCCGACGACGCCAGCAGCGTCATGGTGCACTGCGGCAGCTACGGCTACAGCCTGCTGGGCACCGCCTGGCACATCAAGGACGGCGCCGGCAGCCTGTACTACACCAACGAGAACCACGAGAGCTACGCCCCCGCCAAGATGCGGGTGGGAAACCTCGATGACCACCTCCCGGTGCTCTTCCCGGTCTCGCCCGACCACGACATCTCGGGCGGCGACTGGCAGATCAACGCCTGGATCGCCTCCGGTGGCACCCCCAAGACGGTCTCCTGCGAGGCGGTCTACCGCATCGACGACGTCGCCAACAACGCCAGCGTCGACATCAACGCGGTCTTCGTCGGGCTGGACGCGCTGGGCCTGGACGCCGCGGGCGCGCCCGAGGACGCCGACTTCCAGGCGGCCCTCGAGAAGGCCGACGAGCTGCTCAGCCAGGCGGGGCTCAGCCTGGGCGCCGTGAACTACATCGACTTCAGCGGCGACGTCGACACCTACAGCGTGGTCGACATCACCGACAGCGACAGCAGCGAGCTGGGCAACCTGTTGAAGCAGGACGTCGGCGGGGCCGGTCGGGCCTTGACGGTCTTCTTCGTCCAGGAGATCTCCAGCAGCGGCGGGGCCACCATCCTGGGTCTGGCGGCGGGGCCTCCGGGCGCGGCGACGGTGGGCGGCACCAGCAAGTCGGGCATGGTCGTCACCAGCGCAGATCTGCGCGCCGATCCCGCCTCGGTCGGCCTGATCCTCGCCCACGAAGGCGCCCACTTCCTGGGCCTCTTCCACACCTCCGAGAAGGAGGGCAGCACCCACGACCCCCTCTCCGACACCCCCGAGTGTGGCTCGTCGGCCAACACCGACGGCAATGGCTACGTCGATCGAGAGGAGTGCGCGGGCAAGGGCGCGGACAACATCATGTTCTGGGCACCGTCGGTCGAAGTGAGCACCAAGCTCAGCGACGACCAGGGCTGGGTGCTGCGCCGCAATCCTGCCGTTCGCTGAACCCGCCGCTCGCTGACCACGACGCTCGCTGAACCCGCCGCCCGCCGACAGGGTCCCCGCACATGACACGGATCGTCGCACTGCTGGTGCTCGTCCTCGCCACGCTCCCGGGTTGGGCAACCGCGGGGGAGGGCCGCCCGCGCATCGACTCGGTCGAGGCGGCCGAGGGCGTGGAGGACGAGCGGACCCTGACCCAAGCCGCCGACCATTGGCGAGACCAGGGGGATGAGGCCCTCGCCCGCTCCCTGTACCTGCTGGCGATCGAGCGGGCCGAGCTGCACAAGTACCTGACGATCCGCCCGGCGGTGAAGGAGGCGCTCATCCTGGAGCGCCTGGGCAAGTCCGATCAGGCGGCCGAGCTCTACCGCAGCGAGCGGCTGCACGATGTGCAGACCGTCCTCCAGGTGCTGCGCATCGCCAGCATCCACCCCCAGCGCGAAGAGCTGGTGCAGGAGACCATCGTCGATGTGCGCGATCGGGTCGAGCGGGCCCGCAAGGGTGAGCAGGTCCCGATCTTCACCACCAGCAAAGGCGAGACCCGAACCCTCGAGGTCATCGCCGACAACCAGGTGGTCCCGCGGCTGTTGCAGGACGGGGGCCAGCTCCGCTACTGCTACATCGACACGCTGGACCTGTCGCAGGCCCGGGCCGAACAGCTGCCCGCGACCATCGTCCTCTCCCGCTGCATCGTCGGCCGCGTGCTCGTGCCCGACCGCGACGTCCACACCCTGGTGCTGCGCTCGATCGTCCTTGGGGACGTCGACATCGGCAAGACCTGGGAGGGGCAGGTCAACCGCTCCAAGACGATCCCAGCCAGCCGGGTGGCCGAGATCGCCTTCCGCGACGGGGTCTTCCTGGGTCGGGTGAACCTGCAGGGCGTCCACGTCAGCGGGCGCAACGCGCTCTTCGCCATGGCGGTCTTCGAGGGCGAGGCCGACTTCCGGGACACGACCTTCGAAGGCACGGCCGACTTCCGCTTCAGCGTCTTCGGCAAGGGGGCCAACTTCAAGGGCTCCCATATGACCGACGCGGTCTACTTCGGGAACACCCGCTACCTGCAGCCCGTCACCTTCCGCGGGATGTTCAGCGAGCAGGACGTCTTCTTCAACAGCACCCAGTTCGAGGCCTCGGCCAGCTTCGACCGCTGCGAGTGGGTGCGCGGCGCGACCTTCGAGAACAGTGTCTTCCGGGGCCCGGTCTCCTTCAACAACAGCCAGCTGGGCGGCCGGCTGAACATGAGCCGCGCCGTCGTCCAGGACACGCTGATCGTCAAGGAGGTCAGCCTGGCGGGCATGGACCTGATCGGCACCCGACTGTCCGGGGACGCCAGCTTCATCGACGTCAATTTCCTGGGCAAGGTGCGATTCTCGCTGGACGACATCACCCGGGCCCACCACCTCGACGACCCCACCGGGCTGCTCAGCCTGTACCGCGACTACCAGGGCGACAAGGACGCCGAGACGCCCTTGACCACCCGCTCCTCCTACGGCGTCGAGAGCGTCGACGACCTCATCGCGCGGGTCGACGGCAACATCAGCTTCGCCAACTCGATCTTCCACGGCTTCACGATCTTCGAGCGCGTTCGCTTCGGCCGCCCCGGCATCGACACCACCGCCGAGTTCTACAACACCCAGTTCATGGGCGAGAGCCACTTCGAGCGCGCGGTCTTCTACAGCCGGGCCGACTTCAGCACGATGTTCGCCAGCGAGCTCTCCTTCCTGGAAGCGAGCTTTCACAGCAACCTGATCCTGGATGACGCCAACGTCGCCGGGCGGCTGGTGCTGACCGACGCCACCTTCGAGGAGGACGCCGACATCTCGTTCTACGCCTCCGAGATGGCCAGCGTACAGATCAACCGCGACCAGGTGGTGGAGAACGAGGACTGGAGCTGGCTGTGGCAGGCCGGCGAACAACACCGCCTCTTCTACAAGCGCTGCCTGGACGGCGAGGCGGTGGAGGACGATCCCCGGGTTCGCCGGATCCAGATGAGCGGGCCGGTCTCCGACGAGGAGCTGCGCACGATCTGCGCCTCCCGGCTGATGGACGAGTATGTCGCGCTGAAGCAGAGCTTCGGCGACCGGGCCATGACCGGGGACGAGGACTGGGCCTACTGGTGGATCAAGCACACCGAGGCCGAGGCCCGCCTTCGCCAGGGAGGCGCCGTCGGCTTCGCCTACTGGGTGCTGGCGCGCATGCTCTTCGAGATCGGCTTCGGCTGGGGCGTCAACCTGGGCAACCTCGCCTTCACCTCGCTCTTCGTCTGCGGCCTCTTCGCCCTGCTGTATCGGCTCCTCTGCCCGGACTCGATCCTCAGCTACGACGGCGACGACGTCCCGGTCCGCGAGGTCCCGATGATCGGCCTCTTCTTCGTCTCCCTGCAGAGCTTCGGCGCCTTCAACACCGGCTGGGACATCGGCCACGACAACGGCCGGCTCCGCTACCTCAACACGATCGAGACCTTCATCGGGCTGATCATCCTGACCTTCTTCGTAGGCGCCTACACGCGGATGATCCTGGCCTGAGCGCTGCTCTCGGCCCGAGAGGCGAACGCAGAGGGGGCCGCCCCCCGGATGGAGCCGGCCCCCTGCGTGTGGGACGAGGACGAGGGCTACTCGTCGCTGTCGTAGCTCTCCATCCGGTTGTCGGTGGAGGCCTTCATCTTCTTCTTCTTCTTGCCTTCGGTCGAGGCCGAGGCCTTGGCCGCCTCGCAGGCGGTCTTGGCTTCGCCTTCGAGGGTCTCGCAGGCCGGCGGAGCCGCAGGCGCCGTCGCGGTCGCGGGGGTCTCGGCCGCAGGGGTCTCGGCCGCGGGGGCCTCGGCCGCGGGGGTCTCGGCCGCAGGGGTCTCGGCCGCGGGGGTCTCGGCCGCGGGGGTCTCGGCCGCGGGGGCCGCCGGGTCCGAGGCGCTGGCGCTGAGGGCGAACACGCTCAAGAAGGCGAGGACGGGGAAGACGAGCTTCATTCGCGCTCCATTGGCCCGCAGGCCGTGGGTGGACCGTCCGAAGTTAGCGCAGCCTCCCAGGACCTGCAAGCTGGGGGACTGGGGCGCTGGGGCGCTGGGGCGCTGGGGGGAACAGTCGGGGGCGCTGATGTGTCCGCTCCTCGGCTGCCTGATCTTGGACGCCGCGCATCCCTCCTGCTAAGCGGCGCACCTCTCTCCATCCGGCCCCCACACTCCACTGGAGTCCACCCCCATGATCGTTCCGCTCGCCGTCGTCTTCGCCGCCCTCTCTCCGACCGCGGCCGCTGGCAAGTGCGACGCCCAGATCAAGAAGGCCGACACCGCTCCGGTCGCCGACCTGCCCAAGGCCTTCGAGGCCGCCGCCGCCTGCAGCAGCGACGAGGCCTCCGCGGCCTTCCCGCGCTTCCTCAGCCGGGCCACCGACAGCGAGGTGCTGGTGCAGCTCTCGCTGGTGGCCATCAACCGCGACATCTGGAACCCGGTGTGGACGATGCTGGGCCGCATCTCGGACTACTCGACCCGGGACATCATCTCGGGCCAGGTGGGCGAGGCCTGCGCCAGCAACCCCAAGGTCGTCACCTTCCTGCAGGGGGCCTACGTCGGGCTGCGCGGCCTGGACTTCCAGCAGTGGGACGACGCCTTCCTGACCTGCGACACCCCCGAGATGCAGGCCTGGATGGAGGAGCGCGTGACCACCCCCCCCAAGGGCTCCTACGACGAGAAGTACGAGCAGCTCCTGGGCATCTACATCGGGCAGAAGCGGGCCGAGGCCCTGCCCCAGCTCAAGACGGCCGCCCTGGTCGCCCTCAACGACGGCCCCTTCGACGCCATCCTGCTCAAGATGGAGGAGGCGGTCGCCCCCAAGCTCGGCGCACAGATCAGCGCCGAGAACCAGGCCGCCATCGAGGCCGCGCTGGTCGACATCGCCAAGAGCGCCTCGCCCGAGCAGGCCCGCGCCGTCGCCGAGCGCCTCGTCGCCACGGGCGCGGACGCCTCGGCCGCCAGCCTGCTGCCGGTGGTCTTCCCCGACCGGGTCAAGAACGGTGTCTTCACCTGGGGCGGGATGGCCATCGAGCGCGGCGAGTGCAAGGGCGTGAAGACGGCCATCCTGCACACCGCGGTGATCGCCGAGCCCGGCAAGCGCTGGATCGTCACGGACGAGGCGGTGCCGGCCATGGGCAACTACAAGGGCCGGCTGAAGAAGTGCACGATGGAAGAAGGCGCCTGGCCGATCGTGATCAGCGCCGAGCCCCTGGTGCCCGGCAGCATCGACACCTGGGCCCGCTCGGTCGGCGGCGAGTGGGCCGCGCAGGGCTACACGGTGGAGATCCACCAGGAGGCCTCGGTCAACCTGGACTGAGCGCGCTCAGCTCCGGCGGACCCGGCTCAGCAGGGCGCGGACCGCGCTCTTCCGGTCGCCGGGCGCCTCGACGACCCGCGAGGCCTCGCCCAGCTCCTGCAGCATCTGGCGAGCGGCGTCCAGCCGGCGGTCCAGCATCAGGGCCTCGCGCAGGTGGCGCACGCTGCCCTCGACCTTGCCGTCGGCCAGACTGAGGCGAGCCAGCTCCAGATGGGCGCGCGCCCGCAGGCGAAGGTCGGTCTCGTCCATCAGCACCCGCTGGAGCCGCTCCTCCTGCGTCGCTCCCTCCTCCTCTACGATCTTCTGCATCCGCCAGGCCGGCAACGTCCACCTCCGCCGGCAGGATGGCCCACGCGCGGGCGGCCCGGGGTCAAGAGGCGGTGAGAAGCTCGGCATAGAGGCGCTCGTAGTCCTCGACGCAGCGCTCGATCCGGAAGCGGGCCGCCTGGCGCAGGCCCTCCTCCTGCATCCGGCAGCGGCGCTCGGGGTCCGCGCCGACCGCGCGGATGGCCTCTGCCAGCGCACCTACATCGCCGGGCGGGACCCGCACGGCGGCCTCGCCGAGCACCTCGCGCAGGCCGGGCACGTCGCTGGCGATCAGCGGAACGCCCGCCGCCATGGCCTCGACCGCGACCAGGCCGAAGCCCTCCCAGCGGCTGGGGACGACCAGCAGCTCAGCCTGGGCGAGCAGGGCGGGCACATCGGAGACCCACCCTCGCAGCGCGATCCGGGGGCCGCGGAGCCTGCTGGCATCGGGGCCCTCCCCGACGATCAGGAGCTCCAGCTCGGGGAGCTCGGCCATGGCCTGGACCAGGAGATCGAAGCCCTTCTGGGGCACGAGGCGGCCGATCGCCAGCACGGTCCGGACCTGCCCCTGCGGCCGAGGGGCGGGCCGGAAGCGGGAGAGGTCGACGCCGTTCTCGATCACCGAGACCCGACCCGGGGCCACACCGGCGGCGAGGAGCACCCCGCGGGCGGCCTGGCTGACGGCGACGACGCGGTGCGAGAGGGGGGCGAGCGCCACGCTGAGGGCCTGGCGCCAGGAGTCCTCGGGGCGGGTGTTGTGCTCGGTAGCCAGCACGGCACGGTGGCCGGCCAGGCCCGCCCCCAGCCGGCCCCAGACGTCCCCGGCCCAGAGGTGGGTGTGGACGATGTCGAACTCCCGGCTCAAGCGCGCGATGCGGGCCAGGGCCAGCCCGCCGGGCCCACCGCGCCAGCGCCCCAGGTCGTGGATCGGGACGCCGGCGGCCTGGAACAAGGCGCGCAGGCTGCCCGTGCGGTGCAGCGGCGCGACGGCGTGCTCGAAGGCGGGCGAGGCCCGGCGGCAGAGGTCCAGCACGAGGCGCTCGGCGCCGCCACCGGCAAGGTCGCACGGGATGTGAAGGACACGCGGCATGGGCGGAGGATGGCACAGGGCGGGAGATGCCGCGCCCACTTCGGGTCGGCACGGCTTATGCAAGTGTCCTTGACGCGCCAAGCCTCCTGCCCCTGGCCCGCCCTCCCCTCTGCCGCTGCATCTGTCCGCTGCTGGAGCTCCCCATGGCCCGTTCCCTGACCGTCAAGCACGAAGAAGCGCCCGCTACTTCCTCGCTCCTCACCGCGTTCCTGCTGCTCGCCTTCGCCTGGCTGGGCCTCTCTGCCATCATGGCCGCGACCAGCGCGCCGACCACCCCCGACGCCGCCATCGTCTACGGCGAGTAGAACCGGCTCCATCGAAAGAAGATCAGGGTTTCCCGATGGGCCGCTTCGACGCCCTCACCTCCTTGATCCGAATGCTGATGGAGGCGGTCGGCCTCAGCCCGCGTCCGTGGATGCTGCCCGTGGCCGTGGGCGCGGTCCTGCTGCTGCTGGGGCCAGCCATCCTGCGCAACATCCACACCGGGCAGGCGCGGAAGCGGGTCGGCCGGCTCAGCATGCTGGACGCGCCGGAGCGCCAGGTGCAGACCCAGGCGATCCTGGACCTGGTCCGGGACAACCCGGTCGGGACGGTGGCCATCGCCGACGAGGCCATCCGCCGAGGGCAGCTCCGCCTCGCCCGCCTGGCCCTGCTGCGGCTGCAGGAGACGGGCGCGCGTCCGGCCGACCAGCACCGGCTGAGCGAGGAGCTCGACGGCCCGCTGCCCCGCAACGTCGACCTGGAGCGCGTGGTCATCGAGCAGATGATCGACTCGGGGGCCCGGGAGCGCGCCCGGACCCGCCTCGCCCGCGCCCGGATCGCGTTCCCCGGGGACGCGCGCTTGGAGGAGCTCGAGGCGAGGCTGCGCGGAGAACCTCAAAACCCGAGCGTCTGACCGTGGCCGATAGGCGACCGTAGGATAAGAGCCGGCTCCTGAATGAACGCTCATTCATCCACCCCGGAGCCGCCGTGAGCACCTCTCTCCCGATCCGCCTCCCCATCCGCAAGGTCGCCGTCCTCGGGGCCGGCGTCATGGGCCAGGGCATCGCCGCCCACCTCAGCAACGCCGGCGTGCCCTCGGTGCTCTTCGACATCGTGCCGCGGGACCTGCCCGCGGGCGCGCCGCGCAGCAAGCTGGCCATCGACGGCATCGTCAACGCCACCAAGCTCAAGCCGGCGGCCTTCTACAAGGCCTCGCTCTCCTCGCTGATCACCCCGGCCAACTACGAGGACGACGGCGCCCTGCTGGCCGACTGCGATCTGATCATCGAGGCGGTGGTCGAGAACATGAAGGTCAAGACGATCGTCTTCGACTGGGTGGCCAAGAACCGCAAGCCCGGCAGCATCGTCGCCACGAACACCTCGGGCCTCAGCCTGGACGAGATGGCCGCGGCCATGCCCGCCGAGATGGCCCAGCACTTCCTGGTGATGCACTTCTTCAACCCGGTCCGCTACATGCGGCTGCTGGAGCTGGTGCTGGGCCCGCAGACCCTGCCGGCTGTGGGCCAGTCGGTGGCGGACTTCGGGCGGCGGCTGGGCAAGGGCATCGTCTTCGCCAAGGACACGCCGAACTTCATCGCCAACCGCATCGGCACCTTCGGCATGGTCAGCGTCTTCCACCATATGGGCGCCCACGGCCTGTCGATCGAGGCGGTCGACGCGGTCTTCGGCCCGGCCATGGGGCGGCCCAAGTCGGCCGTCTTCCGCACCGCCGACCTGGTCGGCAACGACACGCTCGCCCACGTCCTGCGCACCGTCTACGACAGCTGCCCCGACGACGAGATGCGGGAGCGCTTCCAGGTCCCGGCCTGGCTGGACCGGATGGTGGCCGAGGGCGCGACCGGCGACAAGGGCGGCAAGGGCTTCTACCAGAAGAGCAAGGGCCCCAACGGCGAGCGCCTGATCCTGGCCCGCGATCTCCAGAGCGGCGAGTACCTGCCCTCGCAGAAGGTGCGCTTCGACAGCCTGGGCAAGGCCCGCAACAAGGAGACGGTCGCCGCCAAGGTCAAGGCGGTGCTGGCCGGGGACGACGCCGCCGCGCGCTTCGCCTGGGCCGTGACCGCGGACACGCTGATCTACAGCGCCGCGCGCATCCCCGAGATCGCCGACGACATCGTCAACATCGACCGCTCGATGCGCTGGGGCTTCGCCTGGGACATGGGCCCCTTCGAGAGCTGGGACGCCATCGGCGTCGCCGAGTCGGTGGCCCGGATGAAGGCCGACGGCCTGCAGGTGCCCGCCTGGGTCGATCGTATGCTCGCCTCGGGCCGGGGCAGCTTCTACCAGCGCGAGAGCGATGGCCGGATGAGCTGCTGGGATCCGCTCACCGACAGCGCGGTCGACGTGCCGCAGCCCTCGACCTGGCTGCTGCTGCCCGACCTGAAGGCGGCCGGCAAGGTGGTCGCCTACAACCCCTCCGCCGAGCTCTACGACCTGGGCGAGGGCGTGTTGGGCCTCTCCTTCCGCTCGAAGATGAACGCGCTCGACGACGGCATCGTCGGGATGATGATCCAGGCCCTCGACGAGCTGGAGGCCGACAAGTGGGAGGCCCTGGTCATCGGCAACCAGGGCGGCAACGCGTTTTCGGCCGGCGCCAACATCATGATGGTGGCGATGAACGCCATGCAGGGCAACTGGGCCGAGCTGGAGCTGATGATCCAGACGCTCCAGCAGAC
>DDSR01000380.1 GCA_002343455.1 Deltaproteobacteria bacterium UBA2385 | reverse complement strand
TCGACGTCGATCGCACCCTTGTGCGTCTCGACCACGGCGACCACGTCGCCCGGGCGCACGCGGTCGCCGGCGTGCACGCGCCACTCGACCACGGTGCCGGTCTCCATGTCGGCGCCCAGCGCGGGCATCAGGAAGTCGGCCATCGGCGTGCCCGTCTTCAGCGCCGCGGCACCAGGCCGCGTGCGGCGTCGACCACCGCCTCCACGGCGGGCAGCGCGGCGGCCTCCAGGTGCGCGGCATAGGGCACCGGCACCTCGCGCGTGGCCACGCGGCGCACCGGGGCGTCCAGCTCGTACAGCGACTCCTCGGCCAGCCGGGCGGCGATCTCGGCGCCGATGCCGCCGCTCTTCCAGCCCTCGTCGACGATCACCACGCGGCGTGTGCGCGCCACGCTGGCCGCCACGGTGGCCATGTCCAGCGGGCGCAGCATGCGCAGGTCGATCACCTCGGCCTCGATGCCGTCGGCGGCCAGCTGCTCGGCGGCCTTCATGGCGGTCCAGACGGCCCGCCCCCAGGCGACGATGCTGATGTCGGTGCCCGCGCGGCGCAGGGCGGCCTTGCCGAAGGGCACCCGCACCGAGGGGTCGATCTCGGGGACCTCGCCCCGCATGATCGAGCGCTTCAAGGCGGCGACCTCGCCCGCCTCGGTCGGCTCGCCGGGGAAGGCCGGACCGAGCGCCTGCCGGTACATCCACTTGGGCTCGAGGCAGACTACCGGACCGCGGTACTCCGCCGCGGTCATCAGCAGGCCGTAGACGTCGAAGCTGGTCGAGGGCATCAGGATGACCAGGCCTGGGATCGGCGTGAAGTAGCCGTCGATCGACATCGAGTGGTAGACCGCGCCGCCGCCGAAGGGGTCGACCGGGGTGCGCAGGATGGTCGCCATGACGCTGTTGCCCGCGGTGCACCAGTGCAGGTTGCCCATGTGCACCAGCCAGTGGAAGGCGTTGAGCGTGTAGTCCCCGAACTGGATCTCGGGCAGGACCACGAGGTCCTTGTGCAGACCCGCCCCGCAGGCCGTGCCGAGGATGAGTGGCTCGTTGAGGGGGGCGTCGATGATGCGGTTCGGGTGCTTCGCCTTGAGCCCGGCGGTGGCCTGCATGACGCCGCCCAGCCGGGCCACGTCCTGCCCCCAGATGACCCCGTTCTTGTGGCTGAGGATCTGGTCCAGCGCCGAGCGGATGGCGCCGCCGTAGCTGATGTTGGTCTGACCGGGCCCCGCCTGCTCATGGACCTGGGGGAAGGGCGGGTAGATGTGCTCCATCAGGCCGTCGGGCGAGGGCTCGGGCTCGCCGCGCACCATGTCGATCAGGTCGGCGACGGTCTGGTTCTCGGCGGCCATCACCTCGCCCAGGACGTGGTGGGCGAAGAAGTCGCGACCCTCGCCTACCTGCCGGCGCAGGATCTCCTCGGGACGCAGCAGGCCGCGGGCCACCAGGGCCTCGCCGAAGGCGATCAGCGGATCGTCCTGGGTCAGGTCGAAGGTGACGTCGGCCGCCGAGCTGTGGCCGTTGAAGCGGGGCAGGTCGTGGACGTAGAGGAAGGCCGGCGCCTGCTGGTCGCGCACATAGGTGGCGCACTCCAGCGTGGTCTGGAAGACCTGCCAGAAGTCGCGCCCGTCGCAGGAGAAGAAGCGCACCCCGAAGCCGCGGGCGTAGGCCTCGAAGTCCTTGATGCCCCGCCCCTCTTCGGGGGTGGTGCTGATGGCGACCCGGTTGTCGGTCACCATCGTGATGAAGGGCAGGGACCAGACGCTGGCGGCGTTGAGGGCGTCGTGCAGATCGCCCTCGGCGGAGGTGCCGTCGCCGATGATGCCCATGGTGAGGCCGTCCTTGACCCCCTTGACCTTGAAGCCCATGGCATAGCCGGCCGCTTTGCCCAGCTGCATGCCGACCGGGCTCTGGACGGGCAGGATGCCCGCCTCGCGCATGTCGAGGTGGTAGACCATCTGGCGGCCCTGGCTCATCAGGTCGGTCGCCCGGCTGAACTGCTGGCGCAGCACGTCCAGGGTGAAGCCCTCGCGCCCGTTGAGCTCGCACCACATCCCGCAGAGCGCGCCCGAGCGGTAATGCGGCACGATCCCGAAGCGCCCCGGGTCGGTCACCCTTGACAGCGCCAGGGCCGTCGCCGTGCCGTGGACCTCCTCCCCGGGACCCCAGATGGCGAACTTGACCTCGCCCCGGCTGACCAGCCGGACGATGTGCTCTTCGGTGGCGCGAGAGCGGACCGCCACCCGGTAGGCGAGCTTCAGCTCTTCGGGGGTCGGCTCGGCGGAGAGAACGGCGGTATCGGTCATCGGGATGCCCCGGGGCACGAGAGGGAGCCCGGGCTAACACAGCGGCCGCCGCTCTACCCTCCCCGCTCAGATCACCCCCGCTCAGATCACCCCCGCTCAGATCACCATGGCCTCGCCGTGCTGGAACTGCCGGTCCAGGCGGAAGGGCAGCAGCGAGACGGCGCGGTCGAGGACGGGCAGATCGGCGAGGTCGGCGCCGCCCTCGATCAGGGCGAGGCCGACCGCAGAGCTGAAGGGGCCGAACATGGCGCCGTGGCCGGAGAAGCCGACCAGCCGGACGAGGTTGTCGACCTGCGGATCGTAGCCCAGGAAGGGGTTGTGGTCGGGGGTGGTGCCGTAGAAGCCGCTGGTGGTGGCCCGAAAGCCCGCCAGGTCGGCCAGCGCGGGGACGACCTCGGCCATGGCGAGCCAGGCCTGGACCGCCAGCCCATCCTCGGCGCCGCGATGGAAGGCCTGCGGGTCGATCCGGTCCTGGTCCTCGTGCCGGAAGTCGGGCTCGGCGGGGGTGTCGTGGGCGTAGCCGAGCAGCAGCGAGTGGGCGTTCTCGGGCCGGCAATAGGCCCCGCCGGGCGCGATGATCAGGGGGAGCGAGGCCAGCAGCTCGGCGCTGACCTGGGCACCCCGGTCCAGGAACCAGAGGTAGCGCTTCAGCGGCAGGATGGGCAGCTCGACCCCGCCGAGGAGCCGCGCGAGCCGTGGCGACCAGGCGTTGGTGGCGTCGACGACGACGTCGGCCCCGATCCAGCGGTCGCCGGCCCGGACCGCCACCAGCCGGCCGCCGCGGTGGCGGGCCTCCTGGACCTCAGCCCCTTGGAGCAGCTCCGCCCCCAAGCGGCGAGCGGCGTCGATGGCCTCGTTGTAGACCAGCTCGGGCCGCAGAAAGCCGTCGCTGGGGCACCAGGTCGCGCCGGCGATGGCGTCGGGGTCCAGCCAGGGGAAGCGGCCGGCCGCGGCCCGGGCATCGAGCAGCTCGACCTCGTCCAGGCCGCAGGAGCGCTGCAGCCGCACCCGGCCGGCGGCGGCGTCGACCGCTGCATCGTCGCCCAGCAGGAAGAGGTAGCCGCTCTGCACCAGCGGCGAGTCGCTGCCCCCCACCTCCTGGGTGAAGCGGCGGAAAAAGTCGACCGAGTAGCGCATGCCCAGCACGGTCTCGGGGGTCGAGAACTGCTGCCGGATCCCCGCCGCGGTCCGCGAGGAGGAGCCCGCTCCGACATGGCGGGCCTCGAGGACGGTCACAGCGTAGCCGGCGCGGGCGAGGCGCCAGGCGGTCAGCGCCCCGGTGATGCCGGCTCCGATGATCACCACTCGAGCCTTCATGCCTCGCTCCTCCCGCGCGGCAGCATATCGCCCGCCGCCGCGCGGCGACTGGGCGGGCTGGGCGGATAGGGACTACCGAACTCCCAATCCGGTGCCCCATGCCTCACTCTCCGATCGTGCTCCTGATCCTCGACGGCGTCGGCTGGGGCCGACGCGACGAGGGGGACGCCGTCTTCCTCGCCAAGACGCCTTGCCTGGACGATCTGCTCCAGCGCTACCCCTGGGGCCTGCTGCAGGCCCACGGCACCGCCGTCGGGATGCCCTCGGACGAGGACATGGGCAACAGCGAGGTCGGCCACAACGCGATGGGGGCCGGCCGGGTCTTCGACCAGGGCGCCAAGCTGGTCAACGCCGCCATCCAGAGCGGGGCCATCTGGCAGTCCGACGCCTGGCGGCAGGTGATCGCCTCGACCAAGGCGGGGGGGACCCTGCACCTTCTTGGCCTGGTCTCCAACGGCAACGTCCACAGCCACATCGACCACCTCCTCGCCCTGATCGACCAGGCCCAGCTCGAGGGGGTCCGCCGCCTGCGGGTCCACGCGCTGAGCGACGGGCGGGACGTGGCCCCGCGCAGCGCCCTGCGCTGGTTCCAGCCCCTGGAGGAGCGGCTGGCCGCCAGCCGGCTGGACTACGCCATCGCCAGCGGTGGCGGCCGGATGCTCCTGACGATGGACCGCTACGAGGCCGA
>DDSR01000496.1 GCA_002343455.1 Deltaproteobacteria bacterium UBA2385 | reverse complement strand
TCACCTGCATCTTCGTCGACACCGGGCTGCTGCGCGCCGGCGAACGGGCGTACGTCGAGTCCACCTTCCGCGACCACTTCCACATCGACCTGCGCGTCATCGACGCCGAGGCCAAGTTCCTGGGCGACCTCGCCGGCATCGACGACCCGCAGGAAAAACGCCGACGCATCGGGCACCGGTTCATCGAGGTGTTCAAGAGCGCCACCCTCGACGATCCCTCGCTCCGCCGGGGGGGCGGGGCGAAGTTCCTGGCGCAAGGCACGCTCTACCCCGACGTCATCGAGTCGGTCTCGGTCCGCGGCCCCTCGGCCACCATCAAGAGCCACCACAACGTCGGCGGCCTCCCCGAGCTGATGGACCTCAAGCTGATCGAGCCCTTGCGCGAGCTCTTCAAGGACGAGGCCCGGGCCCTGGGCGAAGAGCTGGGCCTCTCCCCCCGCCGGGTCTGGCGGCAGCCCTTCCCCGGCCCCGGCCTGGCGGTGCGCATCCTGGGCGAGATCGACGCCGACAACGTGGCCCTGCTGCAAGAGGCCGACGCCATCGTCACGTCCGAGGTCGAGGCCGCCGGCCTCACCCGCGAGATCTGGCAGGCCTTCGCCGTGCTGCTGCCGGTGCGCAGCGTGGGGGTCATGGGTGACGCCCGCACCTACGAGCAGGTCTGCGCCGTGCGGGCGGTGGTCAGCAGCGACGGCATGACGGCGCGCGTGGCCCGGCTGCCCTGGGAGCTGCTGGAGCGCGTCTCCAACCGCATCATCAACGAGGTGCGCGGCATCAACCGGGTCTGCTACGACATCAGCAGCAAGCCCCCCGCCACCATCGAGTGGGAGTAGCGCGCTCCGGCGCGGCGCCCGCGGCGCTGGCCTGGGGCGCCCTCACCCTGCTGTCCGCCTCGGGGCCGCCCCTGCCGCCGCTGGCCCTGGTGGGGGTCGGCGCGCTCGCCCTGATCGTCGGGGTGGCCGCGCCCCGCCCGCTGGCCTCCCGCTTCCTCACGATCGGCGCCCTGCCCCTCTGGCTGAGCGCCGCCGGGCTCGTCGGTGAGGGGAGCCCTTCGCCGCTGATCCAGGCGGTCTTCGCGGCCCTCTGCCTGGTCCTGCTGGGCCTGGGCCTCGCCCAGCCCGAGGGTCGCCGCCTGCGCCTGCTCCTCCTGGCGGGCGGCCTGGTCCTGGGGCTGCGCGCCCTGCTCGCGCCCGGCGCCCCGGCGGGGATCCCGATCGCGGGCAGCTTGGGGCTGGTCGTGCTCGCCGGCGGGGCCAGCCTGGGCCTGCCGTCCTCCGCGGCGCGCCCTGCCAGCCTCGCCCTGCTGCTGGCGGTCGGTCTGCGCCTGCTGGCGATGGCCGACCTGGCCCGCCCCCCGACCGACACCGACGACCTCCACCGCGCGCGCGCGGCGGGGCTGCTGGCCCATCACGCCGCCGCACTGGCCTCCTCGCCCGCGCTGGGCCTGGAGGCGCTCCGCCTCGACCCGACCAACCACGTCCTCGCCCTGGCGCTGCTGGAGGCCCCGCTCGACCCGGAGACCCTGCTCGACGCGGGCTGGAGACCCGAGGGCGCCTCGCTGACCGCCCCACACCGTCGTGCCATCGGCCTCTCCCTGGAGCGTCGCGGACGCGGGGGTGAGGCCTTGCGGCTGCTCTGGGCGGGGCGCTCGGATCCGCAGGTCGCCTGGACCTTCGCCCTCCTCCAGCGCGACCAGGGGCACGAGCCCACGGTCGACGCGCCCCGCCAGGCGCCGGCCGACACGCCTCGCCTGCCCGGCCGCCTGGACCTGCACTGGGCCTTGCTCACCGAGGGGGCTCGCTCCTTCGACCTGGAGCTCGACGAGCCGGTCCAGGGGATCCGGGTCGAAGGGCGCGCCGAGCCCTGCCAGGGGCCGGCCGAGCTGGAGCTGCGGGTCGGGGCTCGCATCGAGCGCCTGCGCCTGCCCGAGGCCGTCGGCACGGTGCAGCTCGACTGGCCCCTGGCGCCCGGACCGCAGCGGCTTCACCTGGCCTTCCGCGAGGACCTCGTCACCGAGGACTGCGACCGGAACCTCTGGGTCGAGTCGATCACTCTTCGCTGAAGAGGTCCAGATCGAGGGGCGCCCAGAGCCCGGCCAGGTCGGACAGGGCCCAGACGATCGACCGGGCGAGGTCCTCGTCCTCGGGAGAGTCCGGGTGCAGGTTGTCCGTGTAGAGGGCGATCCGCGCGGGAGGCAGCTCGGGCGGAGGATGAGGAGCCAGCATCTGGCAGGGCACCAGCGGGGACAGGGGCACGCCGCGGAGCTCGAGGTCGTCGTTGGCGGGGAAGGAGCGGAGCTCGATCGAGATGGAGGCGAACAAGGAGCGCAGCGAGGGCGGCAGCCGTAGGAGGGCCTTGGGCAGGGCCGCCCGCCAGGCCGCCGGGTCGCTGGGCTGTCGCGGGGCGAAACAGCCTGGGTCCCGATCGGCGGCCCGTCGGAGCGCCTCCTTGAAGTCGGGCTCGCCCCGCTGTCGACCGATGATCCCCAGGACGAACCAGGCCTGCCCTTCGTCGTGGGCCCGCTCGGGGCTCAGCGCGAGGCAGCGGCGCGCCGCCTGCTCGGCCTCCTCCAGCTCCATCCCTTCGAGGCGGCACCGGGAGAGCAGGGACCAGGCCTCGGCCGCCATCGGGCGCTGGGCGAGCAGGGGCTCCAGCGCCGCGACGGCGGTGAAGTTGGCGCCCAGCTCGAAGGCCGCCTCCGCCGCCAGCCAGAGCGCCTCCTCGTGCGCGGGGTCGCCATCCAGCAGCTCTTCGGCCTCGACCAGGGCCAGGCCCGGATCACCCTGCTCCAGCGCCTCCCGGCCCTTGTCCAGCCGGAGCCGGCTCATCGCCTCCGCGTCGACGCCCGCGCCCCAGGTCGCCGGCGGCAGCTCGTCGCCGCTCATCGCATGAAGACCAGCCCGAGCACCAGGACGACCAGGAAGGCGATCACGAACAGCAGCCCCAGCAGGATCACGCTGCGGCTGCCTCCGCCGCTGGAGCCGGGCTCATCGGGCTCGGCGGCCTCGACCGGCGGCGTGGCTGGCTGCGTCGAGCCGGCCTGCGGCGGGGCGATCGGGGCCGCGGGATCCTTGCGCTCGGCGACGGGCGCGACGGGGGCGGCCGAGACGCCGTTGAGCGCGCCCACCCGCAGGGCGTGCGCGAAGGCCGAGAACTCCGCCACGTCCTTGCAGAGCTCGAGATCGGAGATCAGCCACTTCTCGAAGGCGCCCTCTTCGTCGGTCGAGCCCATCCGGGCAGACTCGTAGAGGGGAAGGGGGGCGAGGTCGAGGTTGGGGCTGGCGGGCAGGACCTGGAAGGGCACCTGGCACTGGCTGGAGAGCAGGCGCTTCAGCTCGTAGCGGGCCTGCAGGATGGCCAGGGGCATCCCGCCGTTGTCCTCGGCGAGGACGGAGAGGTCGTCCGAGCTGACGGTCGGGTCGAAGGTGGCGCGGAGGAGCTGGACCTGCACGGGGTTCATGCGGGGCCCGACGGTCTGGATCAGCGCCGTCGGGGAGCGATTGCCGGTGAGGGCGTTGGGGAAGTCGCCGCCATTGACCCGGCTGCCGACCGCCGAGGTCGAGCGCTCCACCAGGTTCCAGGCCCAGTCCACCAGCTCGCTGGTCCGGGTGACCTGGACGATGCCGCTCTCGAAGGCCTGGCAGGCGGCTTCCAGCGGGGGGCGGCCCAGGCGGTCTCCCAAGCGTGCCGCGGTGATGGCGTAGTACCAGTCGCTGAACTTCTGGGCCATCTCCATCCCAGCGTCCGCGTCGCCTTCGTTCCGCCAGCGCTTGAAGAGCTCCTGGACCGTAGCGGTCGATTCCATCAGATCTCCTGAGAGGTTGGTCCGGGAGTATAGCGAGGCGCGGGCGCTCGACGGCAAGCCATGGTCACGACCAGCGCGCCCGCACCGTCGAGACGACCCGCCCCGGGAGCCAGGTGATGCGGGCGTCCAGGTGGGGCGCGGGCTCGCCCTGCGCCAGCTCCAGGCGCACGCGCATCAGGCCCTCGCGCTCCAGGGAGACCTCGGCCTCGGAGAAGTCGATGTAGCGGCGCAAGGTCGGCGCCAGCGCCTTGTAGATGGCCTCCTTGACGCTGAAGCGCATGACCACGGCCCCCCAGCGGCGCTCTTCGGGCATCGCCATCACCTCGCGCAGCTCGTCGGGGCGCAGGACCCGCTCGGCGACCGACATCCGCGCCGGGGCGAAGTCCTCGATGTCGACCCCGATCGAGCCGTTGCTGGCGCGGGCGACCAGGGCGACGGCGAGGTCTCGCTTGTGCGAGATGGACACCACCAGCCCGGAGGAGGGCGAGACCAGCGGTGCACCGCGCTCGTCGTTGAGCAGGGGGCCGAGCTGCACCCCCAGGTGTCGGGCGGCGTGGGCAGCGGCGAGGCGCGCCCCGACCCACTGGCCGTGGGTGTAGCCGCGAAGCCCGCGGCAGTGCTCACGCTCTTCGGGTCGCAGCTGGTCCACGACCGAGTCGGGCGCCGGCTCGGGCGAGTCCGGGATGCTCACCGCGGCCAGGATGCCGTGCGGGAGGGCCTCCTGATGATGAAGCTCGAAGGGACGAGGGCGAGCGCGATCCATCGGGGGCGGCTATCCCGAATGCCCGGACGGGGCGGGGTCGAGCGCGCGGAACGCTCGGCCAGCGGAACCTTTTCGGCGGGCTCCGAGTTGAAGACATCCCCCGACCCGATAGCAGGACTGCATGCCTCGTCTCGACTGGATCCCCCTGCTCGTCCTCGTCGGGCTCCTCGTCCTGCCCGGCGCCGCCTCGGCCAAGGACCTCTCCCAGGCCGAGTCCGATCGCCTCTCGGACGAGCTGGACAAGCTGGCCAACCGGCAGGTCTGGAGCGGCGTCGAACGCAAGTACCGCGAGCTCGAGCGCCTCGGCGTGCCCATGCGCTTCGAGGACCATGTGCACGGGGCCACCGCCGCCCGGGAGGCCGGCGACGTCGGCCGCTGCTACGAGCGCCTGCGCCTCGCCGCGGCGATAAAGCCCACCAAGGACGTGCTGAACTGGCTGTGGGAGATCGACAACAACTACGGCCAGGTCCAGCTGGTCACGGTGCCGGCGCGTGGCGCCGAGCTGACCGCCGCCGAGATGCCCTTCGATCCCAACCAGCGCAAGGCCGTCGAAGCGGCCGTCGAGAGCGCTCAGGCCGACGGGATCTTCGTCGGCCTCCTGCCCAGCGGCAGCTACACCTTCGCCACGCAGACCTTCCAGGTTCAGCCAGGATTGGCCGTACGCATCGAAGTTTCGCCCAAGATGCGACGTCAGGGCATCATCGACCCGGTGATCATCTACCGGGACGAATTCGGCAACCCGACCACGACCAACCCCGCGACCGGCACCGAGGCTCCCTCAACCGAGCCCCCGCCGGCGGAACCGGAGGAATGATGCTCCCCATCCTCGCCATGTTGCTTGCTGCGCCCGCCCAGGCCGCCACGGAGGGCCCCTGGATGTGGGGTGTCGGTGGCACGCTCGGGACCATCGTCTACCCCGGGCGCTTCCCGCTCTCGGTGCCCGCGGCCTACTCCGAGCTCGAAGGCACGGTGCGCGGCGACGTGATCCTGGGCCTGCACGGGGTCATGTACCTCAACGGGGATCACCGCCTCGGCTCCCACCTCGACGCCGGGGTCGCCAACGGCTTCAGCTCGGTGTCCTGGACCCTGGAGTACGAGCGCATCTTCCTGCGCGACAGCGGCGTGCACCTCTTCGGCGGCGGGGGCCTGGGCTTCGGCTCCTACAAGCTCACCGACGACACGGTGGGCACCCTGCGGACGCCGACCTACGAGCTGCGGGCCCAGGTGGGCGCGCTCTACAAGCAGAAGGTCACCGCCGAAGAGCTGATCATCTTCGCCAAGCTGCCGATCAACGGAAACCCGACCTTCACCGGGCTGGACGGCGAGAAGGTGGACGCCGAGGGCGGCGGCAACTGGCTGCACTTCGGCCTCCAGGCGACGGTCTACTACGGCGACTTCGTCTCCAAGAAGGGCAAGAAGAAGGGCAAGAACAAGAACAACAAGAAGAGCTCGGGCGGCGGCGGCACCCGGTCGCTCTGACGATGATCGCTGCGCTGCTGGCGCTGTCCTGCCGCGCTCCCCCGAACCCGCCTCCTCCGCAGTGGGCCTCGCTCCCGCCCGCTCCCTGCCCGCCGGGCATGGTCCTCATCGAAGGCCAGGGCCAGGTCGGCATGCGCGGCCAGCCCTATGGCAGGGTCGAGACCGCCGGCAAGCAGGGCCTCGTCGCGCCCGAGGCCGGCTGCGACGCGGCCATCGCGGCCACCGAGGGGGCCGTCACCTGCTGGGTGCAGACCAACGAGGTCGACCCGGTCCTGCCTCCCCGCTCGGTCCAGGTCCAGCCTGTCTGCGTCGACGCCTGGCCTTTCCCCGGGCCGGGCGCCCGGTACAGCCGCGACGGCCTCACCCCCAGCGGGGCCCTGGCCTTGCAGCGCCTGCTGGACCGAGGAGGCCTGGGCGGGCGGCGCCTCTGCACCGCCACCGAGCTGCAGGCGGCGGTCGCGGGACTCTCCGCCAACCGCCGCTTCGTCTATGGGGACGAGGCCCCCGGCGCGCGCTGCGGCGAGGATCGGATGGAGGTCGGGCCGATCGGCGGCGATGCGGCCTGCGGCAACCCCGAGACCGGGGTCTACGAGTACGGTGCGGTGATGAGCCACTGGGTGCTGGCCGACCGGGCCTTCCTGGAATTCGCCTGCCGCGAGGAGAACGGGGGCTGCCAGGGGGCCGGCGGGCGCACCCTGGGCGAGGGCGACCGCATCGTCCTGGGCGGCACGCGCCGGGTGCTGACCCGGCAGGCCCCGCTGACCCCCCACACCTGGCACGACCACGGCCTGCCCGGAGGGGAGGGGAGCTGCACCAACGACCTCGTCTGGGACGACCAGCCGGCGATCTGCGCGGCGCCCGATCCGCGCTGGCTGGAGGCGCGGCGGCCGGCGGACCTGGCCCAGGGGCAGGAGGCCTGGATGAGGCTGGTCGGGGTGGCGCGGGAGGAGGGCAGCATGGAGGCGGTGCTGCGGGCGGGGCTGGGGCGGAGCTGGTGCGAGGAGGGGTGAGGGGGGGCCACCTGGTGTAGGCTCCGCCTCCTCCCCGAGGCCTCCGATGGAACTTGCCGATTTCCTGCAGCGCTGGGCCAACACCCCGGCCCGCGAACGCGCCCACGCCCAGCAGTTCTTCCTGGAGCTGTGCGAGGTCCTCGACATGCCGGCGCCCGACCCTTCCCAGGACGGCGATCGGTACGCCTTCGAGCGCGATGTCCCCCTCTTGCGCGACGACGCCTCCAACTCCCCCTGCCGGATCGACCTCTTCCGAGAAGGCGCGGTCGTCCTGGAGTTCAAGCAGGCCTCCGGCGGCGATCTCAGCGGCGCACCGGTGCCCGGTCCTCGCGGGACCGCCCGCCGCGGCACCGCCGGCTGGGACGTCGCCATGCGCAAGGCCTTCGTGCAGGCCCGCGCCTACGCCCAGGCGCTCCCTGGCCGCAAGGTCCCGCACCTGGTCACCTGCGACATCGGCTTCCACTTCGAGGTCTGGAGCGACTACTCGGGCACCGGCTCTTGGGGCGACTACGGCGCCCGAAGGACCTACAGCTTCGCCCAGCTCTCCGACCCCGCCGTGCGCGCCTGGCTGCGGACCGCCTTCCTCGATCCCCACTCCCAGGACCCGGCCCGCCACGCCGCCCGCGTCACCCGCGAGGTCGCCCGCCACCTCGCCGACCTGGCCCGCGAGCTGGAGCGCTCCGGACACCCGCCGGGGGTCACCGCCCGGTTCTTGATGGGCTGTCTGTTCACCATGTTCGCCGAGGACGTCAGCTTGCTGCCCGAGGGCATCTTCACCAAGGCCCTTCGTGAACAGTGGGTGCCCCACCCCGAGACCTTCGCTTCGCAGCTCACCGGGCTCTGGCAGGTGATGGATCGCGGCGGCGCCCACGGCTTTCACACCCTCCTGCGCTTCAACGGCGGGCTGCTGCGCGGTCTGGAGGCATTGCCGCTCTCCCGCCATCAGCTCCAGATGTTGCTGGAGGCCGCCGACTGCGACTGGTCCCAGGTCGAGCCGGCCATCTTCGGCACCCTGCTGGAGCGCGCCCTGGACGAGCGCGAGCGCAGCCGCCTGGGCGCACACTTCACCCCGCGCGCCTACATCGAGCGCCTGGTCAAGCCCACCCTGATCGAGCCCCTGCGCGAGGAGTGGGTCGTCGTCCAGGCCCAGGTCCAGGAGCGGGCCCGCAACCCCGCCGTCGACCCCTCCGCCGATCGGCAGATCCGCGAGCTGCTGACCAGCTTCCACGACCGGCTCTGCCAGCTCCGCATCCTGGATCCGGCCTGCGGCTCGGGCAACTTCCTCTACGTCGCCCTGGATCTGCTCAAGGGCCTGGAGAGCGAGGTCCTGCGCGAGATGTCCGACCTGGGCGTGCCCCAGCCCCTGCTCGCCATGGGCGGCCTGACCGTCAACCCGGCACAGTTCATCGGCATAGAGCGCAACCCCCGAGGGCGTGAGGTCGCTGAGCTGGTCCTGTGGCTTGGTTACCTGCAGTGGCAGCGTCGCACATTGGGCGATCGCCGGCCGCCCGAGCCGGTGCTGGCCCAGCACAAGAACATTCACTCCGGCGACGCGGTCCTGGCCTGGACGTCCGAGCGCCCCCGCCTGGACGAGGACGGTCGGATCGTCAGCGTCTGGGATATGCACACCATGAAGACCTCGCCCCTGACCGGCGAGCGCATCCCCGACGAGGCCGCCCGCGTCCCCGTCATGGACTACGACGGGGTCAGCCAGGCCCCCTGGCCCGAGGCGGACTTCATCATCGGCAACCCGCCCTTCGTCGGCAACAAGATGATGCGGCAATACCTGGGAGATGGCTACACCGAGGCCCTGCGCAAGGCCTGGCCCGAGGTCCCGCAGACCGCCGATCTGGTGATGTTCTGGTGGGAGCGCGCCGCCCGGCTGGTGCGCCAGGGCAAGGTCCGCCGCTTCGGCTTCATCACCACCAACAGCCTCACCCAGGTCTTCAACCGCAAGGTGATCGAGCCGCACCTCGTCGACAAGCAGCCCCTGGTCCTGGCCTGGGCCATCCCCGACCACCCCTGGGTGGACGACGGCGCCGATGTGCGCATCGCCATGACCGTCGGGGCGCGGCCCGAGGATGTCGTGCGTCCGATCCTGGGCCGGGTGGTGGCCGAAGGCCAGCCGGTGGAGGAGGAGGGCGGGGTCGTCCGGGTCGAGGTCGAGCTGCGGGCGGTGGAGAGGATCTTCGCAGATCTGCGGGCGGGGGCGGATGTGGCGGGGGCGCGCCGCCTGCGGGCCAACCAGGGGTTGTCGTTTCAGGGCATGAACCTGGTGGGCAAGGGCTTCCGGCTGACGGCGGAGGAGGTGGCTGCGCTTGGGTATGAGCTTGATGCGCTGCCTTCGGTGATCCGGCCGTACAAGAACGCACGCGACCTGACCCAGGGAGGAGAGGAGCGCTGGGTGATCGATCTGTACGGGCTGAGCGCGGAGGAGGCGCGGGAGCAGCATCCGAGGTTGTATCAGTGGTTGTTGGAGCGGGTGAAGCCGGAGCGGGATCTGAACAAGCGGGATGCCTATCGGAAGCGCTGGTGGATGTTTGGCGAGGCGAGGGGGGCGTTGCGGGCTGCGTTAGTGGGGTTGGAGCGGTACATCGTTACGCCGGAGACGTCGAAGTTTCGGATGTTCGTGTTTGCGGACATGGCGTTGTGTCCCGATCACAGCATCTACGCTCTGCCTATCTCTTCGTCCTATCACCTAGGTGTCCTCTCATCCCGAGAACACCTGGTGTGGGCAGAGGTGGCCGGTTCAACGTTGGAGGATCGTCCCCGCTGGCGAAACGTGAAGTGCTTCGACCCCTTCCCC
>DDSR01000473.1 GCA_002343455.1 Deltaproteobacteria bacterium UBA2385 | reverse complement strand
GTGTCCGTGTCCGTGTCGGTATCCGTGTCCGTGTCCGTGTCCGTGTCCGTATCCGCCTCCTCCGGCACGCACATGCCATCGACCTCCACCGTGCCAGGCCCGCAGATCAGGCCTTCGGTCTTTGCGCGGCAGCCCGTGAGGAGGCCCAGAGAGGCCAGCGAGAGGAGAGAGACCATGAGACGCTCCTGGCGTAGGGACCTCATTATAGCGCCGGCGGCGCGGCTACGGGTGGATAGGAGGCGGCATGAGGCCACTCTGGATCATCGCCGTCCTCCTCGCCGGCTGCGCCCATCGCCGGGAGGTCGGGGGCGAAGATCTGCACGAGGCGCTCGGCTTCGTCGAGGCGGTCCACCCTGCGCCTGCCATGATCGACCTGGAGGCCGCCCGGGCCGCGGTGCAGGCCGAGGCGAGCCGGCGAGACCCCACGGCGGAGCCCCGCTTCGAAGAGCGTGTCCGAGGGGCACAGGCGCTCGCCGGCGCGCTGGGGGACGCCCACATCGTGGTCGGCACGCCGCCGCGCGAGCTCCAGGGCATCGTGCCGGTGCTGCCGGTCCTGCTCGAAGGGCGTGTCTACGTGGACGCCTTCGTCCACGAGCTGCCGCGGGGGACCCTGCTGCGGTCGATCGAGGGCCGGCCGGCGATGGACTGGCTCGACGAGCTCGGCGCGCTGACCTCGGTCGACGGGGGGCGGGCCGAGGTGCGGCGGGCGCTGGCGGTGCGCGCCTTCGCCAGCCTGCTGGTCCGGCACAGCGGGCCCCGGGCGGTGTGGTCGATCGAGACCGAGTCCCCCGATGGCGAGGTGCGCACCTGGACGGTGGACGGGCTCGACTTCGAAGGAGCCAGGGCGCTGGCGGAGGCGGGAGAGAGTCCGTGGCCGACCTGGGAGGAAACCACCGATGAAGACACGGTCCATCTCCGCCTGCCGAGCTTCGGCAGCCCTGAGGTCGAGGCCTGGTCGGCTCGCCTGGACGCGGGGTTCGCCGAGCTGCGCGGGGACGAGACGATCGTCGTCGACCTGCGTGGCAACGCCGGCGGCAATCGGGCGCTGGGCGTGCTCGTCGCACGCAAGCTGCTCGACCGGCCCTTCGCGCAGTGGTCCTCGGTCTCGACCCGGGTGCGCGCCATCCCGCGCAAGTACCGCGACCGGGTCGACTTTCCCTTCGGACCGGAGGAGGCGCTGACGGGTTTCCCGGGTACCCGGGTCGAGGGGGACCCGCTGGCCCCCACGATGCAGCCCGTGGACCGACCTCACACCGGCCCCGTTGTATTGTTCGTCGACGACGCCACCAACTCCGCCGCCATCGAGCTCGCCGTGGCCTTGCTCGCCTTTCACGACGACATCAAGGTCGTCGGCACCCCCACCCAGGGCGCGTGCGATCGCCACACCGGCCAGCTCCCGGTGACATTCGAGCTGGGCGACGGGGTGGTCCTGATGATGTCTCTGTTCGAGATCGAGCTGGTCCCCACTCCCGGCTGCGTGGCGGGCAGCGGGCTGCCGATCGATGTGCCGGTGGTTCCGACCCTGGAAGGCTGGCTCGCGGGCGAAGATCCCTGGTGGACGGCGTGGGCGGGATAGCTGCCCCCATGCACATCGTCAGCCTCCTCCCCAGCGCCACCGAGCTCCTCTGCGAGCTCGGTCTCCTCCCCCACCTCGTCGCCGTCAGCCACGAGTGCGACACCCCCGCGGCGGTCGCCTCGCTGCCGCGCATCACCTCCAGCATCCTGCCGCACGGTCTCACCCAGGCCGAGATCGACGCGCAGGTCTCGGCCGCCTACCGGGCCGGCGAGCCGCTCTACCGGATCGATCCCGTCCTGCTGGCCGAGCTGCGGCCGCGGCTGATCGTCACCCAGGGCCTCTGCGATGTCTGCGCCGTGGGCGAGGAGACCGTCCGCCACGCCCTGCACCTGCTCCCCGCCGAGCTGCTGGCCGAGGTGCAGATCCTCTCCCTGGACGGGCGCTCGGTCGCTGGCATCTGGGAGGACCTGCGCCGCCTCGCCCGCGCCGTGCAGCCACAGCTCCCCGGCGCCCTCGCCGCCGCCGAGGCCCGCATCGCCACGGTGCAGGCCACCTGGGAGGCGCTGCCCGGGCCTCAGCCGGCCGGACCGCGGGTGCTGATGCTGGAGTGGTCCGACCCGCCCTTCTCCGGGGGCCACTGGGTGCCCGAGCAGGTGGCGCAGGCAGGAGGCGTCGACGTGATCGGCGCGCCCGGCCTGGACTCGCGGCGGCTGAGCTGGGAGGAGATCGAGGCCGCCGACCCCGATGTGATCGCCCTCGTCGCCTGCGGCTTCGGGCTTGACGAGAACATCGCCTTCGCCCGCGCACTGTACTCCGACCCGCGAGTCCCGCCGCTGCGGGCGCTGCGAGAGCGGCGAGTGCTGGCCTTTGACGCCAACAGCGACTTCTCGCGGCCCTCGCTGCGGCTGGTGCGAGGGGCGCAGCGGCTGGCGAGGGCGCTGGCGGGGGACCAGGAGGAGGCCGGGGGGTGGGCTTGGGTATCGGGAACATGAAGATCCCCCTCACCGTCCCCCGTTCGCAGCGACCCGTCTCCCTTGGCGCCCTTGGCCTGGCTTCTGATTGCGGGACCAGGTGCCCAGAGGCAACACGGGGCCTGGACATCAGGAGAGCAGGAAGGGAGGAACGCAGGAAGAAGGCCTGCTGAACGGACGGGCATTCACAAGGGAAGTAGGCAGGACGTTCCTGCCTTCCTCTCTTCCTGCGTTCCTCAGCTGGTCCGGCCAGGTCTCCACCCACTATGGCCTTCGAGTTCACATTTCTCCACCCGCAACGGCGACTGGCAGGCCGAGGCGGACGTAGCTGGCCGTTGTGAATCAGAGAGAGGCGCTACGTCCGCGAAATCGACCCGATTCGGACGTTGCGGCGGATTCTGAGGGCCATTCGAGGCCCGACGGGGCGATCTCGGCCTGAATTGCGGACGTAGCGACCGTTCGTGATTCACAACCCCGAGCTACGTCCGCGGCTACCCTCGCTCACTCCCCCTCCACCCACACCGCGCTGCTCACCGCCCACGCGACCTCCCCGGTCAGCTCCGACCGTTCACTGCCCCGCGCCACCGCGACGACGAAGCCCTCGGCCGGCACTTGCACCTCCAGCTCCGCGGCGAGCGTCGCACGGTCCGCCGCCACCCGCGCCAGCTCCCCCTCGGGCCCGTAGAGCACGAGCTCGTCGACCGGCGCCCAGGCCGGCGACCAGAGCTGGACCTGGACCGTGACCTGCTCCTGCTCGGTCAGGACGAGCGAGCCTGGGCCCTGCCCGTCCACGCGCAGGTGGATCCGAGGCCCGGTCGAGGCCACTGTACGCCCGCGCACAAGACCCGCCTCGACATCGACGGCACCGTACGCGAGCGGGTCCACGTCCTCGACCCAGGTCCAGGGCCCGACGACGGGCAGGGCCCAGCCCTGGGCGAGCAGATCGAGCCAGAAGTCCAGCTCGTCGAGGTCGGCGAGTCGCATGGCGGTGGCGCGCTCGAGGTCCAGCGGCTCGGCGGAGTCGAGCACGGCCTGAACTGTACTCGGATCGAGGACCAGGACCCGGTTGCCGCCGTAGTGCATGTACGAGAGCAGGTCGCCGACCTCCAGGCGCTGCCAGGGCGAGGCGGAGTGGGCGGCGCGGGTCTCCTCGGCCCGCCAGGGCCAGGCGAAGGGGCTGCCGTACGAGTCGGTGGCCGCCCGGGAGCCAGCCGAGGCGACCAGGGAGCCGGCGAGCAGGGGGTCGAGCGCGACCTCCTGCGCGACCTCGTCGTCGGCGAGCAGGACAGCGTAGCCGACGCCTCGGCCCAGCGAGCGAGCCAGGATGTCGGCGGCGGGCTCGCGCACCTGGGCGTCGGGCCAGCCTTGCAGGTCGAGCTCGGCGAGGAGGTGTTCCCCGGGCTCGCCGACGGCGCGCAGCACCGCCGAGAGGCTGGCCTCGCCCTCGACCGGCAGGCTGAGGACGTGGCGGGCCTCGCGGCCGGGGCCGGCCCAGAGCCAGGTCTCGGCGCTCCCCGGACCGACCGGCAGGGCCGCGCCGCCAGCGGGCACGGCGTAGCTGCGCCCCTCGCGCAGCAGGACGGCCGGGATGTCGGCGCCGCTCTCGTCGACGGCGCGGGCCCAGAGCAGGCCCTGCGCGCCCAGGGTGAGGCTCAGCTCCTCGGCGGGAGGCTGCCCGGGCCCGGCGGCGTACCCGTCGGCCAGGGCGACCAGCTCCTCGGTCTGGGGCGGGACCTCGCCCGAGAAGGCCCCCTCCTCGTCCAGATCCAGGCGGGCGATGCCCACTCCGCCGGCCCGCGCCTCGACCTGGGAGGCGCCCGGGGCCTGGCCGCTGACGGGGATCCCGTCCGGCCAGAGGGTCTCGTAGGCGGTGCGGCGCTCGGCGATCACGAGGCGGTCGGCCTGCGACCATCGCAGCTCGCCCCCCAGGTCCAGGGGCTCGCTGAGCGCGCCGACCACCAGGCCCTCGTGCTCGACGGTGCTGCCGACCCGGAGGGCGCCCGGGGGGACCACCAGCGAGAAGCCCTGGGCGCCTTCGAGCAGCAGCTCGGGGCTGTCGGCCAGCAGGCGCCAGGTGAAGTCCTGCTCGGCTCCGAAGAGATCCACGCCGGAGAGAACGAGGGAGGCCTCGCCCTCGCCGGGGACAGCCGTGATGAAGAGCTCGGAGAACCAGCCCCCGTCGAGCTCGGGGACCAGCTCGACGACGGGGTCGGCCTCGCCTGTCGGCATGGCCACGACGACGGTGCCGCCGCGGCCTTGCAGGCGGGTCAGCGGGGCGAACTCGGCCCGCACGATGACGTCGATCAGCGCGTTCTGCAGGCGCCAGTCGCCGGGTTGGGCGCCGCTGCCCTCGACGAAGTCGCCCGCGCCGAGGCGGCAGACGCGCACCTCGCCCGGCTCGGGCGCTTGTTGATCACAGGACGACGACCCCAGCGTCTGCGTGGGCGCAGCACAGGCCAGGGCGAGAAGGATGGGGACCATGGGACCTCCTGCCGCGAGGCCACTCTACCCCCGCAAGGGACTCGTGTCCCCTACTTGGCGGTCGCCTCGACGAAGCGGATCTCGACCGGCTTGAGGGAGACCTTGCGGGCCCAGCCGGTGGGCATGTCGCCCGCCGTCCACTCGAAGGTGCGGGTCTCGCCGGGCTTCATCGGGACCTTGAAGGACTCGACCACCGGCATGTTCTGCGGCAGGGCCGGCGCCACCAGGGGCCAGTCGCGGGTGTCGAGGACCTGCCCCTCGCTGCCCAGGTAGGCGACCTGCATCATCAGCGAGGCGACCTCCTTGTCGCCCCCGATGGTCACCGGGGCATAGATGCCCCAGCCGTCCAGCGGACCGTCGGGCACCTCGGCGAGGTTGATCTGCTCGATGCTGATCTCGCCGATGGAGACGATGTCCTTGCTCTCGGCCATGGTCAGCCGCTTGCGGGCCTCGACCAACTTCTTCTTGTCGCCGCTGGGGTACTCGTCGATGAACTTCTGCCAGGCCTCGGGCGTGTCTTCCTGGTCGGCCCAGGAGAAGAGGAACTCCCGGCGCTCTTCCAGGGCCTTCTCGCGCAGCTTGCCCTTGGGGTACTTCTGCAAGTAGGCGTCGTAGCCTTCGAGGTTCTTGTCGGCCCGGGCCTTCTCCAGGTAGAGCTCTTCGAGCCGGACCTGGCCCTGCGTCGTGTAGGCGCTGTTGGGGTTCTCGGCGAGGAACTTCTCGAAGGCCTCGATGGTGTTGGCGTCCATCGCCTCCTTGAAGGGATCCGTGCAGGCAGAGAGCAGCAGGGCGGAGAGCAGCAGGAGTGAGGGCGTGCGCATGGGACCTCCGGAGGAGCGGAACCCGCATCCTAGCACACGCAGCCAGGGCGCGCCCCGGCGGGAGCTCAGCCCTCGACCTGGAGCTGCACCCAGGAGGTCGCCTTCTCCAGGCCCTTCTTGGCCAGCATGTCCTCGACGAAGCCGGGGATCCAGCCTTGCAGGCGCAAGTCCACGGTGTACTCGACCCGGGTGTAGCCGGGCCGATCGGGGGCCGGGTAGACCAGCCAGTAGCCGGTGCTGTCGTCGATGTCGCTCTGGCGGCTGTAGTCGAGCTGCCAGGTGACGTAGCCCAGGTCGGCGCGTCGGTCGTGGTCGATGTAGTACTCGACCGGCTTGCCCATGACGCTGAGCTTGAATCGCACCTTCACGCTGTTGCCGGAGCGGCTGTAGACCTCGCACTCCTCGAGCATGTCGATCCACGAGGGGTACTTGCCGAAGTCGTCGATGACGGCCCAGACCTGCTCGGGGCTGCCCTTGACGTCCATGATGGAGATGCCCCGCCCCCCGGTCTCGTACTTGATCTGCCGCTTTACGGCCTTGCCCGCGCTGAGCTGCGCGACCTCGGCCGCGGTCAGCGTCTGGGCCGCGGGCGCCTTGAACTTCGGCGCCACCCCCTGGTGCGGGTGGGGGGCGCTGGTGCTGGCCGCCCGGGCTCGCGGCGCGGCGAGCAGGGCGAGGAGGAGGAGGAGGGTCTTCATGGCGCTCCCGGAGCCGCGAGGGCTCAGCCCTGGCCCTCGTCCAGGCGGGCGAGCTGGCGAGCCTGGAACTCGGCGATGAGGGCGGTGATCATCGGCCCCAGCTCGCCCTCGACGATGCGGTCGAGCTGGTACAGGGTCAGGCCGATGCGGTGATCGGTCAAGCGGTTCTGCGGGAAGTTGTAGGTCCGGATGCGCTCGCTGCGATCGCCGCTGCCGATCTGCTCGCGCCGCTCCTTGGCCTCGACCGCGTCGGCCTCGGCCTGCATCTTCTCCAGCAGGCGCGCGCCGAGGACCTTCAGCGCCTTGGCCTTGTTCTTGTGCTGCGACTTCTCGTCCTGGCAGGTCACCACCAGCCCGGTCGGCAGGTGCGTGATGCGCACCGCCGAGTCGGTCGTGTTGACCGACTGCCCGCCGGGACCGCTGGAGCGGTAGACGTCGATGCGCAGGTCCTTGTCGGCGATCGAGACCTCGACCTCGTCGGCGACGGGGAGGATGGCGACGGTAGCCGCGCTGGTGTGGATGCGGCCCTGGGTCTCGGTCAGCGGCACGCGCTGCACCCGGTGGACGCCCGACTCCCACTGGAGGTGGTTGTAGGCGTCGCTGCCGTGGATCTGGCAGACCACCTCGCGGAAGCCGACGGCGGCGCGCCCCGAGGTCCCGCCGACGGCGATCTCGGAGGAGGAGAGCGTCTCCAGCCGCCAGCCCTGCAGCTCGGCGTAGCGCGTGTACATCCGCAGCAGATCGGCGGCGAAGAGGGCGGCCTCGTCCCCGCCGGTGCCGGCCCGGATCTCCAGGATGACGTCCCGACCCTCGAAGGGGTCCGGCGGCAGCATCGAGAGGCGCAGCTTCGCCTGGAGCTCGGGGATGCGCGCCTCGATCTCCTGGACCTCGGCCCGGGCGATCTCGCGCAATTCCGGCTCGGCCAGCAGCTCACGCGCCCCGGCGAGGTCCGCTTCGAGCTTCTTGAGCTCGTCGAACAGCTCGAGGATCGGCAACAGCCGCGCACGCTCGCTGGACAGCTCGCGCAGGCGGCCTGGGTTGCTGGCTACGGCAGGGTCGCTGAGCGCCTGGTCCAGCTCGGCCAGGCGGCCCCCCACCTGATCGAGTCGCTGAAACACGGTCGGCTCCTGACAGGCCGGGAGGGCTCAGCCCTCGGCCATCTTGTACTTGCGCATGAAGCGCTCGACGCGACCGGCGGTGTCGACGATCTTCTGCTTGCCCGTGTAGAAGGGGTGGCAGGCGCTGCAGATTTCGACCTTGATCTCGGACTTGGTCGAGCGGGTCTGGAACGCATTGCCGCACACACACGAGACGGCGCAGTCGACGTAGTTGGGATGGATTTCGGCCTTCATGATTGCTCCCTCTTCGGTGATCGACCGACCTGGACACCCTTGGCCCGTCGATGTCGCGTTCACCCGTGACCCGCCCTACTTTCCCGCCGCAGCCACCTTGTCAAGGCGTGAGGCGCGCCGGACCGCACCAATACCCAGCAGCTCTTCGTTGCTGGAGGTGGCCGCGATGCGCTCGGCGAGCAGGCTGAGGTCGTGTCCGACCTCGCCGTTGAGGCGCTGGCGTAGCTGCGCGAGGGCGGAGAGCCGCTCGGCCGGCAGGAAACGCTCGGCCCCCCGGCTCCAGGTCCGACCAGGGTCGATCGCCGGCCAGAGGCCCAGCCGCGCGGCGGTGGTGTCCAGCCGGATCACCGCGTTGGCGAGGCCCAGCAGCTCTTCGGAGACGACGTCGTCGATGGCGGCGTCGGTCTGCGTCAGCGCGGCGGCGATCACGGTCAGGCTGCCGCCGTCCTCGAGCTTGCGCCCCAGGGCGAAGGTCCGGCGCACCCTGTACATCGCGGCCACGTCGACCACGCCGTGCAGGCTGCGGCCACCGAGCTGCCCGGCGGCGTTCTCGGCCCGGGCCAGCCGGGTCAGCGAGTCGAGCAGGACGACCACGTCCTTGCCCTGCTCGACCAGGCGACGGGCCCGCTGCATCGCCATCTCGACCACCTGGAGGTGCCGGGCCGCGGGCTCCTCGACGGTGGTGGCCAGGACCTCGGCCGGGACGGAGCGGCGGAGCTCGACGACGTCCTCGGGCCGCTCGTCGACCAGGACCAGCATGACGTGGGGGGCGGGGTCCAGCAAGGCGCAGGCCTCGGCCACGTCGTGCAGCAGCCGGGTCCGCCCCGAGCGCGGGGGCGAGAGCAGGATCACCCGCTGCCCCTTGCCGATGGGGCAGAGCAGGTCGAGCATCCGGGCCCCGGCGGGCGCCCCCTTGCCCCCCAGGTCCAAGGCCCGGTCGGGCAGGACGGGGGTCAGGTTGTCGAAGAGCATCTTCTCGCGCTCGACATCGGGCGAGCGGTCGTTGACGGTCTCGATCTTGATCAGGGCGAAGTAGCGCTCGCCTTCTTTGGGGGCCCTCACCCGCCCGAGCACGGTGTCGCCGGTGCGCAGGTTGAAGCGGCGGATCTGCGAGGGCGAGACGTAGACGTCGTCCGGCCCTGGCTGGAAGCTGCTGTCCGGCCAACGCAGGAAGCCGAAGCCGTCGTCGAGGATCTCCAGGACGCCCTCGGCCCGAGCGCCCGCGCCGGCCTGGCGGCAGGCCACCTCGAAGACGAGGTCTTGCTTGCGCAGGTTGGAGGCGTTGTCGATTCCGTACGAGCGCGCGGTCTCCACCAGCTCAGCGATGGGACGGACGCGAAGCTCGTTCAGGTCGACGGTCATGGCTGGGAGGTCATGGCTGGGAGGTCATGGGGGGAGAGGCGGGGGAGAGAGGCGGACGACGACCGAC
>DDSR01000369.1:9791-10702 GCA_002343455.1 Deltaproteobacteria bacterium UBA2385 | reverse complement strand
AGCCTCCACAACGTACAAGGGCACGGAGGCACGTGAGCCGGTGCACTACCTGGCGTGCAACGGGCCGCAGTCTCGTGCCGGATGCGCGGACGTGGGGGTGGTAGGGTCTCATCCACGGGGAGTCGGTCGAGAGACAGCATGCAAGCTCAGCCCCCGATCACCATCACCCCGCAGGCGACCCGATCGCCCGCGTTCCCCGCGGGTGGCTGCGGTAGTCGTCCGGCAATGCGTGCACCACGACGGCGCGGCTCGCCACGTCGTTGAGCCCCCCTTTGCCCAGGGTCACCCCCTCGGCCATCACGTCGATGGTCGCCACACCCTCGGCATTCGAGCGGATGTTCTGCATATCACCGGCCCGCTGGCGATTGTGCCATGCGGGTTGCCCGCCGGATTGAAGGGATCCCCGGCGCTGCTGGCGTCCAGAGCGCTGCAATCGCCCTTCTCGTGGGAATCGAAAACGGGAACCCGACCGTTGCAGGTGGGAGGACAGAAGTCCCGTCCGTGNNNNGGCGAATCGGTCACTTTCTGACCGAGATGCTCCCCAAGCCGGTCCAGAACGAAGCTCCGAGAGGACAGAACCGGCATCCGTGATTTACGGATGGCACTTCTGGCCTCCGCCTGTTGGAACCCCCGGCGCTCACCCCGCGAACTGCTCCGCCTCGGTCGAGCCCGCCAGCGCCGCGGTGCTGGCCTCGCCCCCGCTGATCACGCTGCGCACCTCGTCGAAGTAGCCCGTGCCCACCTCCCGCTGGTGCCGGACCGCCGTGTAGCCGGCGGGCACCCCCGCGAACTCGGCGTCCTGCAGGTCGGCGTAGGCGCTCATCCCGCGCTCGCCGTAGCCGCGGGCGAGGTCGAACATCGACCAGTTCAGGGCGTGGAAGCCCGCCAGCGTGACGAACTGGAACTTGTAG
>DDSR01000369.1:0-9782 GCA_002343455.1 Deltaproteobacteria bacterium UBA2385 | reverse complement strand
CAGTTGTAGGCCAGCATCTTGCCCGGGAAGCGGGCGTGCATCGCCTCGGCGAAGGTGCGGGCCTGCTCCAGGTCGGGGTGCCCGGTCTCCATCCAGACCAGGTCGGCGTAGGGCGCATAGGCCAGCCCCCGCGCGATGCAGGCCTCCATCCCGCCGCGCACCCGGAAGAAGCCCTCCGAGGTCCGCTCGCCGGTCAGGAAGGGCCGGTCCGCCGGGTCGATGTCGCTGGTCAACAGCGTCGCGCTGTCGGCGTCGGTGCGGGCGATCAGCAGCGTCGGCACGTCCAGCACATCGGCGGCCAGCCGCGCCGCCACCAGGGTGCGGATGAACTGGCTGGTCGGCACCAGCACCTTGCCGCCCAGGTGCCCGCACTTCTTCTCGCTGGCGAGCTGGTCCTCGAAGTGCACGCCGGCCGCCCCCGCCTCGATCATCGCCCGCATCAGCTCGTAGGCGTTCAGCGGCCCGCCGAAGCCCGCCTCGGCGTCGGCCACGATCGGCGCCAGCCAGTAGCGCTGCGCCCCGCCCTCGCTGTGCTCGACCTGGTCGGCGCGCAGCAGGGCCGCGTTCAGCTTGCGCACCAGCTCCGGCACCGAGTTGACCGGGTAGAGGCTCTGGTCCGGGTAGACCTGCCCCGAGACGTTGGCGTCCGCCGCCGTCTGCCAGCCGCTCAGGTAGATCGCCTCCAGCCCGGCCCGCACCTGCTGCATCGCCTGGTTGCCGCTCATCGCCCCCAGCGAGGTCACGTAGGGCCGCGTGTGCAGCAGCTCCCACAGCCGCTCGGCGCCCAGCTCGGCGACGGTGTGGCGGATCGTGTAGCTGCCGCGCAGGCGCAGCACGTCGGCCTCGCTGTAGGGGCGGACGATGCCGTCCCAGCGGTCGGGGAGCGAGGCGGGGCGGGGGAGTCGGGCGGTCTGGGTCATGGAACCTCCGGTGGGGTGAACGGTGCTGGTCGAACACTGCTAGTCGAACACTGCTAGTCAAACACTGCTAGTCAAACACTGCTAGGAGAGCCGCTCGTAGGCGGCCAGGGTCAGGAAGTCGGCGCACTGCGGGGCCGTCGACATCGCCAGGAACAGCTCGGCGGCCGGCCCATCGCTGACCTCTCGGACCAGCTCGGCCACCCGCGCGGCGTCGACGAGGCTGCCGTCGTCCAGCCGCACGCCGTGGTGGACCTGCTGCCAGACCTGGGCCCGAGAGATCTCGGCCGTCGCGGCGTCCTCCATCAGGTCGTAGAGCGGCACGCAGCCCTCGCCGCCCAGCCAGGCCGCCAGGTACTCGATGCCGACCCGCACATTCCAGCGCAGGCCCTCGGCCGTGCTGGTGCCCGGCGGCACCGCCAGCAGATCCGCGGCCTGCACCGAGACGTCCTCGCGCAGCCGGTGGAGCTGGTGTGGACCCGGCATCTCCCGGTCGAAGACCTCCCGGGCCAGCCCCACCAGGCCCGGGTGCGCCACCCAGGTCCCGTCGTGGCCCGCCCGGACCTCGCGCTCCTTATCGGCGCGCACCTTGGCCATCGCCGCCTCGTTCAGCGCCGGGTCCCGCTTGATCGGGATCTGCGCCGCCATCCCGCCCATCGCGTGTACGCCGCGGCGGTGGCAGGTCTGGATCACCAGCTCGGTGTAGGCCCGCAGGAAGGGCTGGGTCATCCCCACCTGGCCGCGGTCGGGCAGGACCCGGTCGGGGTGCGCCCGCAGGGTCTTGATGTAGCTGAAGATGTAGTCCCAGCGCCCGCAGTTGAGCCCGGCCGAGTGCCGCCGCAGGGCGTAGAGGATCTCGTGCATCTGGAAGGCCGCCGGCAGCGTCTCCAGCAGCACCGTCGCCTTGATCGTCCCCACCGGCAGCCCCAGGGCCTCCTGGGCCGCCACGAAGACCTCGTCCCACCAGGCCGCCTCGCTGTGGTGCTGGAGCTTCGGCAGGTAGAACCAGGGGCCGGCGCCGCGTGCCACCTGCTCCCGGGCGTTGTGGAAGAGGAAGAGGCCCAGGTCGAAGAGGCAGCCGGGCACCGGCTCGCCGTCCAGCAGCAGGTGCTTCTCGGGCAGGTGCAGGCCCCGCGGCCGCACCAGCAGCACCGCGGGCGAGGGGCCCAGCCGGTAGTCCCGACCCCGGGCCTCGTCCCGCCAGGCGATCGTGCCGCGCACGGCGTCGGCGAGGTTCTGCTGGCCCGAGAGCAGGTTCTCCCAGGTCGGGCTGGTGGCGTCCTCAAAGTCGGCCATGAAGCAGGAGGCGCCGCTGTTCAGCGCGTTGATCACCATCTTGCGCTCGACCGGCCCGGTGATCTCCACCCGACGGTCCAGCAGCCCGGCGGGTAGGGGGTCGACCGTCCAGTCGCCCTCACGAATGGGCCGGGTCTCGGGCAGGAAGTCCGGCAGCGCGCCGCCGTCGATGGCTGCCTGGCGCTCGACCCGTGCCTCCAACAGCGCGGTCAGGGCCGGCCGGAAGCGGCGGGTCAAGGCCGCCAGGAAGGCCAGGGCCTCGGGCGAGAGCAGGGGCTGCCACTCCGGGCGGAGCGGCGCCTGGAGCGAGAGTCCGGCGGGGAGGGGAGGCAGCATCGGGGCTCCGGGGTGGCTCCTTGAAGGTGCCCGCCAGGAGTCCCCTTCACAAGACGCCCGACGCTGTCCTCTTGTCGAGCCGGTCGCGCGATTGACAGTGAGCCCGTCAAGTTGTAAACCATGTCAATAGCGGAGGCCCGATGAGCACGGACAGCAACCTCGGAGCGCGCCTTCGCATGGTGCGACGCCAGCAGGGCCTCAACCAGAAGGAGCTGGCCGAGCAGATCGGCATCTCGCCCAGCTACCTGAACCTGATCGAGAACGGCAAGCGCCCGCTCAGCGCCAGCGTCCTCATCCGGCTGGCCCAGGCCCTCTCCATCGACCTCGCCAGCTTCGGGGCCTCCGACCGCGAGCTCGAGGCCTACCTGGGCGAGGTCTTCGGCGATCCCCTCTTCGACGAGGCCGGGCTCACCGCCGCCGATGTGCGCGCCTTCGCCGTCTCCTCGCCGGCCGTGGGCGAGGCCGTGATGCGGCTGTACCGCTCCTGGCTGGAGGCGCGGCACCGCTTCGACGAGCTCAGCGCGCGGGTCTCGGGCCAGGTGGGTCCGGGCACCGAGCTCGCAACCCAGCCCGGTGAGGAGGTCAACGACTTCCTGCAGCGCCACGGCAACCACTTCCCCGACCTGGAGGAGGCCGCCCAGCGCCTGCGTCGCGACGCCCGCGCCCACGACGACGATCGTTACCAGCGCCTCGCCTCCTGGCTGGAGACCGTCCACGGCGTCCGCGTACAGTGGCTGGCCGTCGAGGCCGCCGGCGATCTGCTGCGGCGCTACGACCCCGAGCGCCGCATCCTCTACCTCTCCCAGGTCCTCGCCCCGCGCAGCCGCCACTTCCAGCTCGCCCACCAGATCGCCCTGTTGCAGTTCCCCGACCTGCTCGACGACCTCAGCGAGGACCCCCGCCTCAGCGGCGAGGACGCCCGCCGCCTCGTCCGGATCACGCTGGCCAGCTACTTCGCCGGGGCCGTCCTGATGCCCTACGCTGACGTCCTGGAGGAGGCCGAGCGCAGCCGCTACGACATCGAGCGCCTCGGCCAGCGCTTTCGGACCAGCTTCGAGCAGGTCTGCCATCGACTGTGTACGTTGCGTCGACCGGGCGCGCAGGGCGTGCCCTTTCACATGATGCGGGTGGACATCGCGGGCAACATCTCCAAACGTTTCTCCGGCTCCGGCATCCGCTTCGCCCGCTTCTCCGGCGCCTGCCCCCGCTGGAACGTCCACTCCGCCTTCCTCACCCCCGGCCAGATCCGCACCCAGGTCTCCGTGATGGAAGATCACAGCGTCTACTTCTGCATCGCCCGCACCGTCCAGAAGTCCGGCGGCTGGCACCAGCCCCAAGCCCTGCACGCCATCGGCCTGGGCTGCGACCTGCGGCACGCCCGCCGCCTCGTCTACGCCGATGGCGTCGAGGTCGGCGACACCTCCCACGCCGTCCCCGTCGGCGTCACCTGCCGACTCTGCGAACGGACTGGCTGCCTGCAGCGCGCCTTCCCGCTCTCCTCCCGGCGGCTGGAGATCGACGAGAATTCGCGCCGCGTCAACTTTTACGGTGGCGGGAGCCAGGAATGACCCAGACCACCATCGAGATCGGCATCGAGCTCACCGCCGTCGCCCTCAGCCTGGGCATGCTCGGGGGCTACCGGCTCTGGCTCTCCGCGCGCCTCGCCCGCGACCCGCTCTTCACCATCCAGGCCTACCATCGCCACGTCCGCCAGCGCTGGGCCGTCTGGATTCTCCAGGACTCCAGCCGCGGCCTCCTCGCCGTCCAGACCCTGCGCAACTCCACCATGGGCGCCACCTTCCTCGCCTCGACCGTGCTCCTGCTGCTCGGCGGCTCTCTGTCCTTGGTGGGCCGCCCCGAGGCCTTGGGCATCGTCTCGCACTCCCTCGTCGCCGAGGTCGCCCGCCACCCCATCGTCTGGAACATCAAGGTCCTCACCCTGGTCGGCGATCTCTTCGTCGCCATCTTCGCCTTCATCATGTCCGTCCGACTGTACACCCACCTCGGCTACCAGCTCTCCTTGCCGCCCGAAGCCGAGGCCCACGGGGTCTCGGTCACCCAGGTCACCGGCATGCTCGATCGGGCCGGCATCCTCTTCAGCCTTGGATTGCGTGCCTGTTACCTGGCCATGCCCCTGGTGCTCTGGCTCTTCGGGCCGATCCTGCTGGTCGTCTCGTGCGCCGTGTTGATCGTGGCCATGGCGGGCCTGGATCGGAATCGTGTGGCGGCGGGATAGGCGCGCATGGAGCATCGACAATCAGGGATATCGGACCCTCAGCATGGCACACCCCTTGCACTCTCTCTCTGGTGGATATTGCCGAAGTGGACCACGGGCGAGCCCCGCCCGTGGCCGGTCCACCCTTCGTCCCGAGAAGACCGGTGAGCCACTTCCTTCGCTACATCCGCTTCGTCACCACCGGCACCGTCAGCGGTGGCCCCGTGGTGCAGCTCGACATCATCGGGAAGAGCTGCGGATGAGCGGCTGCGGCTGCCAAGGTGGCTGCGACGGCGCAGGCGGCTGCGTGGGCGGTTGTGGTGGGGGCGGCATCTTGCCTGGCGGACCCGGCATGTCCTCCTCGAAGAGGTCGCGTCGCCTGGTCGCCGCCGGAGAGGTCCGGGTCGAGTGCGGCGAAGGCATGGCTCCCGACCGCGCGCTCCGGCCGCGCGGCGCGAACATCCCTCAGCGAAGCGGCCGACCTGGCGGCGCTGCCTCGGCCTCGCGCTGGCTCCTGGCGCCCGGCGTCCCGGGCGGCTTCCTGGACGACGGCGACGTCTGTCGACCGGTGATGGCCTGGCGCAAGGCCGGTCGGCCGGCCCTCCTCTCCCCGGACGAGTCCTCCAAGGGCGCCCTCAAGGGCGGCGGCGGCACGGTGCTGGTGCCATCGGGGTTGACCCTGGGCGAGGTCACCATCTCCTACCGGGCGGTGGAGTTCACGGTGCCTTCGGTGTGGTATGCCCGATGGCTTCTGGACTACCAGCGCCTGGAGGGCAGCAACGGCGGCGGGACCTACGTCAGCAGCGTGAACCTGGTCCTGGCCGGCATCTGGCCGGAGTTTCGGGCTGCCTCAGATGCTTTCTTTCACCTGGACGACGAGTACGTCGACGCGCTGCTTGGGTGCTACAACCTCGGTCCGGTCACCGACCGGTCGATGTTCTGGCGGCAGGGGGACGACTCGCATCGCGAAGCGTACCGGGCCATGATCCGGCTGATCGTCGCCTACGGCGACGGCATCGACGACCAGATCCAACCGCATGGAGGGATGGCCAACCATGCCTCGCGCTGCGACGGATTTCGCAACTTCGTCCGGGGGGTCCTGCAAGGCGGGGCCATGTCCAACAGCCTGGGCGAGAAGTGCAAGCTGACCGTGAACTTCGACTGCACCGACGCCCGGTTCCGGACGAATGTCGACTACCGCTGCGGATCAGCGGAGCGCGAGTGCGGCAAGTGGTTCAACACATCCGAGGAGGACGAGGGGAGATTCTTCGACGCAGAGTGGGCCGAATGGGAGTCCGGCTGGCACTCGGCCAGCCGGACCTATCGCTGTGCCGACGGGGCCTATTTCCCCGAGACGTACTCGGACTGGTCAGCCATCGGCCTCGACTTCAGCATGACGGTCCACCCCATCCTGCTGGCTTGGGCGGGCTTCACGGCGGATCGCATCCTGCACTTCGCGCGCATCGCCTGGGACTACGGCCGCTATTCGGGGGACGAGAGCTATCGGACCCACGCCATCCAACTTGGTCGCTACGCGCTCTCCGCGCTGGTGCCGCTGGCGAGGACCATGATCCACGAGGTCGGCCACAGCTACATGGGGACCGGCGGGCACTGCCAGTTCGGGTGTTGTTTCGACATCGCCGCCCGCGCCTGGGTCTGCCATGTGCGTGCGCGCCTGGGTCTGCCGCTGGCGATGAACTACGACACGCACGAGCTCGCTGAATTCAGCTCGGGCAGCTTCACCTCCGCGGGCGCGCGTCGCGGCAAGCTCGACCATGAGTTCGGCGGCGGCCAGGTCCGCGCGACGCTGAAGAGCGTGGGCGGCGACTGCGACTCCGAGTTTCCCTGGTGGTGGTACCTGGCGCAGAGCGTGGATGTCACCGACAGTACCGGCAACTACTGCTGGAGCTGCACCATCGATCGCGCCGGGGAGGCGGGAGCCCACGGCGAGTTCTGCCTGAACCGGGCCTGGCAGGTGTACGAAGGCACCATCGACCCCTGGGGCAGCTCGGAGCGCACCTTGGACCGAGTCGACGAGTGGACCCTCACCCGCGCCTGTCCGCTTCCGGCGACGGGCGACCCGCAAGGGTGGGCCGACCGTCTCTGGTGCTGGAGTGAGGAGTGACGAAGAACCCGTTGGTGGTCCTGACCGTGTCGTGGGCGCTGGCCTGCAATGGGAAGGAGGAAATGGAGTGCCCCGAAGTGAGCGGTGAATATTGTGAGACCGTTGGCATACCGAAGGAGGTCGGCGCAGCGTGGTGCAACGAGTGTGGCACCGTCTATGTCTGTGATTCAGAGTACTTCCAACTGAGGCGAACCGTGTTCCCGTGCGAATGCATCACCGACGAGGGCTACCTGGAGCTTGATCGTGAGGACCACTCCAGCCCATGTTACCAGGAGACATGGTAGAACTCGATCTGCTGCCGATCGTGGTCTCTTTCGAACCCCCCTCTGCCTGGCCCGGGTGAACCGGGCCTGGCAGGAGTTCGAGGGCACCATCGACCCCTGGGGCAGCCCGGAGCGCGCCTTGGACCGAGTCGACGACTGGACCGTGACCCGCGCCTGTCCGCTTCCGGCGACGGGCGACCCGCAAGGGTGGGCCGAACGTCTCTGGTGCTGGAGTGAGGAGTGACGAAGAACCCGTTGGTGGTCCTGACCGTGTCGTGGGCGCTGGCCTGCAATGGGAAGGAGGAAATGGAGTGCCCGGAAGTGAGCGGTGAATATTGTGAAACCGTTGGCATACCGAAGGAGTACCTCGCAGCGTGGTGCAACGAGTGTGGCACCGTCTATGTTTGCAGTGGGGAGTACTACCAACTGAGGCGAACCACGTTCCCGTGCGAATGCATCACCGACGAAGGCTACCTGGAGCTCGATCATGAGGACCACTCCAGCCCATGCTTCTCGGAGACCTGGTAGCGCTCCCCTCGTCCGCTACCCCTCCCCCACCGTCACGCTCAGCATCACCATCCGCGGCGGCGTCGGCCTCGCCCCCATCGGCCGCCACGAGGTCAAGGTCGCCGCGTCCGCCAGGTTGCTCCCGACCACCCGCAGCCCCACCAGCCGATGCACCCGCACCCCCACCGCGGCGTCGACCAGCAGCAGCGCCGGCACATCCGTCTCCGTCGCTGGGAAGTCCCCCGCGACGTCCAGCATGGCGCTGCGCCAGCTGGCACCGGCGCCCAGGTCGAAGCGCTCGTGCTCCAAGGCCAGCCGCCCGCCGAGCTGGTGCTCGGGGCTGTAGGGCAGGCGGTCGCCCGCCTGGACGTCGCCGAACTGGGAGAAGTCCGACCGGAAATCGGAGAGGAAGCTGCTATGCGTATAGGCGTAGCTGGCCTGGAGGGGGAGGTGGAAGGGCCCGACCGCCGGGCGGAGCTGACCCAGGGCCTCGACACCCAGCACCAGGGCGCGCCCGCCGTTGAACTGCTGGCCGATGGCGTCGCTGTCGCAGCCGCTGGACATCGTACACTCGCCGGTCAGGTTGGCGTAGTCGACCAGGAAACCGACCACCTCGGCCAGCGCCTCTTCGCGATGCAGCCGCAGGCCGGTCTCGGCGGTCCAGGCGAGCTCCGGGCGGACCTCGGGGGCCTGGCCGGGCGAGACCGGCGAGAAGCCGCGGTGCAGCCCGGCGAAGATGTCCAGCAGCGGGTCGGGGCGCAGCATCGCGGCGATGCCCGGCAGGCCGACCACCCTCGTGTCGGCCTCCTCCTCGTCCACGAAGGTCCGGACCACCTCGACCCGGCCGCCGGGAAGCAGGATCAGCGCGCCGAAGTCCAGCTCCTCGTGGGCGTGCAGGGCCAGGGCCTGGGCCACCGAGAGGCTGTCGGTCGTGACCTGGAGATCCTCGCCCCGGTCGACCAGGGCGCCGTCCAGCATGTCGTAGCCCTTCTCGTCGTGCAGCCGGACTACGCGGTCCTGGTGCAGCCGCAGCCCCGTCTCCAGGGTGCCGGCGACGGGGCCGAGCGTGTGGGTCCAGCGGGCCTCGCTCTGGAGCCCCACGCTCTGGAAGCGCCGGTCGTTGGTGCCGATGAGCAGGGCCTGCTCGGCCCCCTGGCTGTCCTCCTCGCCCCTCAGGATGGCGAGGTACAGCGCCGCGGTCCCGCCGCTGGGGTCGGCCTGCAGCAGCGAGTGGATGTCGGTGCCGTTGGCGAAGCCGTTGAGCTTGGTCCAGGCTCGCTGCAAGGCCTGGTGGTAGGCGACGGTGCGCACCCGCAGCTCGGAGCCCGCTTCGGCCTCCCAGGAGAGCACGGCCTGGGTCCGCTGGAAGCGCATCAGGCCCAGGGCGCTGGCGGCGTAGCGCTGGTGGGGGTCCTGCTCCAGGTCGGCCAGGGTCAGGCCCAGGTAGTCCTCGTGGCTGGTCTCGTCGGAGAGGCCCAGCTTCAGCTCGAAGCGCTGGCCCTCTACCGGCCACAGGCCCAGCTTCAGGGTGCCCTCGCTCTTGTTGAAGCCGGTCGGCTCGCCGCCGGGCAGCTCCTTGAAGCCGTCGGAGCGCAGGTGGACGCCCTCCAGCATCAGGCCGAATGCCNNCCCCAGCCGTGGGCCCGCCCGGTCAGGTAGCTGCCGCCGGCCAGCTCGACGGCCCCCTCCAGGGTCTGGGGGATCGGCCGGCTGAGCAGGTTCAGGGCGCCACCGACGGTCTGCGGGCCGTGCCGGGTGGCCGCCGCCCCCTTGATCACCTCGATGCCGCTGATGCGGGCCATCATCGGGAAGTAGTAGGCCGCAGGAGCGGCGTAGGGGGCGGGCGCCAGCAGGACGCCGTCCTCCATCAGGGTGATCTTGGCCGAGCGGTCGCTGTTGGCCCCGCGGATGCCGATGTTGGGCCGCAGGCCGAAGCCGTCCTCGTTGCGGGTGCTGACCCCCGGCACCTGGGCCAGGGCCTGCTCGACGTTGTCGTAGGCGTAGCGCTCCAGCACCTCGTCGCCGACCACCTGGGCCGAGCCGGCCACCCGCGGGGCGCCCCCCTCGGACTGGATGATCAGGACCATGTCTGCCTCTTCCTCCTCGGCAGGGGGCTCCTCGGC
>DDSR01000006.1 GCA_002343455.1 Deltaproteobacteria bacterium UBA2385 | reverse complement strand
GGCCGGCGAGGCCCCAGCCCCACCGGCAGCTTTCGCAGAGATTGGCACGGCGCGGCCGCGTTAGCGAGGGCCCGATGCCCACCGCCCCGCTCAACCTCCTCGGCCTGCTGCCCGCCGACCTCGTCGCGCACCTGGAGGCCCAGGGCGAGCGCTGCTCGCTGACCGAGGCCCGCCAGGTGCTCTCCCGGGTGATCTCGGAGGGCTCGTCGGACCCGACGCCCCGGCGGGAGCCCCGCAAGGCCCTGGTCGCCGCGCTGCGCCAGCACACGACCTGGGACCGCCTCGAAGTGCTGCAGCGCGTCCCCGATCAGGAGGGCAAGAGCGTCCGCTACCTCTTCCGCTCGCCCGACGGCGCCCTCTCCGAGGCCGTGCGCATCGGCCTGCACAAGCCCGACCACTTCACCGTCTGCCTCTCCTCGCAGGTCGGCTGCGCCATGCAGTGCGCCTTCTGCGCGACCGGACGCCTGGGCCTCAGCCGCAACCTCGCTCCCTGGGAGATCGTCTCGGCCTTCCTCACGGTGCGCGACGAGGCCCCCGGTCGGGTCAGCGGCGCCGTCTTCATGGGGCAGGGCGAGCCCTTTCACTCCTACGAGGCCGTCATCCAGACGGCGCGGGTGCTCTCCGACCCCGCTGGCGGGCGGATCGCCAAGGAGAACATCACCATCTCGACGGTCGGGCTGGTCCCGCAGATCCGGCGCTACACGCGGGAGCGGCAGCCCTACAAGCTGATCGTCTCGCTGACCTCGACGGTGGCGGCGCGGCGGGCAGAGCTGCTTCCTGTTGCCGGGCGGACCGAGCTGAGCGAGCTGGTCGCCGCGATCCGGGAGTACTCCGAGGTGGCGCAGGACCGCACGACCGTCGCCTGGGTGGTGATCGGCGGCGTCAACACCGGCGAGGACGAGGTCGAGGGCCTGCGCACGCTGCTCGGCGAGCTGCCCCTGCGCATCAACCTGATCGACGTCAACGACGCCCGACCGGATGGCTTTCGGCGCGCCGGCCCTGAGGAGCTGCGGGGCTTCCTGGACCGGCTGCAGGTACTCGGGGTGCCGCTGGTGCGCCGCTACTCGGTGGGGCAGGACCAGAGCTCGGCCTGCGGGATGCTGGCGGCGGTGCACGCGAGGGGTTGAGGCGCGGCGAGCGCCGAGCTTTTTTTGACGAGAGCGGAAGTGGAAATGGTCGGGGCGTCCGATCTCACGTTCTTGAATGCATGTGGAGAATCCTGATTGGCCAGTCCTCCCACAAGGAGACATCGGTCGAACCGAGCGAGACCTCGCTGGAGGTCACGGTGATGGTCGGCGGATCGTCGTCCTCATCAGGCAGTCGAGCTCCTTGAAGGTCGAACTGGTACGTCGCCTTCACCGAATGGCATAGGCCAGGCAACTCAATCATGTTTGGTTCGTCTGCCAATGGGCGGGTGGAACCTTCCGTTGGAATCGTCCAGGTCGAAGTAGAGGCCTCGACGGTTGTTTCTCCCTCCTGTTCAAGGGCAATCGTGCCGGTGGTATCCCAGGTCCCTTCGCCCTCTGGATGGTTGGTTTCACCTGTTATTCGTACGACCAAAGTTGGGGGTGCTTCGCCAGAGCCTACGAGTTCGATGGAATCGAGTGGTTCGAGGAAGAGGTCGCCAACGATGGTGCAACTTGGGCCGAGACCTTTGAGCATGTCGCAAGCGGAGATGAAAGGCGCGAGAAGGACCAGCAAGCGCAGGTAACGTTGAGCTAGCATCGTGAGCCTACGTGTTCAGGTTCGAATGTCGAAGATGTCCAGGACCACCAGCCATCCATTCCACAGTTCTATGTCATGGGGACCGCTGATTGAACCTGAGACAGCGTAGGCGACGGCCTCTGGATTGGTAAGCTCGCCTGGAGGCAAACCGTCTTGCAGTTCAAATGTAAAGACGGCGTCGACTGGAGTGCAGATCTTGCCCACCTCGATCCGGTTCGGGTTGCCATAGTTCTTGCCGCTCAGTTCGCGGGTAAGCAGAGTCCATTGGGATGCCGCTCGTTCGTCCTGGGAGGACTCTACTTGAGTGAGGGCCAAAGCCTCGCTTGTGTTCCACTCACCGGGCGCATCGTCGCGTTGACTCTGCCCGATCACGGTAACCAGGAGAGACGGCGCCGTCTTGCCATCCCACTCCAGTGCGATGGGCTCCGGTGAATCAACTTCCGGCCCGTAGACCAATGTGCATGTTGGCAAGAGCCCCTTCGGAATACACGCGGTAGAGAGGAGTGTGACAGAGAGAAGCGTGATGTGGCGGTGAAGATTCAGCATGGTCGACACTCAACCGAAGGACTTGTCAAGAGAGACGAGGACCATCAACAGGAGGAACACCGAAGCCGCAGCACCAAGAAGCGAAGCACTTAGCAGGCCACCAGTGAGCAACGCGAAGACCACGATGATCGCGAAGACCGTGAAGTGGAAGCACGAGGTCAACAGGTCCCAGATGGAGCCGGTGACCATTGAGGCAGAGGTGCCTCCGTAGTCCTGGAAAAGGTTGTAGTTGTGGGCCAACTGGCGGGCGACGCAGTCTGAGTAGCCCATCCACTTGTACTGCACGAAAGCGGCGGTGTACTCTGTCATCGGTTGATTGTCGACTGCATAGTCGATGCAGTCGAAGTATGGGCAGCGGTTGTCCATTTCCTGGTAGATCAGGCGGTAGTCCACCATGTGAACCAACTCGTGAAGGAGGATGCCTCGTCGCCAGCGCTTCAGGTCGTTCTGGGAGAGAACCACTATTCCGAATGTGCTTCCGCCTACACCGCCAATCCAGTCGCCGAACGAGTCGTGAAAGAACACCTTGTCTGGGAATATCCTTGAGTATGACGCGTAGTTGGTGCTGTCAGGTGAAAAAATGGTGGTCCACAGTCCGGGAAGGACGTCCGGTTCGCAGATCTTCTCCCAGCCCGACTTGTTCATCGCGACGACGGAACTGGCGTACTCGACCCCCGACCAACCCCAGTCGCCGATCCGGTCTCCAACCTTGTTGTTGATCTGTGAGATGTCCTCATCCAAGACGTCCCGCCAGGTCGCACATGCTGCCTTGGTCCTCATTGGAAGGCCCATCCCTGCCGGCAGCGCCCTCCCCGTCGCCGGTCGAGCCAGCAGCGCGCTCGCCATCGACCCTTTCCGCTCGACACTCTTCCGCGCCGAGGCGATCCGTGCCTCGACCTCGGCCGCAACGCTCCGGCCGTCCGCTCGGCTCGCGAGGGCGCCCAGCTCGTCCACTACAGGGCCAAGCACGTTGAGCAGGGGCCCGACGCGGCGTGCCAGCGAGGTGGCGCCCATAAGGTCGAGGCCGGGAACGGGCTCGGCCTGGCTGTCCGTGCCACCGTCGATATCGATTCGAGCCCGGCGGGCGGCGGCGGCGACGTTCGTCAAGAATGACGGGTCGCGCCCGACGAGGTCGGCTAGGTCGGCCTTGGTGATCTCCCGCAGCTCTCGCCCTCGGAGCGCCGGCATGGCCTGGAGCTGCTTCTCGATCGCCGGGCCGTACCGCTCCAGCGCCTCCTCGATCACGGCGGGGAGCGGCTCCCGGCACCGGGGATCTTCGACCAGGGAGGGCTGGGAGAGCATGGCGTGCTGCGCGCTGCGATAGCCCTGCGCGTGCCAGCGGGGCTGCACGCATTCATTGAGGGGGCGCGCGCTGGGCCCGGTGCGGGGCTCGTGAGCGCAAGTCACGGCCCTCAGCTCCGCAGCTCGAGGTCGGGCTCCAGGCTCACCCGAGCGAGCTCGACCGCGGTGCCCGTCGCCTGCTTGACGCGGACGCCGAAGCGGACGAGCTTCTTGAAGTTGCTGGTGGTCGTGTACCAGGGGGTGGTGCTGCTGCCGTTCGTGGTGATGAACCCGGTGGTGAGCGGGATGGGCGTCTCCCAGGTGCATCCGTCGCTGCTGGTCTGGAGGACCACCTCGACCGAGGCGTTGATGGTGCGGTTGGCGATGGTGACCGTCGCGCGCACGGCCTTCAGCTCGGGCCCGACGCTCTCCAGCTCGGAGTCGGAGAGGACGAAGATGTCGGACAGGCTCTCCTGGTCGTCTCCGCCCTTGGACCAGACGGCCTCGCGAGAGACGAGGCGAAGGGATCGGATGGGGGAGCTGCACGACATGATGGTACTCCTTGACGTTCGGACTTGCCCTGGCTGGGTGCCCAGGGGTACCACCACGATACGATACGATACGGGATCCACTACTCCGCACCTGATTTGACATTCGGCTGACAATCGGAGCGGCTCAACCCCAGGCCCCCTCGATGCGGACCTCGATCTCCGGCTGGATCTTCAGCACGCCCAGCGGCGCCTTGAAGGGCTCGATCCCCCAGCGGGTCTGGTCCAGCCGCAGGGTGGCCTCGATCCGGCCCTGGATCCGCCGGGCCTGGAAGGAGATCGGCGCCTGCCGCGGAGGAATGTGCAAGCTGCCATGGCCCTCGATCTGCTCGCCGTCGTCGTCGTCGAGCTGGCCCTCGAAGCGGATCTCCCCCGGGCGGTGGGCCTTGAAGACGCCCTTGCGGATGTGCTCCAGGATCTCCCGCTTGTCCTTGTCGGAGAGCGCGCCGGGATCGAGCGTCCCGTCCCGCAAAACGCCGCGCACGGTCAGGGTGCGGGCGTCGAAGCGGCCCTCGATCCGGTCGCCGTCGAGGCTGAGCTGAAAGCCGGGCAGCTCCAGCTCGAGATCGTGGCCCATCGCCGCCAGCAGGCCGGCCTTGAAGACCCGGATCCGGCAGGAGGCCTGCGGCGGCTTCAGGATCACCGCACCCTCGCGGCGATGCGGGCGCTGTTGCGGTCGGCCAGGGCCCAGAGCACCAGCATCGGGTTGGCGCCGGGGCTGCCCGGCAGCAGGCCGGTGTCGCAGACGTACAGGTCCTCGACCCCGCGCACGGCCCCGTCGACATCGCAGGGGTGGCGCTCGGGATCGGCGCCCATCGCCATGGTGCCGAAGACGTGGTTGCTGCCGATGGGCAGGTCGTGCGGGCCGATGTTGGCCCCGCGCAGGCCGCGCACCTCGGAGAGGTCGTGCAGCACCTGCGGCAGGCCGTGGATGCCCGGGTAGACCTTGGTGGCGCCGACGGCGAAGAGCATCTCGGCCAGGGTGGCGGTGGCGTGCTGCAGGCGGCGCACATCGGCCCGGCCGAAGTCGAAGCGGATCGAGGGCCGCGGGGCGCCCGGGATGTGGCGGACCGTGCCGACGCTGTCGTCGCCGCTGACCCAGGCGTCCCAGATGGGCATGTTCGCGTAGCGGGCGAGCTGGCGCTTGAGGGACTTGCCCATGGAGGGCATGCGGAAGGCCATCAGGGCCGGGTCGGCCCAGAGGCTCTCCAGCTTGATGCCGTAGTCGAGCAGGTCCAGGCAGTGCATGCCCTGGGCGGCGCCGGCCCAGGGGAAGACGAGCTGGTCGAGGTCCCCGGCGACGACGGTGCTGGGGTGCAGGCGCAGGTTGGCGCCGATGCCGGGGTGGGTGAGGCCGCTCTTCTGGCAGAGGATCGGCGTGCCGATGACCCCGCCGGCCAGCACGGTGGCCCGGGCGTTGAAGCGGGCCGAGCCGGTCACCCGCGCGGTATAGGGCTCTTCGATGTGGCCCTCGACCCCCAGGCAGCGGCCGTCGCGCAGGATCAGCTTGTCGGCGACGATCGAGGTGTAGACCCGGCCCCCCAGGGCCAGCAGCTCGGGCACGCCTCGCCGGTCGTGCGAGAGCTTGGCGCCGTTGCGGCAGCCGTAGAGGCAGCCGCCCGAGCCGAGGCAGCCCTCCTCGTTGCGGCGGATGGGGGTGGCCTTGAGGCCGATAGCCTCGCAGGCGGTGGCGAAGAGGTCGTTGCGCGGGCCCTGGACGGAGGGATCGACCTCCTTGACCCCCATCAGCTCCTCGACCGCCTCGTAGTGGGGCCGCAGGCTCTCGCTGCTGAGCTCGTCCAGGCCGTGATCCTCGGCCCAGGAGGCCAGGGCGCCCTCCGACGCCCGCAGGCAGATCGCGCTGTTGATGATCGAGCCGCCGCCCAGCACCTTGGCCTGCATGGTCGGGGCGATCACCCCGCCGCCGGTGGTGCGCATGCCGCTGTCCCACATCAGGCGGGCCATGGTGTGGCCCCCGTCCCGGCGGAGGTCGGCCTGGCGGGCGACGGGGCCCGCCTCGATCAGGATGACGCGCAGGCCCTGCTGGGCCAGGCGCAGGGCCATGACGGCGCCGCCGGGGCCGGAGCCGACGACGAGCACATCGCAGCTCTCGCGGACGTCGCCGCCGTAGTCGCTGAACTCGAAGAGGCCCTCGGGGCGGGCCAGGAAGCGGTCGACCCGCTGCACGGGTGGGGCGTCGGGGGCCGTTCCGCCGGCCTCGCGCACCTGGCGGACGACCTCGGCCATCGGGGCGTCGGCGTCCTCGAAGCGGCTGACCCCGACCGCCTCGTTGACCTCGGGGGAGCCGAACCAGCCCATCATCAGCACCGAGCGGACGGCCTCGAAGAGCATCCGGCGCTCGTAGATGGGGCTCTCCTCCCAGGAGCGCAGGTAGTCGCTGACCTCCTCGGCGTCGGCGTCAACCAGGCGACCCAGGGGCCGGCCGGACCAGGCCGCGAAGCCCCGGTCGTAGAGCTGGAACATGCCGCGGAGCTGGGCGCGCTCGAAGGGCAGCGACTTCTCCAGCAGCTCGTCGACGTAGTCGACCACGCCGGCGTCGCGGGCGTCGGGCAGGCCCTGGGCCTCTCGCGGGAACATCGCCTGCCCCAGCGCCCGCACGATGCGGGACTCGTCGGCGGTCAACACCGGCATGCCGGTCTCCTTGCGGGCGGCGGTGCGCCCGGCGGGCTCAGACCCGCGCGTCCTGGAAGCCCACCATCCGGCCCTTGGAGGGGTCCCAGAGCTTCAGCCGAAAGCAGGCCGCCACATCCCGGGGGTGCCAGGAGGTGCGGCCGGGGGACTGGAGCTCGGGGATCGCGCGCATCGCTTCGGGCAGGTTGTAGAAGGGGATCCGGTGGTTGAGGTGGTGGATGTGGTGGTAGCCGATGTTGCCGGTGAACCAGTGCATCAGCGGCGACATCTCGAACATGCTGGAGGAGGAGAGGGCGGCGTCGTGGTAGTTCCAGCGCTGCCGGTCGGCGATGACCACGTCGGGGTAGTTGTGCTGGGCGTAGAAGAGGTAGCTGCCCAGCGCGAAGCTGACGCCCAGCGGCAGCCAGGCGCTGAGCACCGTCGCCTGCCAGCCCAGCGTGAAGAAGACCAAGGTGAAGGCGGCCGCGTGCAGCAGCAGGGCGACCGGGCCGGCCCAGTGCATCTTCGGGTTGCGGGCGAAGGAGCCCAGGCACATGCCGGCGCTGAAGATGGTGAAGTAGCCGGCCGCCATGAAGAGCGGGTGGCGGGCGATGGTGTAGGTCCGGCGCTCTGCCGGGCTCATCCGCCGCCACATCCGGGTCGTGACGATCGGGTAGCTGCCGATGGCCGTGCCGGGCAGCTTGCAGTTGTTCTTGTGGTGGTAGTCGTGGGTCTCGCGCCAGACCGGCGGCGGGGAGAGGGTCAGCAGGCCGATGACCCACATGGCCGCGTGCCCCAGGCGGGACTGGCGGAAGACCGCCCCGTGCATGGCGTCGTGGTAGATGATGAAGAGCCGGACGATCAGCAGGGCGGTGATCAGCGAGGCGACCAGGCGCAGGCCCAGCCAGGGCGCGGCGAAGGCGGCCGTCCAGGTGCCCGCGGTCAGGGCCGAGGTGAAGAGCAGCTCGAACCAGGTGCGCAGGGGGCGCTCTTCGGCGAAGGGGCGGGTCGCCCGGATCAGGTCGGCCCCACCGCGCGGGCCCGAGGAGGCGGGGGGCTCACTGGCGAGCAGATCGGGGGAGGTGTCGGCGGGGATTGCGGACATCGACTCGCTCCGGAGACGGCCCCTGGGGCCGGTGCTGGCCGCCCAGTGTATCGCGTTGTGGAACGATGCCCAAGGTGCCTACGGGCAGCCGACGCAGGCCGCTCGCAGCGTGCCCCCGTCGAGCGTGGCGATGCTCTCGTCGGCGGCCGTCGCTGTGAATTCGAAGCAAGCCTGCAGCTCGTCGCCCTCGCGTCGCAGCCGGACCTGGCCGTCCTCGGCCTCCTTGGCGGCGTAGGAGATGCTCTCGCCGCTGGGGTAGAGGGCCGCGAAGCTGCCGGAGCCCATCGGGACCTCGACCTCCTTGCCGTCCTCGAGCGCGCCCAGCACCGCCTCGCCATCGGCCGTGAGCTGGGCCACCAGGGTCAGGCGCCAGCCGCCCTCGTCGGCGGTGATGATCTGCACCCCGTCGCCGCTCTCGGACCAGCTGGCCCCGGTCGCCGACCAGCTCAGCCCGTCGACCGTGGCCAGGAGGCTGCCGCTGGCGAGGTCGCCGACGTCGCAGGGGCGCGGCCCGCAGGCCAGGGAGAGGAGGAGGATCAGCATGTCGGGTCCGGGATGGCGGGGAGGGAGAGGCTGCGGGGAGGGAGAGGCTGCGCCGGGGCGATGGTCAGGCTTGCGTCAGGAAGCCTGTACGCCGGGGGCAGGTTAGCAGCGGCCCCGTCTACCATGGCAGTCGGGTTCGACCCGCTCAACTTCAACGAGGACACCAATGACTCTCTCCCGGACCTTCTTCGGACTCTCCCTTCCCTTGCTCACCCTCGGCTCCGCGCTCTTCGTCGGCTGCGGGGACAAGGGCGACGACAGCGGCAACGCCGGTGACGGCGGCGCGGATGGCGGCGGCGACGGCGGCGCGGTCGAGCCCGACGCTCGCGACGGCCAGTACCGTGGCCAGTTCAACCTGCGCCTGATCGAGCCCGAGGGCGACCTGGTCGACGCCTGCGTCGGCACCGCCATCATCCAGCTCATCGTCAACGCCGACCAGCCGATCCGTGGCACCAGCTCCTGCCGTTTCAACGAGGCCCTGGCCGCCGACTGGCCGGATCCCATCTCCGGCGTGATCAACGGCGCCATCGAAGAGGACGGTCAGGGCACCGGTCCGGTCCGGGTGATGTTCACCAAGGAGACCGTGATCGAGAACGTCTGGCTGGGCGGTCTGGACGAGAAGGAGCGCCTGGACGGCACCTTCGTCGGCCGCATCAACCTGGAAGGCACCGAGTACCAGTACTCGGGCAGCTTCAACACCGCGAAGGTCCCGCCGAAGAAGACCGAGTAGTCGGCGCTGTAGCGCCGCCCGAGGCGGGATGAGCCACGAGCACAGCCACGCGCATGGGCACAGTCATGCCCATGCGCACCCGCACGGAGGGGGCCCGCCCAGCGCGGCGCGGGCCCTGCTGGTCTCGCTGGTGCTCAACGGCGCCTTCCTGGTGATCGAGGGGGCGATCGGGCTGTATACCGGCTCGCTCGCCCTGCTCTCCGACGCCGCCCACATGCTCAGCGACGTCGGCGCCCTGGCTCTGGCCCTGGGCGCCACGCTGCTGGCCTCCCGCCCGACGCTGCCCTCCCGCACCTTCGGGCTGCGCCGGGTGGAGGTCGTCGGCGGCTTCGTCAACGCGCTGACCCTCCTGGCTGCTTGCGCCTACATCGGCTGGGAGGCCATCAGCCGGCTGCGCGAGGGCCCTCCTCCGGTCGAGGGAGGCCTGGTGCTGATCGTCGGGGCCATCGGCCTCGCCATCAACCTGGGCAGCGCCTGGATGCTGGCCCGCGCCGACCGCGGCAACCTCAACATCCGCGCCGCGCTGGCCCATATGCTGGCCGACGCGCTCGGCTCGCTGGGGGCCATGGTCGCCGCCGTGCTGCTGATGTACGGCTACAACGGCGCCGACCCGATCGTCAGCCTCTTCATCGCCGGCCTCGTCCTCTGGGGCACCTGGGGCCTGCTGCGCGACACCGCCGCCATCCTCCTCCAGTTCCCGCCCCGCGGCCTCCGGGTGGAGCCCCTCCGCCAGCAGCTCGCTGCGCTCGACGGGGTCGAGTCCGTCCACGATCTGCACGTCTGGACGCTCGACGGCCGCAGCGCCATCCTCAGCGTCCACCTCGTCTCCGCCCCCGGCCTCGATCCCCACGAGCTGCGCCGCAGCGCGCTGCAGCTGCTGGCCGACGAGCACGGCGTGAAGCACGCCACCGTCCAGATCGAGAGCGCCTCGGGCCCGCCCTGTGAGCTGGAGCGGTGCTCGACCGGGGGGCTCTGAGCCGGCCTCCCCGCTCAGGGCAGCAGGATCTCGCAGTAGACGCCGCTGCTGGTCTCCTCGCAGCTGGTGCACTCGCTCAGGCAGTCGCAGCTGGGGCCGTCTGTGCAGGAGGCCGGGGCCGCCGTGCAGACCGGCAGGTCCTCGCCGGTGTCCGGGCGGCCGCCCACCACGTTCAAGCAGTACTCCTCGGCCGTGCAGATCACCTTGCCGCACTCCGGGCCGCGCTCGGTGTCGCCGCAGGCCGTCGCCACCAGCAGCAGGAGGAGGGGGAGGGGGAGCGCCCTCACCCGCCGGCCTTCTTCCCGCGAGGGAAATCCTCGCCGGGCAAGGGGTCCAGCTTGGGCCGGGTCGGGTTGCGCCGGAACAACACCAGGGTGTGGCCGATCGACTGCACCCACTCGGCCTGCAGGCGCTCGGCGAAGAGCAGGCGGCCCGCGGCCATCTCCTCCTTGTCGCCGTCCAGCAGCTTCAGCTTGATCAGCTCGTGGTCCTTCAGGGCCCGGTCGACCTCGGCCAGCAGCGCCTCGGTGTAGCGGGCGCCGCCGACCAGGACGGCGGGCTTGAGGGGGTGGGCGAGGCCGCGCAGGTGGCGGCGTTGGGCGGAGGTGAGGGCCATGGTGGGTGCTGCTCAGTCGCGGTCGCGGCGGATGACGGGCTTCTGGCCGCGCAGGCGGGTGCCGCGCAGGGCTTGGATGACGCGGTCGCACTGCTCTTCCGAGACGTCGACCAGGGCGAAACGATCGGTGATCTGGATCGCCCCGACCGCGCCCTTGGGCACGCCGGCCTCGCCGACGATCGCGCCGAAGAGGTCGCCGGGGCGGATCCCCATCAGGCGGCCGGCGCCGATGAAGACGCGGGTCCAGCCGGTGCTGGTCACGCGGGGCTTGCGGTCGGGGGGAGGGGCGGAGCGCTGCTCGGCCCGGGGCTGGGCGGCCATCTGCGGGATCTCGGGCTCGTCCTCCTCGCCCTCGGGGCTGAGCGCCTCGGCCAGGGCCTTGACGGCGGCGGCGGCGATCTCGGAGATCTCCAGGTCGGCCATCAGGGAGTTCACGACCCGCTGGTAGGGCTCCAGGTCCCCGGAGAGGGCCGACTCGCGCACCTGGGCGCGGATCAGGTCCAGCCGGCGCTCGCGCAGGTTGGCCACCGTCGGCACCGCCTGCAGCTCCAGGCGGACGCCCGTGCGGGCCTCGATCATGTTCAGCAGCCGTCGCTCGCGCGGCTCGGCCAGCGAGATCGCCACGCCCTCGCGCCCGGCGCGGCCGGTGCGGCCNNTCGATGTCGATGCCGCGGGCGGCGACGTCGGTGGCGACCACCAGGTCGCTGATCCCGCCACGCAGGCGGTCCATCACCCGGTCGCGCTCGGCCTGGGTGAGGCCGCCGTGCAGCGCCAGGGCCCGGTAGCCGCGGCTGGCCAGCGCCTCGGCGAGCTCGTCGACCTCGTTGCGGGTCCGGCAGAAGACCAGGGCCGCCTCGGGATCCTCCATGTCCAGCACGCGGGCCAGGGCCGCCGCCTTGTGCTCGGGCCGCACCAGGTAGACCACCTGCCGCACGCGGGGCATCTCGCCGGGCTCGGTCTTGTCGGGGCCCACCTCGACCTTGTGGGGGTCGCGCAGCAGTCGCTCCGCCACCTTGCGCAGGTGCGAGGGGAAGGTCGCCGAGAAGAGCGCCGCGTGGCGGGTCTCGGGCAGGGCCGCGAGCAGGGCCTCGATGTCCTCCTGGAAGCCCAGGTCCAGCATCTCGTCGGCCTCGTCCAGCACGACCGACTCGATCGCGTCCAGCTTGAGCGTGCCGCGGCGCAGGTGGTCCAGCGCGCGGCCGGGGGTCGCCACGACCAGGTCGACGCCGCGGGAGAGGGCGCGGGCCTGCAGGCCGAAGGAGGCGCCGCCGTAGACCGCCAGCACCTCGAAGCCGCGCACCTTGCCGTAGCTGTGGGCCGCCTGGGCCACCTGCATCGCCAGCTCGCGGGTCGGCACCATCACCAGGGCGCGCGGGTTGCCGCCCCGCTGGGGGGTGCCCAGCCGGTGCAGCAGGGGCAGCGTGAAGGCCGCCGTCTTGCCCGTGCCGGTCGCGGCGAGGCCCAGCAGGTCGCGGCCGGAGATCAGCACGGGGATCGCCGCCGTCTGGATCGGCGTCGGCTCCTCGTAGCCCAGGGCCTCGACGGCCTGGACCAGGTCGGGGGCGAGGCCCAGCTCCGCGAAGGGGGAGGGGGAGGGGGTCGGCTCGGAAGAGGTCGATTCGGGAGAGGTCGATTCGGGAGAGGTCGGTTCCATGGCGGGGCCCTATTGCGGCGAGGCGCGGGAGGCTCACTCCAGGCGAGCCGCCAGCTCACCCACCAGCCGCAAGGAGCGGCCCATCATCTCGAACTCCGCCTCGGTCCCGGGACTCTCGAACATCCGAAAGGCGATGCGCCCCGCCCCCAGCCGCAGCGTGTCCAGCTCGGCCCGCTCCCGCAGCCAGCCGAGCCCCTCCTCGCCCAGCAGCGCCCGCAGCTCCGGCTCGTCCGCCTTGTTGCCCAGCTGCAGATCCCGCACCTCGCCCTCGGCCATCGGGTGCCGCAGCGTCGCCGAGATCAGCGTGTGGTTCACCACCACCCGGCGGGTGCCCATGTAGCGGTAGTCGCTCTGGATGCCGATCCAGACCGGCCGCCCGCCCAGCTTGCCGTAGATCTGCGGGTAGCTGACCATGCCCCAGATCAGCCCGCCCTCCTCGCGGAAGTGCAGGCCCAGGTCGGCCGCCGCCTTCTTCCACAGCACCCGCGCCCGCCGGCTGCCCACCACCATCAGCCCCTGCACGACCGTCAGCAGCAGGAGCATCGGCACGAAGCAGGGCAGCGCCCCCACCGTCCCGCGCATCAGCGAGTCGGCGACGACCACGACGAACAGCAGGTAGGGCATCGCGAAGAAGCCGCGCACGAACCAGCGCATCAGCCGCTTTCCAGCGGGCTCCTGGTGCTTCAGCGAGGCCAGGAAGGCGAAGAACTCTTCGTCGGTTACGGGTCGAGGCGTCTGCGCCATGGGCCCTCCCGCGCCCATCTTGCCAGAGGAGGCTGCCCTGCTCCCGCTCCTCCCCAACGACGAGCCGACCACCGACGACCTGCTCGGCCACGCCAGGCAGGTGGACGAGGTCCTCGCCTTCCTCGGCCGGGTCCGGCCCCCCTACGTCCTGGGCGTCCATGGCGACTGGGGCACCGGCAAGACCAGCTTCTTGCACAAGCTCCAGCAGCAGCTGGGGGCCAACAAGACCGCCCGCAAGAGCCGGGTCGTCTTCTTCGAGGCCTGGCGCCACCAGTTCGAAGAGCAGCCCGTCGTCGCCCTCCTGCACACCATCCGCGAGCACTTCTCGCTCCAGCAGCGGGTCTGGGAGCAGAGCGGCAAGCTCGCCAGCGTCGCCGCCTGGACCGGGCTGCGCATGCTGGACGACCTCGCGGCGGGGGTCGTCCAGGCCGGGCGCGAGGAGGGCGAGGGCTGGGAGGCTCGCAACTTCGCCGTCCCGCTGGGCAGCGAGTCCTTCCGCAGCGCCTTCGAGGGGGCCATCGCCTCCCTCACCGGCAAGGGAGACGCCCGCCTCGTCGTCCTCATCGACGACCTCGACCGCTGCGGCGACGCCGCCGTCGTGCGCCTCCTCGAGGGCCTCAAGCTCTACCTCAACGCCCACAACTGCGTCTTCGTCATCGCCGCCGACCGCCGGGCCGTCGTGCGCGCCATCCACCGCCAGCTCTTCTCCGAGGGCAGCCCCCGCGACGCCGAGGAGTACGCCGAGAAGCTCTTCCAGGCCGTCATCCCCCTGCGCCTCGCCGTCGAGGTGCGGGACTTCATCGGGGCCTTCTGGAGCCAGGACCCCGCCCACGGCCAGCGCCTGATCGAGCTGCAGCGGGCTCATCGTTTCCTGCCCTCCAACCCGCGCAAGATCAAGCGCTTCCTCGTCGAGCTCCAGGCCCGGCTGCAGTCCTGCGGCGACAGGCCCGTCGACCTCGACCTCCTCGCCGCCGTGCAGGCCGTTCAGACCTTCCACCCCGACGTCTTCCGCATCCTCGAGGCCGAGCCCGACTTCTGGAACGAGCTCGTCGCCCAGTCGCGGGAGCCCGTGGCCGACTGCCACGAGGTCCTGCGGGGCCTCAAGGTGCCCGACCGCGGCGCCCGCCGGCAGTCCGGCGACCTCAGCACCGGGTGGGCGCCCACCTTCCTCGACCCCGGCGACCAGGCCGTCCTCTGGGCCGCGCGGCTGCTGCGGGCCCTGCCTCCCCCCACCCAGCAGGCGCTGCACCTCGCCCTGCTCCGCGAGGCCCAGCCGGAGCCGCCCACCCTGAGGCCCAGCCCGTGAGCCCGCCGCCCGACTACGACCGCTTCCTGCCCCCCATGGACCATCCCGCGCTCCTGCCCTGGATGACGCTGCAGTGGAACGCCCACCGCTTCGCCCGCGGGCTGAGCCTGCCCGGCGGCAAGGGCGATCTCCTGCCCGTCGAGCGCCTCTTCGTCCCGCCCCTCGGGGTGGAGGAGGCGCTGCGAGAGCAGGGCCGCGTCGTGCTGCTCGGCGACAGCGGGGCCGGCAAGAGCTTTTACGTCCACGCCCTCGTCCACGGGCTCAGCGCCCGCGGCTACGGCGAGTGGCAGCGTCGCCTCGGCGCGCGCGTCCCCCTGCCGCTCGGCCCCGAGGAGCTGATGGCGCCGGCCGAAGGTGAGGGGATTGGGTTGTTGTTTGAGTTGCTCCGCCGAGGCTGGACCCCGGAGATGCTGGAGGTGCTCCCGGCGCTGCTGGACAGCGGCCAGGCCCTCTTCGTGCTCGACGGCTGGGACGAGGTCGACGATCCGGCGCGCCGCGCCGCGTTGCGAGATGCCCTCGACGAGCTGCACCAGCTCCACCCTCGGGTCGGCGTGCTGCTCACCAGCCGGCGGTGGGCCTGGGAGGAGCTGCCCGTCCCCGGCCTCGTCGAGGTCCCGCTCGACTATGAGGGCGGTCGCGAGCTCTGGGCGCTCCTGCAGGGCTGGTGGCAGCGCGAGCTCGGCCCGCTGCCCGTCAAGCTGCCCGGGGAGTTCGGTTTGCCCGGACGATTGGGGCTGCTGGCCTTGTTGGTGGCCGAGGGCGAGCGCGTCCTGCCCGACACCTGGCCCGAGCTGCTGGAGCGAGCCCAGGATCGGCTGCTGCTCGCCTGGACCCAGGGCGGCGCGCCCCTCGCCCTGCGGCGCAGGTGGGTCGAGGCGCTCGCGCTCAGGCTCCAGCGGGCGCGGGTCTGGGGCAACCTGCCGCGGCGGATCTCGCGAGAGGAGGCCCTCCGCGTGCTGGAGGGCGTCGAGAGCGGCGGCCTGCCGGGCGTGGCGGAGGAGTTCCTGAAGGCCGGCCTGAGGCCGGGCGGGCTGCTCGTCGAGGAGGAGGGGGGCGGTGGCGGCATCGGCTTCGTGCACCTCGACCACCAGGACTGGCTCGCCGCCGGGGGGCTGCTGCGGCGGCTGGGGCAGGGGTGGCTCGACCCCGAGGAGACCCAGCGGCTGGCCGACGAGATCGGGCGCATGGCCCTGCGAAGCGCCGGGTTCGGGGCCGTGGTGCTGCTGTTCGAGCGGCTGCGGCGGGAGCAGCCGGAGCTCGGAGATCAGCTCGCGGTCGAGGTCTTCCGGCGGCGAGAGGCGCCACCCGAGGCGCTGCGGCGGCTGGTCGGCCTGGCGGTGAGGTTGGGGTGCGAGGACCTCGTGGGGTGGGCGGCGGGTTGACGGGGAGGAGCGAGGGGGATTAGGGGGGG
>DDSR01000418.1 GCA_002343455.1 Deltaproteobacteria bacterium UBA2385 | reverse complement strand
GGGGAGGTGGCCCGAAGGGCCGGTGGGGGGCTGCCTGGCCTACCCCGCGAACCGTCCGCGGTTGCCCTCCACCTCCTCCACAGACGTACGCCCGTCCAGGACCAGCTCCGCCAGCACCCGGCCGACCAGGGGCGCCAGCTTGAAGCCGTGGCCCGAGAAGCCCGCCCCGACCACGGTCCGCGGGCGGCCCGGCCAGGGCGAGAGCACGAAGTCGGCCTGCGGGGTGGAGGTGAAGCGGCAGGTCTCGGCGTGCAGGGTGGGCCCGAGCGTCCCGCTGAGGTGGCGGGTGAGGAAGTCGCGCACCGGCTGCACCTGAGGTGTCCCTGCTTCGTCGAGGTCGGTGATGACCGTCTCGGTGTCGTACAGAGCGGCCTTGATCCCGACGTGGCCGAAGGCGGGCAGGCCATAGACATGCTCGTGCAGGCCGCGGCCCAGCCAGACCCAGACGGGGAAGTCCGCGGCGCCCGCGACCTCGAAGTATCCGACGGACTGCAAGGTCGGGCGCAGCAGGGGGCCCAGGTGGGGGGCGAGGCCGGCGCTCCAGGGGCCCGCGCAGAGCACCAGCCGCTCGGCCTGGAGCCAGCCCCCGCGGGTCCGCACCGAGGCGTTTGCCGGGTCCACCTCGAGGACCGCCTCGCCCTCGCGAAGCTCGGCGCCCTCCTCCAGGCAGCGCGCCCGCAGGCCGAGCATCGTCCGCTTGGCGGCGACGACCCCGGCGGTGCGATCCCAGAGCGCCCCCTCGCCCGGCAGCAGGCGGAACTGCGGGAAGCGTGTCGCCATCTGGCTCCGGCTGAGGCCCTCGACCGCCGCGCCGGCCTCGACCACCGCCTGAGCGTACCGAGGGAACATCCCCTCCTCCGGCCCGAAGAACAGTCCGTCCCGGGGGAAGATCAGCTGCTCGCCGAGCTCGGCCTCCAGGCGAGGCCAGTCCTCGGCCAGCGCCCGCAGCACCAGCCGGACCCAGAGGGGATCCTCGTAGGCCGCCCGGGTGATGCGGCTCGTGCCGTGGCTGCTGCCCAGCGGTCCGCCCAGGCGATCCCGCTCGAACAGCGCCACCCTCCGCAAGCCGCGGCGCTGGAGGTGACGGAGGGTCGACAGCCCCATCACCCCGCCGCCCACGACGATGGCCTCGTAGTCCATGCGAGGAGCTAACCGGCTAGAATGCACGGATGGTTCGCCTCGCCCTGCCGCTGCTCCTCCTGCTGGGCTGCACCTCGCCGCCGCCCCCTCCGGCCCCTCCGGCCCCTCCGGCGCCCACGGTCCAACCCGAGGGGCTCGCCTGGTCCGCCGAGGCGCTCTGGGCCGAGCGGGCCCTCCTGCGCTCGGTCGAGGACCCCAGCGCCCTGGGCGAGGCCCGGCACGCGCTGTCCGAGGTGGTCGCCCGCTCGCCCTACCGCACCTTCGATCTCCACCTCGCCGCCTTCGTCGAGCGCCTCGCCGGCCGGCCCGATGCCGAGCAGGCCATCCTCGCCCGCGCCGATCCCGATCGGGCCTCCGTCTACGCCTGGTTCTTCACCCGGCCCGCGCCCGAGGTCCTGGCCTTGATCCGGGCCCATCTCCACCTGGTCTGTGTGGAGCAGGGGACCGACTGCGGCCCGCCGCCCCCGATGCCCGAGGACACCCCGGCCTTTGAACAGATCGCCTGGCTCAGCCACGGCGCCGACCGCCTCGCCCAGTGGACCGGCCGGCCCGAGGCGCCTCCGCTCACGCAGCTCCTGGCGGAGATCGGCGCGGTCCCCGGTGCCCGGGTGGCCGATGTCGGCGCCGGCGAGGGCTGGTTCACCTTCCCCATCGCCCGGGCGGTCGGTCCCCAGGGCAAGGTCTACGCCACGGAGATCGACCCCAGCTTCCTGCGGATGATCCGCTTCATCGCCGAGCGGGAGGGCCTCGCCCAGGTCGAGGCGGTCCTCCAGACCGAGGCCGACATCGGCCTGCCCGAGAGCAGCGTCGACGTGGTGCTGCTCTGCGAGGTCTTCAAGGCCATCGCCACGAACGCGCAGGCCGGCGACCCCGCGCACGTCGAGGCCCGCGTCCGCCCCTTCCTGGACAGCGTACACCGCGCCCTGGCGCCCGGCGGACGCCTGGTCGTCATCGATCACGACAGCCCCGCCGATGCGCCTCGGGCCCTGGCTCCCGCCACCATCCGCGCGCTCGCCGAGGCCCACGGCTTCCGCCTCGTCCGCGCGCTGGACGACTACCGGCCCATGCAGGTCGTGCTGATCTTCGAGCGGCCGGGCTAGACCCGAACCAGCCCCGCCTGGCGGGCGACCCGCATCATGCGCTTCAGCGACCCCGCCCCTCCCGGGAAGCTCGCGCGGGCCTCCTCCCAGCGCAGGGGCTCGGCGCCCGGCCTCGCGGCGTCCAGCACCTCGGCCAGCCACTCGCGCTCGGCGGGTCCGCCCCTGAGCGGCACCAGCCCCTCGTTGCTGGAGAGGATCAGCTCGCCCTGGCCCTCCAGGACCTCGCCCCCCAGCCAGACGAGGCGCTCGCCGCGCTCCTCCTCCTCGACCAGGGCCTTGGCGATGCGGTCGGGGGCCTCGCTCGTGCGGGGCAGGCCGGGCAGTCGCACCGGCCGCTCCAGCTCCTGGCCGCGCATCCAGGCGTGCAGCGGAGGCTCCAGCAGGCCCTCGAAGCGGTCCGCGTCCGCCCCGGTCGGGTCGACGTGGGGCAGGTCGTTGCCGGCGAAGCGCCCCTCGGTCGCGGGCAGGCCCACCCCGTAGCGGTCGGGATCGGCGTAGACGCCGGAGTGCCGGGTCAGCACGAAGCGGTGCCAGAAGGCGCTGTCCAGCAGGCCGGCGGCGAACATCTGGCGGACGATCTCCAGGCTGTCGACGGTCTCTTGAGCGGTCTGGGTCGGGAAGCCGTACATCAGGTAGGCGTGGACGCGCACGCCGGCCTGCTGGAAGGCCCAGGCGCTGCGGGCGGCCTGCTCGACGGTGATGCCTTTGTCCATCAGGGTCAACAGGCGATCGCTGGCGACCTCGAGGCCGCCGCTGACCATGACCAGGCCGGCCTGAGCCAGCAGGCGGCAGAGGTCGGGCGTGAAGGCCCGCTCGAAGCGGATGTTGCCCCAGAGGGAGACGACCCGCTTGCGGGCGAGCAGGGCGAGGGCGAGGTCGCGCAGCAGGCGCGGGGGCGCGGCCTCGTCGACGAGGTGGAAGCCGCTCTGGCCGGTCTGCTCGACCAGCTCCTCGATGGCGTCGACCAGGCCCTCGATGCGGGCGGGCTCGTAGCGGCCGATGTAGTCGAGCTGGATGTCGCAGAAGGCGCAGCGCTTCCAGTAGCAGCCGTGCGCCAGGGTGATCTTGTTCCAGCGGCCGTCCCCCCACAGGCGGTGGGCGGGGTTGGCGCTGTCGACGACGTCCAGGTAGGCGCCCAGGTCCAGGTCGCCGTACCAGGCGGCGGGCACCGTGACGGGGCGGGCCGCGGTCGCCTGGTGCAGGCCATCACGAGTGCGGGTGCGGTGGCGGAGGTCGGGGCCGCCCCGGTGGTGCTCCAGGAAGGCCAGCAGCGGCCCCTCGCCGTCGTCGTAGGACAGCGCGTCGACGCAGTCCCAGAGGCCGGGCTCCTGGACTTCCCTGAGCTCGGTGTTGACGTAGCCCCCGCCCATGATCACCGCGAGGCCGCGGGCGCGGGCGCGGCGGCCCAGGCGCAGGGCGCCGTAGAGGGTGCCGGGGAAGGGCACGGAGAGCGCCAGGACGTCGACGTCGGGGGCGGCGTCGAGCTGCGCGTCGAGCAGGGCCTCCAGCCAGCCGTCGACGAGGCTGGTCTGTCCGAGGCGCTGGGCGAGCGGGGCGAAGCTCTCGGCCCCGACGGCGAGGTGGTGCTGGTAGCGGGAGATCTGCAGGCCGGGCTCGACCGTGCTGGCGACGAGGTCGAAGAGGTCCTCGATATAGAGGGTGGCGAGGTGGCGGGCGGCGTCGTCGGTGCTGCGCGCGCCGAAGAGGCCGGGGTCGGCGGCGGACATGCGCGGGCCGCGCGGCAGCAGCGGCGTGTCCAGCAGGCGGCGGGCCAGGCTGCGATCCTTGCCCTGGAGGAAACGAACGACCGGGCCGACCGCGGCGAGGTGGCGCTCACGCTCGGCCAGGGCCTGCCAGGCCGGCTCGGGCAGCTCGTCCCGGTCCTGGAGCTGGTCGAAGACCTGGGTGAGGCCCTCGGCCGAGAGCAGCTTCAGCACGAGCTGCTGGCCGAGATCCCACTGGGTGCAGGGCAGGCCCCGGTCCCGCAGGAAGCGGGCGAGGTAGGCGGTCGCAGGGAAGGGGGTGTTGAGCTGGGTCAGCGGGGGCAGGACCAGGGCGACGCGCATCGGGCCCCTCTAACGACAGCACCCCGCCCCGGCGGACCGGGACGGGGTGCCTTGGGCCCCTAGGTCGGAACCAGGGGGCCCACGACAGGCGAACTACTCGGAGACGCGCTCGCGCAGGGTCTTGCCGGGCTTGAAGAAGGCGTACTTCTTGGCCGAGATGCTGATCTTGGCGCCGGTGGCGGGGTTGGTGCCGGTGCGGGCGGCGCGGCTCTTGGTGGCGAAGGTGCCGAAGCCGGGGATGGTGACCTTGCGGCCGGCGTCGAGCTCGACGGCGATGATGCCCTCGCGGGGCTCGGCGCTGAAGATCACGTTGATGACCTCGAGGGCCTTGGCCTGCGAGAGACCGGTCTTCTTGGCGAGCTTGGCGGCCAGTTCCTTCTTGTTCATGACTGTCCTTCCTGGGACGAGAGGGAGTTCGGCGACGCGCCTTGGTTGACGCGTCAACGCAATGGTATTCCGTGCCATGGGGAATGCAACATGGGCATGTACGAATTCTTTCGCCCTCATGGGGCATACGGGAAGGGTCCTCTCCATGAGGGTCCTGATCCTGTACCGATCCGCCCCCCTCTCCTCCGGTATGGCCCTGTCCATGGTCCATCACGGCCCCCCCCTTCTCTGAAGCCCCGTCCATGACCGGCTTTGCGGGCTTTGTCGTGCAGCTCGTGGATGCAAAATCTTGGAATCGTTACGGTCTCTGCAGCGCGCGGAGCGATGCCCATGAACCTGCCCATCCCCGAGTTCCTGGCCCCCACCCCGGTCGAGGGGGTGCTGGCCGCCCTGGATCGGCACCCCCAGGCGACCGCGCTGGAGATCGGCGAGCAGCGCTGGACCCTGGCCGAGCTCTGCGCCATCGCTGGGGGCATCGCGGCGGCCCTCGGGCCCGTGCGCGGGGCGCGCGTGGGGGTGCTGGCCTCGCGCTCGCTGACCGCCTACGCCGGCAGCCTGGCGGTCTTCGGGGCGGGCGCCGCCCACGTCGCGCTCAACCCCGACAACCCGGCGGCGCGCTCGGCCTCGGTGATCGAGCAGGCCGAGCTGCAGGTCCTGGTGGTCGGAGAGGAGGCGCTGGGCCTGCTGGCCGAGCTGCTCGTGCTCTGCCCGGGAGTGGAGCGGGTGCTGCTCCCACAGGGCGAGGTGCCCGCCGCGCTGCGCCTCGCCCACCCTGGGGTCCAGCTGGTGGGCGCCGCCGACATCGGCCTCGCCCCCCTCTCCTCGCCCGCGCTGCGCCCGGACGAGCTGGCCTACCTGGTCTTCACCTCCGGCAGCACCGGCCAGCCCAAGGGCGTCGCCATCGCGCACGGGCACTTCGCCACCTATATGCACAACTTCCGGACCCAGGTCGGCGCGCCCGAGCCGGGCCAGCGGGTGGCGACGACCTACGAGCTGACCTTCGACATCGCCCTGCACGACATGCTGCAGGCCTGGTGGAGCGCGGCGACCCTCTGCGTGGTGCCGGCCCGCCAGCTCGTCGCGCCGGCCCGCTTCATCCGCGACCAGGGCATCCACTGGTGGTTCTCGGTGGCCTCGGCGGCGATGATGATGGAGCGGCAGGGCACCCTGCGGCCAGGGGTCTTCCCGAACCTGCGCATGTCGATGCTCTGCGGCGAGCCGCTGCCCGCCGACACCGCCCGCGCCTGGGCCCTGGCGGCCCCGAACAGCCCCCTCTTCAACGTCTACGGCCCGACCGAGACGACGATGGAGCTGTCCTTCTATCGCTGGACGGAGACCTCCTACGCCGAGTGCCGCCGCGGGGTGGTGCCGATCGGCCTGCCCTTCCCCGGGCACAGCCACAAGCTGGTCGACGAGGCCGGGGGCGAGGTCCAGGGGCCCGGCGTGGGCGAGCTCTGGCTGAGCGGGCCGCAGGTCGGGCTGGGCTACTGGAAGCTGCCCGAGAAGACCGCCGAGAGCTTCCTGCCCGGGAATCCCTGGCCCTGGTACCGCAGCGGCGACCGGGTCGAGCGGGACGAGAGCGGGATGCTGCACTTCCTCAGCCGGGTCGATCACCAGGTCAAGCTGCGGGGCTACCGCATCGAGCTGGGCGAGATCGAGGCGGCCCTGCGGGAGGCGGCCGGGACCTCGCTGGTCGCCGTGATCCCGCACCCGATGCGAGGGGGCAACGCGCAGGGGCTGGTCGCCTTCCTGGCCGGCGAGGGGGTGCCGGACGAGGCGGCCTTGCGGGCGGCCTTGCAGGAGCGGCTGCCTGCGGCGATGGTGCCCGACCGCTTCGTGCTGCTCGACGAGCTGCCCCTGAACAGCAACCGCAAGATCGATCGGGGGGCGCTGGCGGCCTCCTTGCATGGCTGAGACCCTGCGAGCGGCGGGCCTCGCGGATCGGGAGGCCTGCGTGCGCCTGCTGCGGACCGTGGGCTTCAAGGCGCCCTCGGAGGCCGGCTGGCGCTGGCTCTTCGAGGACAACCCCGCCCACCAGCGCCATCACCCGGTGGCGGGCTGGCTGCTGGAGGACGAGGGCGGGGTGCAGGGCTACCTCGGCAACATCCTGCTGGACTACCAGCTCGACGGTCGGCCCCTCCTGGCGGCCACCTGCACCGGCTGGGTGGTGGACCCGCGGGCCCGCGGGGACAGCCTGCGCCTGCTGGCCGCCTTCTTCAAGCAGGCCGGGCCGGAGCTCTTCCTGACCGCCTCGGCCAACGCCGAGAGCGAGGCGGCCTACCGCAGCTTCAAGGCCGAGGTGCCCCTCGGGGCGGGCTTCGCGGAGGGCACGGTCTGGGTGGCTCGCGACGCCATGGCCCTGCGGGAGCGGGGCTGGTCCCCGGCGCTGGCCCCGCTAAGCCGGCTGGCGAGGCTGCTCAGCGGCCGGGCCCGGGTGCCGCGGACCTGGGCCTCGGCGCGAGTCCAGCGACTCCGGCCCGACGAGATCGACGCCCGCTTCGATCGCCTCTGGGCCCAGGTGGGGGCCCGCCCCGGCCTGCGACGGGCCCGGGACGCCGCCAGCCTGCGCTGGACCCTCTCCGATCCCGATCAGCGCCCTGGGGCGGCCGCCTTCGTCCTTGAACAGGCTGGCGAGCTGGCCGGCTTCGCGCTGGTCGCGCCCCACCAGCCCTCGCCCGAGCGTGGCTTGCAGCTCCGGCTGGTGGACCTCTGCGTGGGCGACGGCCAGCAGGCGGCGGCGGGTCCGCTGCTGCGTCGAGCGGCCGAGCACGCCCGCGAGCTGGGCGCCGGCTTGCTGTACGCGCCGCCCTGCGGGGCCGAGCTGAGCGCGCTGCTGGCCGGCCGCGGCGGCCACCCGGTGCCTCGGGACCACCTCAGCCACTTCCTGCGAACCCGCAAGCGCGCCGACACCGCGGGGCTCGTCGCCGAGGGCCGCTGGGCCGCCACCGGCCTGGACGGCGACATCCCCTTCGTCTTGTGACTAGCTAGTGCCAGGCACTAGCTAGTCACACCCTGCCAGCACCCGGCTCAGCTCGGCGACGACGGCGGCGCAGGTGGTCAGCCGATCGAGCTCCACCTCCAGCAGGTCGATCTCCTGGCCGGTGGCCGCCTCGACCACCCCGAGCAGGTCGACCAGGGCGACGCTGTCCAGCAGGCCGGCCTCGTGCAGGTCGGTGTCCTCGGCGGGCATGGGGCCCTGCTTGTGCAGCCAGGCCCGGACGGCGGTCTCGACGACCGGATTGGCTTGGGGGTGGGGGCTCATGGCGCATCTGTAGCGAGGCGCAGCCCGGCCGTCGCGCCGAAGGGGCCCAGAAAGACGCCTCGCGACCTCCTCCTGTGCTACACCCCTCGACGATGCGCCCGCTGCCCACCGCCCTGCCCGACGTGCGCCTCTTCGCCCTCGACCGGCGGGCCGACGAGCGAGGCTGGCTCTGCGAGAGCGGGCGCGCCGATCTCCTCCTCCGCGAGGGCCTGCCCGTGGCCTTCGCCCAGGAGAACCTCTCGCGAAGCGAGCAGGGGGTGCTGCGGGGCCTGCACTTCCAGGAGCGGCAGGCCCAGGGCAAGCTGCTCCTGGTGCTGGTGGGCGAGATCTTCGACGTCGCCGTCGATCTGCGGGCCGGCTCGCCCACCCGCGGGCGACACGCCGCGATGCGGCTCTCGGCGCAGGAGCCGACGCTGCTGTGGGTCCCGCCGGGCTTCGCGCACGGCTTCTACGTCACGCAGGGCCCCGCCCTGGTCTCGTACAAGCTGACGGCGGCCTGGGCGCCGGCCTGGGAGCGCTGCCTCGCCTGGGACGACCCCGAGCTGGGCATCGACTGGCCGCTGACGCAGCCGCCGCTGCTCTCCGAGCGCGATCGGGCCGGCCAGGCCTGGCGCGACCTCGCCCCCTGGAGCGAGACCCCATGAGGACGGTGCTGATCACCGGCGCGGCGGGCTTCATCGGCTCGGCCATGGTGCGCCTGCTGCGGGCCGAGCGGCCCGACTGGCGGCTGGTCAGCCTGGACCGCCTGCACGGGGTCGGCGGCAGCACCGCCAACCTGGAGGGCACCGGGGGAGAGGGGCACCGCCTGGTGCGCGGCGACATCGCCGACGAGGCCCTGGTCCGCGAGCTCTTCGAGGCCGAGGCGATCGACACGGTCTTGCACCTCGCGGCCGAGACCCATGTGGACCGCTCGATCGCCGGGCCCGGGGCCTTCGTGCGCAGCAACGTGCTCGGCACCTGGGTCCTGCTGGAGGCCGCCCGCCAGGTCTGGGCCGGGGACCGCGCGACCCGCTTCCACCAGGTCAGCACCGACGAGGTCTTCGGGGATCGCGGTCAGGACTCCAACGTCGCCCACGAGGACAGCGCCTTCGCCCCGCGCTCGCCCTACGCCGCCAGCAAGGCCTCGGCCGACCACCTCGTCCGCAGCTACCAGCACACCTGGGGCCTGCCGGTCTCCTTCTCCTGGTCCTGCAACAACCTCGGCCCGCGCCAGCACCCCGAGAAGCTGGTCCCGTTCTGTATTCTTCGGGCGCTCTCCGGCCAGGACCTGCCTCTGTACGGGGACGGCCGTCAGATCCGGCGCTGGCTGCATGTGGAGGACCACTGCCGAGCCATCCTGGCCGTGTTGGAGGCGCCCGGGCAGGGCCTCGGCTACGCGGTCGGCCCGCTGGATGGCACCGAGAACCTCGACCTCGTCCGCCGGCTCTGTTCGCTGCTCGACCTCCGCCGCCCCGCCGCGGCCCCGCACGCCGCGCGCATCTGTCACGTCGCCGACCGGCCCGGTCATGACCGCGTCTACCACACCGCCGCCGACCGCATCCGCGCCGAGCTCGGCTGGGAGCCGCGCTACAACCTGGACCAGGCGCTGGAACAGACATTGGACTGGTACCTGGAGAACCCCGACTGGCTGGCCCGCGTCGGCCGCGGCGAGGACTTCCGGCGCTGGGTCGAGGCCTGGTATGCGGGGCGGGGGGGCGCGGGGTGACGCTGGGCTTCCGGTGAGGGAGAGGCCTTGTCGTTGATCCTCGCTTGACACTCGAATTCGCATCGAGATATCGTTGGAAGAGTCGGGGCCTCCTCACCGGGGCCTCCTCACCACAGGGTCCCCACATGAGCAACGACAACATCGTCATCGTCCAGCCGCTTGCCTACAAGCTCCTCTTGCAGAGCGACGGCGGCCAGAACTTCCGCATCTTCGATCTGGATCTCCCCGCCATCGCCAGGCTTGGCCCTCAGCTCGCCTCGATTCGGGTCGAGACCTTGACCGAGACACGAACGGCGCAGCATGAGTGGAAGGTGGTCATCTTCTATAGCCTGGACGGCAAGCTGTGGTCGCCTCCCGCGGACCTGATCTCGGTCATCAATACCAACGGCGATGTGGTACACCCTGCATTCACCGACGAGACGAAGTTCGGTCTCCACATCCGCCTCGGCCTCGCGGTGCGCAGCGCCTCGGGCACCGCGCTGGACAGCACCGTCATCTCGGCGGTGGCCTTCCTGCGCAAGGTGTCCTGATGACCGCCCTCTCTCCGCCCGCGCCGTGGTGGACAGAGGCGGAGTCGACTACGGGGCAGGGGTTCTGGTCGGGCGCGCCGCTCGGCCAGACTGGCGCCTGGCCCGTAGCGCTGGGGGGAAACCCGACCGCTGGGGACCCGTCCTCCTGCGGTGCATCGTGTGGTTGTGGGTCTGGAGAGTCGCGAGCCAAAGCCACCGTCGGCGACTCGCCGGCCACATCGTCCAAGCCCCGAGTTCGCCGGTCAGCGTCTCCCAAAGAGGACTGGCCGGGCCGGCCCTGGCGTCGGCCCCGCCTTGCTCCGGGTGTGGAGGCGCTGGACCGTGCCCAGCGGGGAGAGGCAGAGCCGTGCTCGTGTAGGAAGGGCAGCGGCGAGCGTGCGAGGCGGACCGATCGCGAGCAGCGAGCCGGGCCCGTGCTCGACGAAGCCGACATGGGGTACACCGATGCCAACATCAAGGACCTGTTCGGCGGGCTTGGGGTGGGTTCCCCACGCTCGCTGGAGGAGCTCCGCGGCTACAGTGATGTGGGCGACTTCATGCAGTTCTCGTACCGTGCCGTGAGCTTCAGCGTGCCGAAGGACTGGTACCTCGCCTACCGTCGCGATCTCGAGGAGCTGCACGCGAGAGGGATGCCCACGCTGGTGGTTGGGACCGTCTCCTCGGTGACGGAGTTCCTCGACTGGGCCTGGTCGGACCTGTTGGAGGACTGGGCAGAGGTGGGCGCCGCGAGCGGGTCCTGGGCTCGGATGTTGAGCTGCTACAACCTGCCAACGACCGAAATGCCCAACCGGATCTCGGCTCAGTTCTTTCATTACTCCTGGGGACCGCCGTACAGCGTGTTCGCGGCCACGAACGTCCTGGTGCTGAGCACGGTGGCACAGATCCAGGACATCTGCTCGGGCACCGATGTCTGCGAGGACTTCCCAGACTTCATCGAGACGATGCTGCGAGGCGAGACGGCGGTCAATCGGCTGGGCGTGGGGCCATGTGGATTGCGGTTCCGCTTCATGAACTCGGACACGGACAATGCATTCGTGCCATCGACGGGGATGTCGGAGGACACGATCGCCTGCGGTAGCCTGCGGGGCGAGACCTTTGCCTGCAATGAGGGGTTCGAGGCGGAGGCGGATCCGGTTGACCTGGGCAACGATTGGGCCTACAACTTCCCGGCTCGTTTCGATCTGAATGCCCGTGCCTGGGTTAGCGACAAGCAGGAGAGTCACCCCTACCAATCCCACTCCGAGTCGCCGAAGGAGAAGGACACGGCGCGGAACTATGTCTCCAACGGGTCATGGATTTTCACGTCCCGCCCAGAGCACCTGGCCTGGCACGGATTCCTAATCGATTGGATCCTGTACCTGGCCCGCATGGCCCACGACATCGCCCGGGACCCATCGGCCTCCCTGACTCTGGTCGAGCGCCTGGAGTTCATGCAGAAGGCATACGAGCTTGGTCGATACGCCCTGCGCATCCTGGTCTGGCGAGGCGAGATCCTGATCCATGAGCTGGGCCATGTCCACGCCGGCAAGGGGGGACATTGCTCGGTCGGCAGCGGCTGCCACGAACTCTCGGCGCAGCGGTGGAAGTGCGCTGTGATCGCAAAGTACGGCCTGCCCTTCCACTCGGGGAACAGCAGCCACACCAGCACCTGGTCGACCGACTCCGCGACCTGGTACGACGACTACATCTCCAGCCAGGACAGGGGGATCCGGTACTTGAACTGGCATCCCTTGGAGTTGTCGTGCGATGTGCATTCCATTGGGACAGCGCGCGGATCGTACTCGTTCTCCTGCTATAGCTGTCAGAGCTACGAGGTTGGCAGCGAGCGCGTTCTTGGGTGGGGGTCGTGATGCCGCTCCAGGTGATTGGACCGATTCTGGTGATCCTGGGCTGTGAGGTTGGGAATCCACCTCCAGCTTCGTCCGCACCTCCTAAGTCGACCCCGTCTGGTGGCACGGTGGACAGGACCGGCGATGACTGTCCGAACTGGACCTGGGCGCCTGCAGGAGACCGTTGGGATGGGAGGTATTTCTGTGACGAATGCGACCGGGTTTGGTCGGCTGGGGGGCGCATAGATTCTGATCCTGTAGCGTATTGGGGTCAGGATTTCAGCCTAGACTGCGATTGTATCGCGGATTCATTCCGCTACATGCCAGACTGTCCTTGAACCGGGTTGCCCTTTTACCTCTCGAGGCCTTCGATGACCCCCCTCGCCCTGCTCCTCCTCGCCTGCACCAGCAAACCCGACCCGACCGACACCAGCCCTGACACCAGCGTGACCGAGCCCACCGTCTGCGAGTACGACTGGCGCGGTGCGCCTTGCGACGAGGACGACTACCTCAACCTCGCCCATTGCGACCCCTGCTCCCGGGCCTGGCTGTGCAAGCAATGGTCGCCCACGGACCCCTTCACCACCTGGCAGCGCCTGGAGATCCGCTGCGAGTGCGTCAACGAGTACGGCGAGTACACCGACACCGAGGAGTGCCGGGAGTGAGCCTCGTGAGCTAACGCTGGGCGTCGGGCAGCCAGGCCTCGGCCTTGATCGGACCCTCGGAGGCGGCCTGGAAGAGGTCGCGCAGGTAGCGCCAGGGCGGCACGCCAGACTCCCGACAGCTCTCGACCACGGTCAGCCAGTCGGCGGCGGCCTCGATAGGACCGTCGGAGACGCCCAGGAACCAGCGGGGCAGCACGGCGCGGGCGTTCTCGGGCCGAGGCGGCGGCGCGGCGGGCTTGCCCTTGGGGTCGAAGCGGCAGAGGCCCTCGATGCCGTGCACGGCGAGCGTATTGGCGGCCGCCCGCATCCGGGGGTCGAGCTCGCGCTCGGCGGCCAGCAGACCCTCGATCCGGCCCAGCAGGGCTCGCTCGCTGGCCCCGTCGGCGGCGCCGCGCAGCTCTTCCAGCAGCCACAGCAGCCGGGCGGCACCATCCCGGCGCGAGCCGAGAGCCTGGGCGGCGCTTCGCCGCAGGGTGGCCTGCCGCCCCTCGTGACTCCAGCCGCGGGCGTCCAGCAGCACCCGGCGCGCGCGCTCGCTGGGGGCGTCGGGTCGCGGCCCTTCTCCCCCCGCACTCCAGTCGAAGGCGATGGCCTTGCCCTTGACGGTCGCCCGCAGCCGACCCTCGCGGCGGCCGTCGGAGAGCAGCAGCCCGAGCTCGTCCCGGCTGCCCCCGGCGGCCTTGGCCTGCAAGGCGGCGGCGATGGGGGCGATGGCCCGATGACCCTGCTCCAGCCAGGAGGCCACCCGCCGCTCGCTGCAGCGCAGGCCCAGCTCGCTGAGCAGGCGGGCGATGTCGATCACCGGCATATGGTCCTGCCAGCGCCAGGTCGCCACCCGCGCCAGCAGGCCGTTGCCCACCCGCGACTCGGGCACGAGGTAGGCGGGTCGCTGGAAGGGGACGGTCTCGACGGTAGGGTGCTTGGGGCAGTCGGCCCAGCAGCGCTCGATCTCCAGCCACTCCAGCCGGAACCAGCTCATCTCCAGCCGCTCCTCGCGCGAGCTGCGCAGCACCCGCAAGGCGCCCTTGCAGCTGGGGCAGACCTGAGCGGGGCCCGGCGTCGACAGCACGGTGATCCAGGGGATCGGCGAGGAGCCGGGCTCGACGGGCGGCGGAGGAGGAGGCGCGGGCTGGCGGGGCGCGGGGCCCACGGGGACCGCGGTGGCGCCTTCGAGCGGGCTTGTGGCCGTCGAGGGCGAGCGCGGGGAGAGGACGTGGCCCGGGGGCTGGGGTGCTGCGGGGCGTCGAAAGGCGGAGGTGTCCGGCGCGGGGGAGAGCTCCAGCGCGTCGGCCGCGGGGCGCAGGCCCATCCGGCCCTCGGTCTGCAGCCAGCCCATGCCGGTGCCGGCGGGCTCGGTCGGGGCG
>DDSR01000210.1 GCA_002343455.1 Deltaproteobacteria bacterium UBA2385 | reverse complement strand
CGCCCACACCGCCGCCCTCCCCCCCGCCGACCGTGGCATCGGCCTCCCCAGCAGCACCGACGCAGCCCCCGTCACCCCCGCGAGGCTGACCAGCCGCAGCGCATCCGCCAGATCCGCCGCCTCACCGGTCCTGGCCAGCGCGGCCAGCTCCGCCCCCCCGGGCAAAGCCGGCACCCGGAAGAGATACCAGCCGACGAGCACCCCAAGGAAGACAGTTGGCACCCGCAACAACCGCAGCCGCGCGCGCACTCCTTCCGGCAACACCGCTCCCCCGGCCCGCCAGGCCAACAGCAGCGCCGCATGCCAGGCCCCCCAGGCCACGAAGTGCCAGGCTGCCCCATGCCACAGCCCCGAGAGCAGCATCGCGACCACCGTCGCAAACACAGTCCGCAGCCAACCATGCCGGGAGCCGCCCAGCGGGACGTACAGGTACTCGTGGATCCACGACGAGAACGAGATGTGCCAGCGCCGCCAGAAGTCCGATGGTGAGGTGGCGGCGTAGGGCGCGTTGAAGTTCTGGACGAGGCGGAAGCCCATCATGGCGGCCACGCCGCGGGCGATGTCGGTGTAGCCCGAGAAGTCGGCCAGGATCTGGACGGCGAAGGCCAGGGTGGCGGCGGCGGCGACCGGTCCGGGCAGGCCCTCGCGGGCGAAGGCGGTGTCGACGTACAGCGCCAGGGTGTCGGCGATGACGACCTTCTTGACCGCGCCTCGCAGGGCCAGCGAGATGCCCTCGGCGAAGGCCTCCCGCTTGAAGCGGCGGGGGGCTTCGAGCTGGGGCAACAGATCCCTCGCCCGCTCGACGGGGCCGGCCACGAGCTGGGGGAACATCGCGATGTAGGCGAAGTAGTCGACGAAGGAGCGCCTCGGCTCCAGCCGACCCCGCCATGCGTCGATGGTGTAGCTCATGGACTGGAAGGTGAAGAAGGAGATGCCGACCGGCAGGGGGAGGCCGACGGGCTCGACCGAGGGGAGGAAGCTGGCCAGGAAGAAGTCGAGGTACTTGAACAGTGCCAGGGTGCCCAGGTTGGCGACCAGCGAGAGGACCAGCGCGGCGTTGCGGTGGCGGGGCCAGGCCCGCATGGCCAGCGGGGCGAGGTAGTCGATGGCGGCGACGAAGAGCAGCAGCCCGATGTACCGCGGGTCGTGCCAGCCGTAGAAGACGAGGCTGGCGCCCAGCAGCCACAAGTTCTGGAGGCGGCGGTCCCGCACGGCCCAGTAGCCGACGAGGACTGTGGCCAGGAAGGGCAGGAAGGCCAGCTCGGTGAAGTTCATGCCTTCGGCGGGCCCAGCGCTCGCTCCATCCGGTCGGCAACCGCCTTGCGCCAGGCGGGGCGCTCGGCGCGCAGCTCGTCCAGGCCCTGCTGGATCGAGGCGCGCACGCGCTCGTCGAGCTCCTCGACCAGCTCGGGCGGAGGCTCCTGGCCCGGCTCCCAGCCGGCGGGCGGGTAGATCGGCGGGCGGATCCGGTAGCGCATATGGGTCGGCAGCGGCCAGTGCGGCATCGGGCCCATGGCCAGGCCCCAGGGCAGGGAGAGGTGGATCGGGAAGACCTGGGCCCGGGCGACCTTGTGCAGGCCGATGCGCCGTGCGAGGCGGTGCCCGTCGCTGAGCACCAGCAGGGTGTTGTGCGCGCCGGAGTGGGCGACCGGAACGATCGGCACGCCGGCGGCCAGCGCGGTGCGGATGTAGCCCTTGCGGCCGGCGAACTGGACCTGGTAGCGCGCGGTCCAGGGCCGCCAGGTGTCGCGGTCGCCCCCGGGCATCACCAGCAGGTCGCGCCGCCAGCGCCGCAGGATCTCCACCGCGCGAGCCGGCTGGGCCCGCAGCACCCCCATCCGGGTGAAGGGCGCCCCCGTGAAGCGGGTCGAGAAGACCATCTCATGGGCCATCGGGTGGATGATGCGCTCGAAGCCGAAGTGCTCGTACCACTGGCTGGCGAAGGCCCAGACGTCGGGGATCGAGGTCCCGCCGGAGTGGTTGCCGACCATCATCACGGGCGCGGGGGGGACGTTCTCCCAGCCCTGGACCTCGACCTTGAAGTAGCCTCCGGGGCCGTACAACCAGCGCAGCGCCTGGATGGCGGCGCGGGCGGACTCGGGGCGGAAGGCGTCGGGATCCTGGCCCCAGGGGTCCTGGGTGGAGCCCTGCAGCAGGCGAAGGATCAGTCCACGGCTCTCGACGGGTGCGGGCATCCGGCGAGTGTAGCGGGCGCGCGCGGCCCGGGCGAGCCTAGCCCCGAGCGACCACCACGGCGCGCAGATCCTTGCCCTTGGCCCCGTGCCGCTCGACCGCCTCCACCGCGAAGCCCGCGGACACGATCGCCTTGACCAGCTCGGCCTCGCCGAAGACCCCGACCGTCGCCGGGGCCTTGCCGACCAGCCTCATCAGCGGGATGGCCATTCGGATCAGCGGGTTCAGCTCGGTGATGCAGGCGGTCTTGCTGACGAACAGACCCCCGGGGCGCAATCGCGAACGGATGTGGGCCAGCGTGGCCGGAAGATCCTCGACCAGGTGCAGGTAGTTGAACCCGACGACCACATCGTAGCCGCCCTCCGCCTCCTCCGCGGTCGAGGCCGTCGCCGCCTCGAAGCGCAGCCCCGGGGTGGGCGAGGCCAGGAGCTTCTCCCGCGCGATGGTGATCATCTCGGGAGAGAGGTCGGTAGCCAGCCAGCTCCCAGCAAGGGGGGCGAGGCGCAGCGCGGTGCTGCCCGTGCCGCAGCCCAGCTCCAGGACCCGGTCCTGGGGCGAGAGCAGGGCTCCGACCCGGGCGAGGGTGCGCTCGTAGCCTTCGGGATCCTCGATCGGGCTCTTGGCGTAGGAGCGGGCGGTCTTGTCCCAGAAGCGGGTGTCGGCGGTGGCGGTGGTCATGAGAGGCACGTACTTCATGCGGTCGTGGATGGTAGCGGCGGAACCTGCAGCAGCGATATGCGTCAGCGCATGAACGACCTCGACTGGAACCAGGTTCGGGCCTTCCTGGCGGCGGTGGAGGGGGGCTCGCTGACGGCGGGGGGCAAGGCGCTGGGGCTCAGCCAGTCGACGCTCTCGCGGCAGGTCCAGGCCCTGGAGGAGTCCCTCGGCGTCGCGCTCTTCGAGCGCATCGGCAAGCGGCTGGTGCTGACCGAGGCGGGCCGGGCCCTGGCGCCGCACGCCAGCGCCATGGGGCAGGCGGCGGCGGCCCTGGACCTGGGGGCCCTGGGGCGCTCCGAGGCGGTCGACGGCACGGTCACGATCTCGGCCAGCGACGCGGTCGCCATGTACCTGCTGCCCCCGATGCTGCGGCGGGTCCGGGAGGAGGTCCCCGGCGTGACGGTGCGGGTCCTGGTGGCCAACTCCCTCAGCGATCTGCGGCGCCGCGAGGCGGACATCGCCATCCGGCACGTGCGGCCGACCGAGCCCGAGCTGGTCGGCCGCTGGATCCGCGACGCGACGGCCTCCTTCTACGCCTCCAAGGCCTGGGTCGCCCGCCACGGCCACCCCCGCCGCGCGGCCGAGGCCACCGGCGCGGTCTTCATCGGCGACGACACCGACGGGCGCTACGCCGCCTACCTCTGCGAGCTGGGCCTGGACCTGGGTCCGGAGAGCTTCCGGCTCTGCAGCGAGAGCTCCCTGATCTCCTGGGCGCTGGCGCGGCAGGGCCTCGGCATCTGCCCGGTCATGCCGGAGATCGCCCGGACCATGCCCGAGCTCGTCCAGGTGCTGGAGGAGGTGCCGGCCATCACCTTCCCCATCTGGCTGCTCACCCACCGAGAGGTGCACACGGCCCGCCGCATACGCCTCGTCTTCGACATCCTGGCGGAGGAGCTGGGAGGCATCACGCCGCGGCTTCTCCCAGCTACACTGCGTACATGACCGTCGTCGACACCCTCGACCGCCTCGCCGTGCTCAGCCTGCGGCCCTTCGGCTTCACCGGTCGACAGGTGCTCACCGCTCACGGCCCGCTCTACGCCGTCGAGGCCCGCGGCCGCGGCGAGCTGCCGACCCTGGTGCTGCTGCACGGCCTGGGCTCCGTCGCCGCCGACTGCGCCCCCGTGCTGCTGCCGCTGCTGCCGGCCTTCCGGCGCCTCGTCGCCCTGGACCTGCCCGGCCACGGCCGCAGCCCGCTGCCCTCGGGCCCCCGCCCGCGAGAGGCCGTCGAGGAGGCGGTCGCCCAGGCCCTGGACACGCTGGTCGAGGGGCCGGTGATCCTGGTGGGCAACTCGCTCGGCGGCCTCTTCGCCGCCCGCCTCGCCCTGCGCCGGCCCGAGCGGGTCGCCGGCCTCGTCCTGCTCTCCCCCGCCGGTGCCCCGCTCTCGGCGGCTCAGCTCAGCACCCTGCTCTCGCCCTTCCGCGGCGCCGACCCGGCGACCAGCCGCCGCTTCCTGGAGCAGGCCATCGGCGGCCCGCACCCGCTGGCCGGCCTGCTGCACCCGGCCTTCCGGCTGAGGCTGGCCCGCCCCGGGGTGCGCGGCTTCGTCGAGGCCATCGAGGCGGGCCATCTGCTCTCGGCCGAGGAGGTCGGGCGGCTGCCGGAGCGGACCCTGCTGCTCTGGGGTGGCGAGGAGCGGGTCCTGCCGGCGGACAACCTGGACTTCCTGCGCCTGCACCTGCCGCCGGGCGCTCGGATCGAGCTGCCCCCGGGCTGGTGCCACGCCCCGATGCTGCGGCAGCCGGCGGCCGTCGCCGAGCGGCTGCTGCGCTTCGCGCGAGAAATCGCCTGAGCCGCTGACCCCGGGGCCGGGCTCTGCTATCCTCCCGCCGCCATGCACCTCCTCCTCGCCCTGCTCTCCTGTACCCAGGACCCGACCCCCGCCGAGACGCGGCCGGCGGCGCCCGAGGTGCAATCGCCCGACACCCGCCTCAAGCGGCTCACCGACGCCCAGTACCGCAACGTGATGCGGGACCTGTTCGGCGCAGAGGTGGTCGTGCCCTCCAGCCTGGACCCCGACCAGCGCATCGAGGGTCTGTACGCGGTCGGCGCCAGCTACACGACCATCAGCAGCTATGGCATCGAGAAGTACGAGTCCGCGGCGCGCTCGATCGCCGGGCAGGTGATGGACTCCGAGTCGCTGAAGGCGGCCTGGGTGCCCTGCACGCCCGTCGACGTCCGCGACGACGACTGCGCCAGCCAGGCCATCGCGGCCCTGGGGCGCAAGGCCTGGCGCCGGCCCCTCAGCGCCGAGGAGCTCGAGCTGCTGGTGCTGGTCGCCGCCGAGGCCGGGCTGGTGCTCGACGACTTCCACGAGGGGCTGGAGGTGGCCTTCTCGGCCCTGCTGATGAGCCCCTACCTGCTCTACCGGGTGGAGCTCGGCGACGGGGAGCGCTTCGACGACTTCGAGCTGGCCAGCCGACTGTCCTTCTTCCTCTGGAACACCGCCCCGGACGAGGAGCTGCTGGCCGCGGCCGAGGCCGGTGAGCTGTCCGAGGAGGCCGGCTACTCCGCCCAGGTCGACCGCCTGCTGGCCGACGAGCGCTCCCGCGAGGGCCTGCGAAACTTCTTCTCGGAGATGCTCCAGCTCGACCGGCTGGACAGCCTCTCCAAGGACCCGACCGTCTTCACCTATATGTCCGACACCCTGGGCCCCTCGGCCCGGGAGGAGAGCCTGCTGGGCATCGAGGCCCTGGTCTACGAGGACGACGCCAGCTACCTGGATCTGTTCACGACCCGGCGGACCTTCCTCGACCGCACCCTGGCCGCCCTGTACGATGTTCCAGCGCCCGAGCGGGAGGGCTTCGGCGAGGTCTGGCTCGACATCGCCGATGGGCGCCGCGGCTTCCTCGGGCAGGCCTCCTTCCTGGCCCTGCAGTCGCACGCCACCTCGACCTCGCCCACCGCTCGCGGCATCTTCGTGCGCGAGGTCCTGCTCTGCCAGGTGATCCCCGACCCGCCGGCCGACGCCAACACCGGCATCCCCGAGGTCAGCCGCGACGCGGCGACCATGCGCGACCGCATCGCCATCCACCTCGAAGACCCCTTCTGTGCCTCCTGCCATGTGCTGACCGACCCGATCGGGCTGGGCTTCGAGAACTTCGACGGCATCGGGCGCTGGCGGGAGGTCGAGAACGACGTCACCATCGACGCCAGCGGCGAGCTGGACGGGGAGGCCTTCGTCGACGCCTGGCAGCTCGGCGAGCTGATCGCCGCCCACCCCGAGACGGGACCCTGTCTGTCCAGGACCCTGCTGAAGTACGCGACCGGCAGCCTCTCCGACGAGCTGGACGACTCGCTCCAGGACTGGCACGCCGAGGGCTTCGAGGGGGCCGGGCACCGGGTGCTCTGGCTCTTCCGCGACGTGGCCCTCTCTCCGGCCTTCCGCACGCCCGGCCCGGTCGCCGAAGACTCCCTCAGCGAGGACACCGGCTCATGAAGCCTCTCTTCCCCTCTCGGGCCCTCGACTGGCGCGTCGGACAGCCCCTCTCCCGCCGCGCCCTGCTGGGCGGCGTGGCCCGCGGCGCCGTGGTCACCCTGGCCCTGCCTCCGCTGGCGGCCATGTTCAACGCGGGCGGCACCGCCTACGCCTGCGACGGCGTCCTGCCGCGGCGCTTCGGCCTCTGGTTCTGGGGCAATGGAAACATCCCCGACCGCTGGACCCCGACCAACACCGGGGACGGCGACGCCTGGGAGCTCTCCGAGCAGCTCGCCCCGCTGGCGGCCCTCAAGCACCGACTGTGCGTGGTCACCGGCCTGAAGTCGCTGCTGACGAACACGGTGCCGCACACCTCCGGCGCGGCGGGGATGCTGACGGCGACGCCCTTGCAGTCGACCGGCGATGACAACACCTACGGCGCGGCCACGATCGACCAGGTCATCGCCGCGGCGATCGGCGGCTCCAACATCTACCGCTCGGTGCAGACGGCGGCCTCGGACTGCAGCGGGCAGTCCTACACCGGCCCCAACAGCCGCAACCCGCCGGAGACCGACCCCTACGCCTTCTACGAGCGCATCTTCGGCGAGACCTTCATCGAGCCGGGCAAGAAGGGCGTCGTCAACCCCAGCCTGGGCCTGCGGCGCAGCGCGCTGGACGCGGTGATGGGCGACATCAGCCGGCTCAACGCGCGGCTGGGGGCGGCCGACAAGGCGCGGCTGGAGCAGCACCTCGACGGCGTGCGAGAGCTCGAACAGAGGTTGGCCATCCTGGAGGAGAACCCGCCGAACCTGGAGGCCTGCGAGCGGACCCCCGCGCTGTCCGCCGACTTCAGCGATCTGCTGGGCCGGCCGCAGATCGAGGCGCGCAACGAGGCGATGAGCACGATGCTGGCGATGGCCCTGGCCTGCGATCAGACGCGGGTCTTCGCCCACTTCACCCACGATCCGGTCAGCAACCTGCTCTTCGAGGAGGCCAGCTCCGGCCACCACGACCTCACCCACAACGAGGGCGGCGATCAGCCCGAGGTCAACGCCATCACCGTGCGGCTGATGGAGATGCTGGCCACCACCTTGCAGAAGCTCGAGGACATCGAGGAGGGTGACGGCACCCTCTTGCAGAACTGCGCCGTGCTGGCCTGCACCGAGGTCAGCCTCGCCCAGACCCACGCCGTCGACGAGCTGCCCGTGGTGCTGGCCGGCGGGGCCTGCGGCTACTTCAAGCAGGACCACCACTACCGCAGCTACTCCGGCGAGAACGTCACTCGGCTGCTGATCAGCCTGCAGCGCTCGATGGAGATGAACGTCAGCAGCTTCGGCTCGGACGCGGCCGAGGACGACGAAGGCCTCAGCGGGATTGAAGCATGATCCTCCTCCTCGCCCTGGCCTGTGGTTCTCCATCCTCATCGTCGGATTCGGCCGAGCCGGATCTGTCCACCTGCGACGCCAGCGGCGGGCGGCAGCACTGGGTGCTCAACAGCCTGCTCTTCGTGCGGGTCGAGGAAGACGGCAGCAGCGACGGCTTCGATCTGGACGAGGCCGCCACCGACTTCGGGGACTCCGCGGGCTGCGGCATCCCCGACATGGTCTCGCCCACCGGCCAGGTCGGCATCGACAACGCCTTCGCCCGGCTGATCCCCGTGCTGGAGACGACCGAGTTCATCTCGGCCGAGACCATCATCGACGCGCACATCAAGAACGGGGAGATCCTGCTCATCCCGGAGATCGCCGGGGCCGAGGATCTGCACCAGGACGAGTGTGTCAGCATCGCCCTGCGTCGGGGGACCGGCGAGCCGATGACGGACACCTCGGGCTCGATGCTGCCGGCGCAGACGTTTGATCTGGATCCGGAGTTCCCGACGGTGGAGATCCCCGAGGTGTCCATCGTGGACGGTCAGGTGGAGGGCGGGCCGATCACGCTGGATCTCGCGCTGGACATCCTGGACGCGTCGATCCGGTTTACGCTGCTGGACGGGAAGATCCGGTACCAGGTGCATGAGGACGGGACGATCTCCGGGGTGGTCGGCGGGGGGCTGTCGACGGATCAGCTGCGCGAGGTCTCGCAGGCGGCGAACATCATGGACGATGTGTTCGAGCTGATCGACTCGTTGGTGGACAGCGCCGCGGACCTCGCGCCGGACGCGACGGGGCAGTGTACGCAGGTGTCGGTGACGTTGAAGTTTACGGGGGTGCCGGTGTATGTGTATGAGGATGCGTTTGAGTAGAGGAGTTTCATGGTTGGCCTCAGTGCGAACAGTGAAAGTCCTTCTTGTTGAACAGCCTGCTGTTGAGGCCGATGCGCGAGCAGCCGGGGACGGGCTCGGGCGCGATGAATCGCGCCCCTACGATGCAACGTGTAGGGGCGCGATTTGTCGCGCCCGGTGGACCGTTCATTGAAGTGGCGGTGATTGTAAGATCTGAATGGGCACGTCGAACGCATTCTCTCCCCGTGGGACAGTACATCCTCGCTACCCCCGACTCTCCGGCATCTCATCCCACCGATGCATGAACTTCGCCTCGACATCCCGGTAGTCCACCGGAGCGTTCAACCGCGCCAGGATGCTGTAGAACCCGAACTGCAGCCGGTTCAGGAAGATCATCCCGGGAGGCAGGGCGACGAAGCCGTCGCCGGCCTCGCCCTTGCCGAAGTCCTTGAAGTTGGCCTTGAACATCTGGACGACGTTGCGGACGTACTCGGGGCTGAGGCGGAAGGGGGACTCGCTGACGGGGCGCAGGATCTCGCGCAGGTAGGCGAGGGCGCGCTCTTCGTAGGCGCCTCCCTGGGTCTGGAGGAGGGCGGCGCCGGCCTTGTTGAGGGAGTCCCAGTCGCCGACGGCGGCGGCGCGGTGCATGGAGACGACCTGGCGGCGGCGCTCGACGGGGATCTGCTCGACGCAGCCGAAGTCGAGGAAGGTGATGTGGCCGTCCTCGCCAAAGAGGTAGTTGCCGGGGTGCGGGTCGGCGTTGAACCAGCCGCCCAGGACCATCGAGCCGTAGACGAAGCGCCAGAGGGTCTCGGCGTAGCGGGCGCGGGCGCCCTCGCGGGCGTGCATGACGACGGCGTAGGGGCGGCCCTCGACGAACTCGGTGGTCAGGACGCGCTCGGCGGTGCGCTCCAGGAAGACCTGGGGGATGCGGATGTCGGGGTCTTCGAGGTGCAGGAGGCGGAACTCGTCCTGGCGGCGGGCTTCGAGGCGGTAGTCCAGCTCTTCGAGGAAGCGCTGGCGGATCTCCTGGTGGAAGCGGTTGGCCTCGAGCCGGCGCATGCCGAACATGTCGACGGCCATCTTGACCACGACGCCGTTGTCGAGGTCGGCTTCGAGGGCCTCGCCGATGCCGGGGTGCTGGACCTTGACGGCGACGGCCCGCCCGTCGAGCAGCCGGGCGCGGTGCACCTGGCCGATGGAGGCGCTGGCGATGGGCTCGTCCTGCCACTCGGCGAAGAGCGAGCTGATCGAGCCGCCCAGGTCCTCTTCCACGACCGCACGGATGTCGGAGGCGGTCGAGGTCTGGGCCTTGCTCTGCAGCTTGGCCATGCTCTTCTCGAAGACCATGCGGTGCTGATCGGGCACGATGCCGTCGACATAGCTGGCCATCTGGCCCACCTTGGTGGCCATGCCGCGCATGTTGCTGAGCACCTCGGTCGTCTTCTCGACCTTGGAGGCCACGTCGTCGGCGTGCCGCAGCAGGGCGACGCCGGTGGTCGCGCTGGTCTTGGCCAGGTTCGCGAGGCGACGGAGGCGACCGGTGGGCACGCGCGACATGGGACTTCCTTCCAGACCCCCTGCTCTACCCGGCTCAAGGGGGCGGGTCGACCTGCGGCGTGGCGGCTGCTGGGGTTAGATCGGGAAAGAGGAGTCCGCCATGCGCCTGCAGTCCATCGAGCTCTCTGTCGACCTCTTCGTAAAGCCGCAGCTCGTCTGGGACACCTGGATGGACAGCCACAAGCACAGCCTGCTGGCCCAGGCCCCGGCGCTGATCGACCCACGGGTGGGCGGGGCCTACAGCCTCTGGGGAGGCTCGGTGGTGGGCGAGTTCGTCTACCTCGACCGGCCCAAGGTCATCGCGCAGACCTGGCGGACCGAGGACTTCACCCCGGACATGGACGACACGCGCCTGGAGCTGACCTTCGAGGAGCGGGTCCGCGGCTGCTCCATCCGGGTGGTGCATGCCCACATCCCCAGCCCCATGGTGGGCATGTTCCGACAGGCCTGGAGCCAGTTCTACTTTCCGCGGATGACGACGATCGGGCAGTTGGTCTAGGCCCGCCGCAATAGAGTGTCGGGATGGGACTGATCCGCATCGTCGTCGTGCTCGCCATCCTGGCGGGCCTCGCCTGGCTCTTCTGGCCGCTGCTGAGGCGCCTGGGCGCCTGGCTGGACTCCGGCGTGCAGCCCGAGCCCGAAGAGCGCGGCCCCAAGCTGATCGCCTTCGAGCGCAGCCCCTTCGAGGTGCTCGGCCTCAGCGAGGGGGCCTCGCGCTTCGAGGTGGAGCGGGCCTGGCGCCACATCCTGAACGAGAACGCTCCGGAGAAGGTCGAAAACCTGTCTCCGGAGCTTCAGGCCGCCGCCGCGAGGCTGCGGGAGGACGCCACCCGCGCCCGCAACGAGATCGTCGCGGGCGCAGGGGACGACGCCTAGCTGGACGTGTCGACCTTGGCCGTGTAGCCGGCCGCCGCGATGGCGGTGACGAGCTTGTCGGTGCTGGTCTTGCTGGCGTCGAAGGCCACGCGGGTCGTGCCGGACTGGTAGTCCACGGCGGCGTCGACCACGCCGTCCACCTGCTTGAGCATGGCGGCGACCTTGGACGAGCAGTCGCCGTCCTTCAGGCCGGTGATGGCGATGCTGACCTTGGTGCCGGCGGCGGCGTCGACCTGCTGCACGGCGGCCTTGTAGGCGGCGGCGTCGGCCATCGGGCAGGCCAGGGCCGGCACGGAGAAGGCGAGGAGGGCGGCGAGAGACAGGGAACGAAGCATGGAGGCTCCTTCGTTGGGGGTGCCCGGCTAGCTTAGCGCCCTGAGCGGCGATGTAAAGCGAGAAGGGGACGCTTCAGGGGGCCAGCGAGCTGCGGAACCGGACGCGGATCACCTTGTGGCGAGCGTCCGGGCCCAGGCCCTGGAAGCTGAAGCGCTCGCTCCAGGAGGTCCCGGCGCCGCCGATCTCCGGGCTCCGGCCGAGCCAGTCCCAGGCCAGGTAGCTCTGGATCACCGTGGAGTAGCGCAGCTCTTCGTCGGGGCTGCCCCGCGGGAAGGAGCGCAGGCTCTCGCGGACCTCGGCGGCGATGCGGTCCATCTCCTGCTCCAGGTGCGCGAAGCCGAGGGCCTCGATGGGCTCGACGGCGTCGTCGCCCACCAGCAGCAGGCCGTCGGACTCTTCGCGCAGGAAGGTGAAGCCGACCTCGCCGTGCTCGCCCCACAAGCGCAGGGCCCGCGAGAAGCCCTGCCGGGCCAGGAAGGGGGGCAGCCCGGGCAGGGCGGGCAAGGGCAAGGCGACGGCGGCGACGTTCTCCGGGCGCGGGGCGGGCCAGGGGATGTCCACCGGGGGCACGACGCGGAATTCGATCAGGCCGGTGCTGGCGATCATGACGTCCTCGTCAGGGGGGGACTCCGGCGGCTCGGGCTCGGGCTCGGGCTCGGGGAGCTCCCGGACGGGCGGCGGGACCGGGGGCAGGGGCTGGAGCGCGCGGACCTCCTCCTGCCAGGCGGCGAAGGCCTGGTCCCGGTCGGGGCCCACCACCAGGGCGGTGCCGTTCCAGCCGTCGATCACCACCCAGCCGCCCTGCTCGCCCACCTCGCCGCGCCACTCGGCCTCCCTCAGGCTCTGCAGGCCGCGCCGCCAGGAGCCGGTGACGGTCCCCGGCTGCGGGCAGGGCATCCAGACCCGGCCGGCGTTGCGAGCGGCGAGGTCCACCGCGCAGACCAGCTCGGCCAGCCGGTCCAGCGGGATCCCCTCGGGCTGGAGGGAGGGGTCCAGCAGGATCGAGATGGGCGGAGGCTGAGGGGGGCGGGCCAGGGTGTCCAGCGAGAAGGGGTCTCTGCGCCAGTCCCCGTAGCCGTGGAAGTCGCCCATGCTGGTGCTGGTCTCCTTGATGGCGCCGCGCTCGTCGTAGACGATCTCCATCGAGGAGGAGCCCTCCTGCACGCGGAGCCGCCCGGGCTGCCCACCGGGCGAGAGGCTCAGCGGCGCGGCCTCCTCCTTGGCCTTGGGGGCGGCCTCAGCGGCCTCCCACTCCTTCATCCGGTCCATGCGTCGCTGCAGGCGAGGGGGGACCTGCAGGGTGAAGCCGATGCCGCCGCTGCTCGGCTGGACCTGCTCGTCGACCATGGTGATCAGGCGCTGCGGCAGGTACCAGCCGGGCCGCCCCTCCTCGCGCAGCAGCAGGCAGCGCTCGAAGGGGGCCGACCAGACGTCCAGCTCGGCCCGCTCACCCAGGCGCTCGATGACGAGGTCGAACAGGCGGTGGGCGTCGCGGGAGCCGGGGATCGAGCGCTTGACCGACTCGATCAGCTCCTTGCGAGGGCGCTCGCTCAGGCGGAGGATGCCCTGCCGCGCATCGAGCGCGGCGGCGCGCTCGTCGTGCGTGCGCTTCTGGCGAGCCAGGAAGTCGCGGTCCTCGGCCTCCTCCTGGACAGGGTCGAAGTCTTGATCGTCCATCGCTGCTCCTGGGGCTCAGGAGCGAAGCCTACCACCTCCGGCCAGCATCTGCCGCGTGTTGCGTCGCACGATGGCCATGATCGTCCCCTGCGGGTTCACCCCCGGCGAGGTCGGCAGGATGCTGGCGTCATGCACGCGCACATTCTCGTAGCTGTGCAGGCGACCGTAGCTGTCCACCGCGCAGCGCTCGCGGTCTTCGCCCATGGGCAGGCTGCTGAAGAGGTGGATGGTCGAGACGGCGATGCCCTTGTGGGGCAGATCCAGCAGGCGGGGGAGGCCGGTCGGAGTGTTGATCGGAGCTTCGCCGTCGACCGGGCTCATGATCTGCAGCGCCCCGGCCTCGAAGAGCAGGCGGCCGAGGTGGTGCAGGCCCTCGCCCAGCAGGCGGTGATCGCGGTCGGTGTTCTCGTATCGGACCAGGGGCTCGCCCAGGCCGGGCAGGGCGCGAACGGTGCCGCGGCCCTCGCCCTGGACGGCGACGTAGAAGACGGCGACGTTCTGCCACTCGGCCATGATGCGCTGGCGCTCGGGCACCTGCCGGCCCAGCCAGAGGGCGATGTGGGGCGGGCTGCTGTGGCTGCAGCCCAGGGTCAGGGCCGGCTTGAACTGTTCAACCTGCTGGACGGGCACGCCGAAGGCGGGGTCGTTGACCCGGTGGTCGAAGCGGGCCGCCACCCGCATCATCGGGTGCAGGCGCAGGGCGTCGCCGATGTTGCGGCGGATCCCGCTGCGGCGCAGCAGGACGGGGGTCTGGACGGCGCCGGCGGCCAGGACGAGCTGCTCGAAGCGGATCCGGACGCGCTTGCGGTCCGGGCCTTGGGCGTGGGCCTCGACCGCCCGCGGACCGTTCATCACCAGCCGCAGGACCCGGGTGTCGGGGACCAGCCGCGCCCCGGCGGCCCGCGCGCGAGGGATCAGGGTCTCGGTCATCGACTGTCTGCGGCCGCGATCGATCTGTCCAGCCGGCGCCCCCTCGTACTTCCAGAAGCGCTCGATCTCGGCGTGCTTCCAGCCGAGCTTGTCGGCCCCCTGGATCAAGGTCTGGCTGGAGGGCGAGAGCCCGTCGGCCCGGCGGCTGACGCTCATCTCCCGCTCGATCTGCTGAAACTCGGGGATCAGCGCCTGCAAGCCGAAGTCGGCGATCTGGTACTCCCGGCGCCAGTCCTCCAGCGTGCCCTCGTGAGGACGATGGTAGAGCGCGGCGTTGATCTCGCTGGCCCCGCCGACGCAGCGGCCCTCGATGTAGGTGACGGGGGTGCGCCCGAAGGAGGTGTTCAGCCCTCCGTTTCGGTACTTCTGGTCCAGCTCGGCCATCGAGTAGGAGGGGGCGCTGTCGATGGTCAGATCGGGGCCCTCCTCGACGATCAGCACGTCGCGGCCGGCCTCGGCCAGCAGGGCGGCGGTGGTGGCGCCGCCGGGGCCGGAGCCGATGATCAGCACCTCGCAGGACAGCTCAGTCATGGCCGTCCCTCGCTTCGAGTACGGACCAGTAGGAGAAGGCGCCCATCTTCTCGTAGAACAGCGCCCAGTTGGCCAGCGGTCCGGGCAGGGCTCGCCAGCGCTCGACAATCCGGGCGCGGGCGTCGGGGTCGAGGGAGGCGTAGCGCCCACCCGCGCTCAGGCAGCTGAGATCGAAGACCAGGGTCAGGCCGGCCATGCCGATGCCCAGGTGCGGCGCCATGCCGCCGATGCGCCGCAGCAGGGCCTCTCCGGCCTGGTCGACCAGCTCGGGCTCGGGTTCGTCGACCAGGCTGAGGTCGGCGGCGAGCTGGCGGACCGTGGGGCGGAGCTGGGCCCGGACGGCGCGGCGGAGGGGGGCGGGGATCGGGGGCGGCATGGAG
>DDSR01000354.1 GCA_002343455.1 Deltaproteobacteria bacterium UBA2385 | reverse complement strand
CCCCTATCGTGGTCCTCGATCAGCACCTCCTCCGCCGGCTCGCGCAGGTTGTAGCGGCTGCTCATGGAGCTCCCGTACGCCCCGGTCAGCCCGATCAGCAGCACATCCCCAGCCTGTGTCTCGGGCAGCAGCCGGTCGCGGGCCAGGGTGTCGCCCGACTCGCAGATGGGCCCCACCACGCTCAGCCGCTCGGTGGCGGGCTCGCCCAGGCGGCTGAGGTTGACGACCTCGTGCCAGGCCCCGTACAGCGCCGGCCGGATCAGGCTGTTCATGCCGGTGCCGATGCCGACGTAGCGGTGCATCCCCTTCTGCTTGGTCTGGGTGACCCGCGCGACCAGCACGCCGGCCTCGGCGACCAGGAAGCGCCCGGGCTCCAGCCAGAGGGCGTACTGCGGGTGGGCCTGCCGGATGGCCCCCAGCCGCCGGTCGAGCTCGGCGAGGTCCAGCGGCGCCTCGCCCGGTCGGGTCGGGACGCCCAGGCCCCCGCCGAGGTCGAGCACCTCGACCGCAGGCAGCTCCCGGGCCAGCTCGGCGAGGAAGGCGCCGACCTCGGCCCAGTGCTCGGGCGAGCGGATGCCGCTGCCGGCGTGGGCGTGCAGGCCTCGCACCACCACCCTCAGCGCCCCGCACCGCTCGATCACCTCCGCAAGCTCCTCGCGGGCGATGCCGAACTTGGAGCGTGAGCCGCCGGTGCGCACATGGTCGTGGTGGCCTCGCCCGCTGCCGGGGTCGATGCGCAGGTGCAGCTCCCGCCCGGCGAAGACCTCGGGCCAGAGGCGCAGGGGCTCCAGGTTGTCCAGGGTGACGCGCACGCCCAGCTCGAAGGCGGCGATGTACTCCTCGCGAGGGGCGAAGTTCGGCGTGAACAGCACCCGCTCGGGCTCGAGATCGGGGCAGGCCTCGAAGGCCCGCGCCAGCTCGCCGGGGGAGACACACTCCAAGCCGACCCCCAGGGCGACCAGCCGCCGCAGCACCTCGGGGTGAGGGTTGGCCTTCATCGCGTACAGGACGCGGCCGACGTTCTTCAGGGCCAGCAGCCCCTTGGCCGCCCGGTCGATGGTCGGACCGTGCAACACGTAGCGCGGCAGCTCCATCGCACACAGCCGGCCGGCCTGGGCCTCCCACCAGGGCGAGGCCCGCCGCACCGCCGCAGACTGCTGCTCCAGCTCGCTCCAGGTCGGCCCCAGCGCCGGGTCCGAGCCGTCGAAGAGCAGGGCGTGCAGCTCCTTGACCAGCCGGTCGGCCTCGCCCTCGTCGACGACGAAGGTGAGGTTCAGATCGCTGGCCGCCTGGGTCAGCATGTGGATGCGCTTCTCCTCGAAGGCCTGCAGGGCCGGGCCCAGCTTGTGCAGCAGCCCGCGGATTCGCCGCCCCACCAGGCTGACCGCCGCGCAGCCCTCGATCGCCGAAGCCCGGCAGAGGGGGGCGAGGTCCGCCAGCAGCTCCGCGAGCACCCCGGGCGCCAGGGCCGTGTCGCTGGGATCCAGGGTGACCGTCACATTGCTCTCGCTGGTGGAGACGAGGTCGATCGACAGCCCCCGGGCCTTGAAGCAGGCGAAGGCATCCGCCAGGAAGCCCGCCTGGTGCCACATCCCGACCGTGTCCATGCTGACCAGGGTCACGCCGCGCCGGGCGCTGATCGCGAAGACCCGCGAGCCGCCCCCGGCGCCCTCGCCCGAGACCCGGGTGCCCGCCAGCTCGGGCCGCTGGGTGCAGCGGATCTCCAGCGGGATCCCGTGCCGCCGCAGCGGAGGCAGGCAGCGCGGGTGCAGCACCTTGGCCCCGGTCGAGGCGATCTCCTGGGCCTCGTCGTAGCCCAGGTGCAGCAGCAGCCGGGCCGAGGGGATCGCCGCGGGGTTGGCGGTGAACATGCCGGGCACATCCGTCCAGATCTCGCAGCGCGCCGCCCCCAGGCGGGCCGCGAACAGAGAGGCCGAGGTGTCCGAGCCGCCCCGCCCCAGCAGCACCGTCCGGCCGCGGTGGTCGCGGGCGATGAAGCCCTGGGTCAGGGCCAGGTTCCCGGCACTGTTCAGGCGAACGATCAGCTCCGGGTCGAGCTCGTCGCCCACATGGGCCTGCAGCAGCAGGCTCCGTTCAGGTCGAGCGGCCTGCGGCTCCGAGCGCAGCAGCTCCCGCGCGTCCAGCCAGCTCAGCGCCTCGCCCTGGGCCCGCATCCAGGCCGCCGCCAGTCGGCTGAGCGCCAGCTCGCCCGTCGCCAGGATGCGCGCCTCCTGCGTCGGGCTGAGCTCGCCCAGCAGGCTGGCTCCCAGCAGGGTGCGCTTCAGCTCGTCCAGCGCCGGATCCGCCTCGGCCGGGTCCACGCCGAGCTCCTCCGCGAAGGCCCGGTGCCGGGCCAGGATCTGCGCCAGCACGGGCTCGTGCTCGCCCCGAGGGGCCCGCGCGGCGGCCTCGACCAGCAGGTTGCTGACCCCGGCCAGGGCCGAGCAGACCAGCAGCACCCGCTCCCCGGCCTCCAGCCGCTGGCGGGCGATGCCGCGGATGAGCAACCAGCGGGCGAGGCTGGAGACGCTGGTGCCGCCGAACTTGAGGACGACCCAGGGGGAGGAAGGCATGGCAGGCTCCACAGGAGAAGGCGCGGAGGGTAGCCCGCCTTGGCCCGGCCAGCCCTGGTACCGGCGCCCTGTTACCCCGCGACATGCTCCGCTTCGACGACCACAGCCGGACCCTCGATCTCGGCGTGCACGATCTGCTGGAGGCGGTCCCGCCCAGCGGCCACCTCCGCCTGCAGGCGGCCTGGTCCGCGCGGGCGCGCATGAAGGCCGGCCAGCAGGTGCACACCGCCTGGCAGGGCGATCGGGCCGGGCAGGACGAGGGCTTCCGCCGCGAGGTCACGGTTCGGCACCGCCTGCTGGTCCTGGGCTGGGAGATCTGCATCTCGGGCCGGCTGGACGGCCTCTCGCGAGAGGGCGAGGAGGTCGTGGTCGAGGAGCTCAAGTCGACGGCCCTGCCCGGCGCCCGCCTCGCCGAAATGCAAGCCGAGCACTTCCCCTCCTGGGTGCGGCAGCTCCAGCTCTACCTGCACTTCCTGGCCTGCGATGGTCAGCCTGCCCGCGGCCGGCTGGTCGTGGAGAGCCTCGCCGACGGCTACCGGCACCTGCTGGATGTGCGGCCCGATCGTGAGACCGGGGCCTGGCTGAACGCGCTGCTCAGCGACCTGATCCGCCGCCGCGAGGAGCGGCTGGCCTGGCTGCACCGCCGCCGCCTGGGCCCGGTTCCATTCGCCCACGAGGGCTGGCGACCCGGCCAGGAGGAGCTCTCCCGGCAGGTCGCCGAGGCCCTGCGCCAGGGCCGCCACCTGCTGCTGGTCGCCCCCACCGGCTACGGCAAGACCGCCGCCGTGCTGCACGCGGCCATCGCCGTGGCCTGGGCGACCGACCGCCGGGTGCTCTTCGCCACCGCCCGCACGACCCAGCAGCTCATGGCCGAGGAGAGCCTGCGCGCCATGGCCGCGCGCGGCCTGCCCCTGCGCGCCGTCAGCCTGCGCGCCCGCGAGAAGATCTGCCTCAACGAGGTCCTCGCCTGCCGCCCCGACTCCTGCGAGTACGCCCGCGACTACCACGACAAGGTCGCCGCCCAGCGGCTGATCTCCCGCGCCTGGCAGGGCTCGGCGCTGGACCCCGACGACGTCGTCGCCCTCGCCGGCCCCGCCCGCGCCTGCCCCTTCGCGCTGAGCATGGACCTCGTCGCCGAGGCCGACGTCGTGGTGGCCGACTACAACTACGTCTTCGACCCCTCGGTGCGCCTGGATGCCCTCGCCGAGGCCCCTGGCGAGTGGATCGTCCTGGTCGACGAGGCCCACAACCTGCCCGACCGGGCCATGGGCTATGCCTCGCCCCGCCTGCTGCGCTCGACCGCGCAGCGCGCCCTCGCCATGCTCCAAGGCGACCCAGCCTACGAGGGCATCGCCCGCGTGGCCGAGGAGATCGCGCTCTTCTTGGAGGAGGGTGTCGAGCTCGCCGCTCAGGGAGAGGTGGCCCTCTCGTTGGAGGACGGCCTGCAGCCCCGGCGGGTCCGCCGGCTGGCCGAGGAGGTCGACGCCGTCGGCCTCGACTACGTGCTGCTGCGCCACGAGCGCCCCCTGCTGGGCCCGGGCGAGGTCGATCCCTGGCTGGACATCGCCCGCGCCGTGCTGCGCCTGCGCTCCGCCCTGGACCGCGCCGGCGAGGAGACCGTCTGCATCTGGCGCCGCCTGCCGCGCGGCGACGTCGAGCTCTCCCTGCTCTGCCGCGATCCTTCGCCCATCCTGCGCCCCCTCTTCCACAGCCTCGCCGGCAGCGCGCTGATCTCGGCGACCCTGCACCCGACCGAGTTCTACGCCTCGCTCTGCGGGCTGGACCCCGAGCGCCAGCAGGTCGCCCGCTTCTCCTCGCCCTTCCCGCCCGAGAACCTCCAGGTCCTGCTCTTCCCCCAGGTGAGCACCGAGTACCGCCACCGGGCCCGCGATCGGGAGCCCACCGCCGCCCTGGTCAGCGACTGCCTGCGCTCGGTCCCCGGCAACGTCGCCGTCTTCTTCAGCAGCTTCGCACTGCTCGACGAGCTGCGGCCCCTGCTGGATCTCGGCGAGCGGCCGGTGCTGGAGCAGGGCCGACGGATGGGCGAGGCCGAGCGCGCCACCCTGCTGGAGACGATGGCCCGGGGCGAGGGCCACATCCTGCTGGGCGTGCTCGGGGGCATCTTCGCCGAGGGCGTCGACCTGCCCGGGGCTGCCTTGACCGGGGCCATCATCGTCGGCCCGGCCCTGCCGATGGCCAACCTGGAGCGCAAGCTGCTGCAGGCCTGGTACCAGCAGGAATACGAGGAGGGCTACCGATACGCCTGGCTGGTGCCGGCGATGGCGCGGGTGGTCCAGGCCGCCGGCCGCGTGGTGCGCACCGCCGAGGACAAAGGCGTCGTCATGCTGATCGACCAGCGCTTCCTACGCCGGGACTACCAGGACTTCTTCCCCGAGGACTGGCGCCCCGAGCGGGTGTGACTAGCTAGTGCCTGGCACTAGCTAGTCACACCCGCGCCTCGTGCGCTACGCTGCGCCGCCATGGACGCTGCCCGTCACCTCGAGCTCCGCAAGCCCCTCGACGAGCTCGAGTCCGAGGTCGTGCGCCGCCAGCTCGCCCGCCCCGGCGAGGTCGGCCCCGAGCTCTACGAGGCCCTGCGCTACGTGCTCTCCTTCGCCCGGCTGACCGAGGTGCAGAACCTCGACGGCGAGGACATCGACCTCGCCGAGTCGCTGGCCCCGCACCGCTGGCGGGTGCTGGAGGCCCTCCGGCCGCGGCTGGGTCGGGGCGAGGAGGGGCTCTGGGCGGCCGTGCGCGAGCTGCCGGCCCTGGTCGCCGCCACCCGCGCCCAGCGCCAGAAGGTGCTGGAGAGCTGCATCATCGACCGGGAGAGCCTGGAGGCCGAGGTCACGACCCGCCAGCTGGTGGTCGCCCTGGGAGGAGGCGGAGGCGCCGGCTACGGCTACGCCGGGGCGCTGACCCTGCTGCACCGCCAGGGTCTGCAACCCGAGCTGCTCGCCGGGACCTCGATCGGCTCGCTGATGAGCCTCTTCCGCGCCCGCCGCCGCATCTTCGACGCCGCCCCGATGTTCGCCGCCGCCCGTCGCCTCTCCTGGCAGCGGGTCTTCCGCGTGCTGGAGGCCGAGAGCCGCTACGGCATCCCCGCCACGCTGCGCCTCTACCTGCGCTCGGCCATCGGCAGCCTGCTGCGCGACCCGGCCGGCGAGCCCCTGACCTTCAAGAGCATGGAGATCCCCCTGCTGGTCGTGGCCACCGGCATCACGGTCGACGCGCTCAAGCACGATCTGAACTGGTACGAGCACTTCATGGACGACGGGGTGCAGCCCGGGATGGTCATGCGCGGCTCGCGGCTGCGCCGGATGACCCGGATGGTCTCGGTCTTCCGCGACTTCGTCGAGAACCCCTCGGCCCTGCGGGAGGTGGTCTTCGGCGCCGATCCGCTGACCCTGGAGGCCGACTGCCTGGACGCCGCCGGCTTCAGCTCGGCCGTGCCCGGGGTGATCCACTACGACATCTACCGCGACGACCAGCGCATGAAGTCGCTGCTGGACGCGCTGTACGCCAGCTACGGCATCACCCGGCTGACCGAGGGCGGGCTGGTCAACAACCTCCCCGCCCGGCCCGCCTACGCCGAGGTCATGGCCGGCCGCATCGTGCGCCGCAACCCCTTCGTGCTGGCGCTGGACTGCTTCTCGCCCCGGCCCCGCTCCTTCGCCTGGCTGGCGCTGCAGCAGGTCGTGCGCCCCAACGTCCGGGCCAACCTGCCCTACACCAACCTCGTCTTCTGCCTGGACCGCACCCTCTCGCCGGTCAACCTCGTCCCCAACGTCGACCAGATCTTCGACGCCATGCGCTGGACCATGGGCGAGCTGGAGCCGCAGATCCCCTTCATCCGCGAGGTCTGCGGCGGCTTCCGGGTCCTCCGCGAAGGTGTGACTAGCTAGTGCCTGGCACTAGCTAGTCACACCTCCCGACCTCCGGGTTAGGCCACCCTGGTGCCCACCCCCTCCACGCTGATCCTCTACGACGGGACCTGCGGGTTCTGCGACTCCACGGTGCAGTGGCTGCTCGACCACGACACCGCGGGCAAGCTGCAGTTCGCGCCCTTGCAGGGCCCGACCGCGGCCGCCGTGCGCCAGCGCCAGCCGCGGCTGCCGACGGACCTCGACAGCCTCGTCCTGGTCGAGGTCGCCGCCAACGGGCGCGAGCGGGTCTACTGGTACAGCCGGGCGGTGATCGGCATCTGCAAGCACCTGCCCTGGCCCTGGCGGGCTGGGGTCGCCTTGGTGATCGTCCCCGGCTTCCTGCGCGACCTGGGCTACCGGGCCTTCGCGAAGATCCGCTACCGGATCTTCGGTCGCCTGGACGCCTGCCGCATCCCCAGCCCCGAGGAGCGCAGCCGCTTCCTGGCCTGAGTCGCTGGTTGGCGCCGCCCGCGGGCTCGATGAATCGAGCCCCTACGATGCGGGGTCACGCCCCACCGATGCCAGGCGTCGGACCACGGAGAGTCGCGCCCCAACGATGCAGGCTGTAGGAGCGCGATGCATCGCGCCCGGCCGCGGCGATCGAATCAAGGCAGCGTCGGAACCGGCCCCAGACGAATGACCTCGGCCCGCACGAAGACCACCGCCCCCACAAACAGCACCATCATCGCAAACCCCGACGCCCTCCCGGCCCACCGCGAAACCGCCTCCCCCCAGCGTCCCACGATCCGCGGTGCCACCATGAAACGAAGTCCCCCAGCCATCACCGCGACGAGCGCCGCCCCCAGGACAACGGCCGGGGGCACAAACGGCCCCGGGTAGATGAACCCTACCACGGGCCCGGGCCCCTCCAAGAACCCGATCAATCCTCCGACCAGCGTGACCCCGCCCACGACGGTCCCCACAGCCACCCACCGGGACCCCAGCACCTACCACGCCGCCAGGAACCGATCGACCTCCTCGCGCTCCAGCAGCCCCATGCTGAGCTCCAGGCAGTGGTTGCAGATGCTGTGCCCATTGTACGCATACACCGCCGACTCGAAGTGCGTCCGATGACACAGCCCGCAGATCGCCTCGTCTGAGGCGACCATGCTCCGCCGATGCGTAGCGATGCGCATCACGCAGCGGTCGCAGACGACGCTGTCTCCGCCGGCCATCATATGGCTGACCTCGTGCGGGGCCCGGCCGCAGGTGCTGCAGCGGGTCTGTTCACCGTCCGAGACCCGGCGCGGCTGACGGGCAGCCGGCGGGGTGACACCCGCGAGCAGGCGCTCGACGACGGGGGTGGCGCCGCGCTGGGCGGCTCGCTCGCGCAGTCGGCGGGTGGCCTCGGGCTCGCCCATCATGGCCAGGGCGGCCCAGGCGGCGGTGGCCAGCTCGGGGTCGGCGGCCTCGGCCCAGTCGCGCAGCAGGGCCTTGCCGGCGGCGCTGCGGCGGGTGCCGATAGCGACGAGCAGCATGGCCTGGTGGGCGCGGGCGCGGTTGCGCTCCAGCGAGAGCTGCTCGCGGTGTTTGCGCACATCGGCGGCCGGGGGGTGCCGATCGACGGCGGCGCGCTTGATGTCGGCCTCGTCCAGGGCGAGGCCCTGCACCAGGACCGGATCGGGGAGGGCCGCCGCGGCGGCGAGGGCCTCGGCCCCAAGCCCCGGGCCGTAATGACGACCGGGCTCCTTCAGGCGGGGGGTCACGCTCTCGGCCAGGGCGCCGATGGACATCTCGCAGGCGGCCTCCCAGAGCTGGAAGCGCAGGCCCTCGTCCTGGCTGTGCTCGATGGCGGCGAGCACGTCGACCAGGGTCTGGGGACCGGCTGCGCGCAGCTCGTCGAGCACGACCCCGATGCGCTCGCGGGTGGCGGCCTGGGCCCCGACCCGCCCGCCGGGGGGCAGGTGATCGTGCTGCCCGACCTCGGTCGTGAGCGCCTGGGAGAGCCAGCCGAGGTCGCCGCCGCGGCGTCGGGTGCGGACCAGCTCCAGGTAGGAGGGCAGGTGGCCGGGGTACTCCTTGAGGGTCTCGCGGAAGACGCGCAGGGCGTCCTGGGTCTGGCCCTCCTCCAGCAGGGTGCAGCCCAGGGCGTGGCGGGCGTCGAGGTGCATCGGCTCGCGCATCAGGGCCTGGTTGCAGGCCTCGCGCGCCCGGGAGTGCTCGCCCAGCTGGAACCAGCACATGGCGACCCGGGCCAGGACCTCGGCGTCGTCGGGCTTCTCGCGCAGGTACTGGCGGTAGTGCTGGATGGCGTTGTTGTACTTGCCGAGCTCGTAGGCGACCCGGCCGAGGTGCACGGTGGCGACGCTCTTGTACTTCTCGTGCTCGCGCAGGCGGATGAAGAACTTCTCGGCCTCGCGGAAGCGCCCGGTGTGGGTGCAGGTGATGCCCAGGTCGCGGAAGATGGGGGCCTGCTGGTCGGCGGGAGGCTCCAGCGAGAGGGCCCGGACGAGGTGGTACTGGGCGCGCTCGACGAGGCGCTGGGGCTGGCCCTGGGCGCGGGCGAGGTCGAGCAGGGCGCCGGCGAGGCCGAGGTGGGTCTCCCAGGCGTGCGGGGCCATCCGGCAGGCGCCCTCGAGGTTGCGCACGGCGGCGCCGTGATCCCCCTGGGCCCGGGCCAGGGCCCCCAGGGCGAGGCGCAGCTCGGCCCGCTCGGGGTCGATGCGCAGGGCCTGGTCGAGGTACTTGACCGCTCCGTCGGGGCGGTTCATGCCGACCAGGGCCAGGCCGGCCAGGGTCTGGCCCTCGGCCGAGCCGGGATCGTCGAGCAGGACCTTGCGCAGCACCCCGAAGGCCCGGTTGCACTGCTGCTCACCGCCGCCATGGAAGAGGCCCCGGGAGATCAGCGCGCGTGCGAGTTCGAGGCGC
>DDSR01000177.1 GCA_002343455.1 Deltaproteobacteria bacterium UBA2385 | reverse complement strand
GGGCGGGGGCGCGAGCGGGGCGGAGGTAGGCTTGTGCTACGCTGCGCGCCACCAAGGAGTTCGCCATGCTTCCGTTCTTGCTGTGGATGTCGGTCGACGCGCAAGCGATCGAGCCCTACGATCACTCCGTCTCCGTCACCCTCTCGCCGATTCACCTGTTGTACCCGATCATCGAGGCGACAGGCGAGTTTCGGGTGGGCAAGAAGGCTGGGGTCGCCGCCATCGCCGGGTTCGGCTCGATCGACCGATACTCGGTGGTGGAGATCGGTGGCCAGGGCCGCTACTACCCGGTCGGTGACTTCGATCATGGCCTGCAGCTCGGCGGCGAAGTGCTGGCGGTCGTCGTCAGCGGCTCCGGTGCCTCCGGGACGGGGCTGAGCATCGGGCCCTTCGTCGGCTACAAGATCGCGGCACGGTTCGGCCTGACCTTCGACATCCAGCTCGGGGTCCAGGGCTATGCCGTGGGTGCCTCTTCGGGCTCGACCTCCGCGAGCGACTCGGCGCTCGGCCCGCTGCTGAACATCAACCTGGGGTGGTCGTTCTAGTACCTTGTCAAGCAGCGAATGACTGGTTGACTCTGCCGCGGCCGGTCCTTGTAAGGGCGCGACTCATCGCGCCCTCTGCCTCGACCTGAGGCGCCTGACGCTTCCGGTACGGCCACCGTGGACGGGCGCGATGAACCGCGCCCCTATGTCCGTCGAGCCGGAGCCGTGAACGACAGCCCCCTCCGGCCCGTCGGGCCACCTCATCCTGCGTTCGCAGCGCCCATTCTCTCTCGGCGCCCTTGGTGCCTTGGCGGTCAGCCCCCCTCCTCTCGCCACCGGTGCGCCCACAGCCACCCCACCATCTCCCGCTCCCCCCGCGTCCACCGCGCCCGGTCCTCCCTCCGCCGCCGCAGCGCGCCGGGCACCCCCAGCACCCCGGCGAAGGCCCCGCCCAGCGTCGCCAGCGCCGCCCCCGCTCTCAGCCCCGCCGCGGGTCCCCGCTCACCTAGCATCGCTAGTCGCACCAAGCGCGAGGGCGTGCTCAGCGGGCTCACCACAAGCGCGGTCCACGGCAGGCTCCGCGCCGCAGCGAGCGCCCGGTTGCGCTCGACCCGGTAGACCTTCTTCAACCCCGTGCGCCCGTAGCTGCTGCCGAGCTGGTGGTCGATCCTCGCCTCGGGCACCAGCCGGATCGTGTAACCCTGGCGTACGGCCCGCAGGGAGAGATCCAGGTCCTCGCCGAATGCGCCGAGGCGCTCGTCAAAGAGGCCGACCCGCTCCAGCACCTCGCCGCAGAGCAGGACCGCCGCCCCCGAGAAGGCCCCGCAGGTGTCCTGCGGCAACGACTCGGGATCGGGTTGCCCGCGGCCCCGGGCGATGTTGAAGCCGTCGAAGAAGAGGCGGTGGCCGAGGTTGTCGATCCGCCCGCTGCCGTCGGCGAGCAGGATGCGCGGCTGGTAGATGCCCGCGCCGCCGGCCCGGCGGGCCCGGTGGAGCTCGGCGAGCAGCTCGGGGTGGGCCTCGGTGTCGTCGTTGAGCAACAGCACATCACCGCTGAGTTCACGCAGCCCCGCGTTGGCGGCGGCGGCAAAGTCGGTCTGACGATCAAGAATCAACGCCTCGACCCCCGGCGGCAGCAGATCAGCCCGCGGCCGGGCCAGGACGACCCGCACCCGCGTCGGGCGCAGGCTCTGCGCGTCGACGGAGTCCAGGCAGCGCTGGAGCAGCTCCCCGCCCTTCCAGGTGATGATCAGCACGGAGGGGGGCGAGGGGGTCATGGCGGAGGGTTAGCCTCTCCGCATGGCCAACTCCAGCGGCAGCCTGTTCCGGATCACCAGCTTCGGCGAGAGCCATGGCCCCGCCTTGGGCGTGGTGATCGACGGCTGCCCGGCGGGGCTGCGCCTGGACCTCTCCCGGGTGCAGGAAGAGCTGGATCGCCGCCGGCCCGGGGCCTCGCCCCTGTCCAGCACGCGCAAGGAGCCCGACCGGGTCGAGCTGCTCTCGGGAGTCGACGGCGGCCTGACCCTGGGCAGCCCGATCGCCCTGCTGGTGCGCAACCTGGACGCCCGCCCGGCCGACTATGAGCCCGGCCTCTACCGCCCGGGGCACGCCGACCTCAGCCACGAGCTGCGCACGGGCCAACGTCCCGGCAGCGGGGGAGGGCGGGCCAGCGCGCGGGAGACGGTGGCCCGGGTGGCAGCCGGGGCGGTGGCGCGGCAGGTGCTGGAGGCGCTGGTGGGGCCCTCGCTGGAGATCCTGGCCTGGGTGGAGCAGGTGGGCGAGGAGCGCGCAGCCTGCCGGAGGCCCGCTCGGCAGGAGATCGAGCAGAGCCCGGTGCGCTGCCCGCAGCCCGAAGCCTCGGCCCGGATGGAGGCGCGGATCCGCGCGGTGCGCGCCGAGGGGGACAGCCTGGGCGGGGTGATCCGCGGGCAGGCGAGGGGGGTACCGGCCGGCCTGGGGCAGCCGGTCTTCGGCAAGATCGAGGCCGAGCTGGCGGCGGCGATGCTGTCGATCCCGGCGGCCAAGGGCTTCGAGTCGGGCTCGGGCTACGCCGGGGCCGCGCGGCGGGGCAGCGAGAACAACGACCCGCTGGAGCCGGCAGCTGCGGGGGAGGGGGGGCAGCTGTCCTCGGGCGCCTGGGTGCGCAGCCGCGGCAACCACGCGGGCGGGCTGCTGGGCGGGATCAGCACGGGGATGGACATCGACTGGACGGTGGCCTTCAAGCCGGTCTCCACGATCTTCCTGGAGCAGGACACGGTGGACGCGGCGGGTCAGCCGGCTCGGCTGCGCGCGCGNNGGCGAGTCTGTGACGTTCTCGGCGCGCGGCCGCCACGACCCCTGCGTGCTGCCGCGGGCGGTGCCGATCGTCGAGGCGATGGCGGCCCTGGTGCTCTGCGACCAGCTGCTGCGGGCTCGGGGTCTACGGCCGCTTCGTTGAGCGCGGAGGGCTATACTGGCGCGCCGATTCGAGGGCTGGCCCGTGTTCGAGACCACCGACTCCGCCAGGGTGCTCGCCGGCTTCGTGCCGGCGGCCGTGCTGCGACGTTACGGTGCGGCCGAGGTGCTGCCTCCCCACGCGCAGGCCGAGGCGATCGCCGGCGCGGTGCTCTTCGCCGACATCTCGGGCTTCACACCCCTGGCCGAGCGCCTGGCGGGCCGGGGAGGCCGCGGTGCAGAAGAGCTGACGGAGATCTTGAACCTCGTCTTCGGGCACCTGATCACCAGCATCGACCGGCACGGGGGCGAGGTGCTGAAGTTCGCCGGGGACGCCCTGCTGGCGGTCTGGGAGGACGGAGCTCAGGACTCGGATACCGCCGCGGCGACCCTGCGAGCCGCGGCCTGCGGGCTGGAGCTGCACGGCGTCGCCCGGGCAGCGGCGGCCGAGGCCGGGGTGGAGCTGACCCTGCGCATCGGCATCGGCGCGGGCCCGCTGGAGCTGCTGTACGTCGTTGGGGATGGGGACCGACGGGAGTGCCTTGCGACGGGCTCGCCCCTGGACCAGATGGCGGTCGCCGAGCACCAGGCCCGGGTGGGAGACACGGTGCTCTCGCCGCAAGCCTGGGCCGGGGTGGCCGCTCAGGCGATGGGTCAGCCTCTGGGAGAGGGCTGCGTGCGGGTGCGGGAGGTGCGGGAGCCCCCGCCGCGCGCGAGGTCTCGGAGGGAGAGCGAGCAGCCGCAGGCCCAGGCGCTGTCTCCGTTTGTATCCCGTGCGGTTCGTGAACGCGTGGCCGCGGGCCAGTCGGACTGGCTGTCCGAGCTGCGTCGGGTGACGGTGCTCTTCCTCTGTCTGCAGATGGGGGAGGGCGAGATGCTGGCCAGCACCCAGGCCGCCTTCGAGCGCATCACCGAGGTGTTCCACCGCTACCAGGCCACGGTGGACAAGCTCTCGGTCGACGACAAGGGCCTGATCGCCCTGGTGGCGCTGGGCCTGCCGCCGCTCTCCCACCCCGACGATCCCGAGCGGGCGGTGATGGCGGCCCTGGAGCTGCGCGCGGCCCTGGCGGCCCAGGGTCAAGGCTGTCGCATCGGCGTCGCCACGGGGCGGGTCTTCTGTGGGGTGGTCGGGAGCGCCCTGCGGCGGGAGTACACGGTCATCGGCGACACGGTGAACCTCGCTGCGCGGCTGATGCAGCAGGCGGGGGATGGCATCCTCTGCGACCAGGCCACCTACGATGCAGCCCAGGCCGCGGTCTGTTTCGGCGAGGCACGGCTGCTGAACCTGAAGGGCAAGGCCGGACAGATCCGCGCCTTCGAGGTGTCGGGGCTTCGTGAGGACAAGGCGCCGATCCAGGAGTCCTTGGTGCGGCGGCGGGAGCTGGACAGGCTGGTCGCCCGCCTGGAGGAGCTGACCGCGGGCAATGGCGGGGTGGTGCTGATCGAGGGCGGGTCGGGTCAGGGAAAGAGCCAGCTGCTGGCCTCCTTCACGGCGGTCGCCCGGGAGCGGGGCGTGCGCTGCCTCACCGGAGCAGGCGATCCGATCGAGCAGGGCTCTCCCTACTTTGCCTGGCGCCCGGTGGTCGAAGAGCTGCTGGGCTTGGACGGGCCCGGCTCCCGGCAGGCCGCGGCGCGGAGGCTGCACCTCGAGCAGGCGATGGCCCAGGACGCCATGCTGGCCCGCCTGGGGCCCCTGCTGCGCGACCTGGTCGAGGTGGACCTGCCGGAGAGCGAGCTGACGCTGGCGATGCGGGGCGAGGTCCGGGCCTTCAACACCCAGGATCTGATCGTCCACCTGCTGCGGGAGAAGACAGAGACCGGCCCGGCGCTGCTGGTGCTGGAGGACGCCCAGTGGCTGGACTCGGCGAGCTGGGGCCTGCTCCGGCAGGTGGTCGAGGGCGTGGCCTCCCTGCTGGTCGTCGTGGTGAGTCGACCGCTCACCCCGCCGCTTCCGCTGGCCCTCGCCGAGCTCCTGCAGCGGCCGGAGACGCACAGCTTGCGGCTGGAGCCCTTGACCCGGGACGAGACGGCCGCGCTGCTTCAGGAGCGCCTGGGAGGGGTCCCTTCGCCCGGCCTGGTCGACCGGATCCACCAGCGGGCGGCCGGGAACCCCTTCTTCACCCGGGAGCTGGCGATGGCGATGCTGGAGCGGGGCCTGATCGTCGGGGAGCCCGGCGGGCTCTCGCTGGCCCCGCAAGCCTCGCAGGACGATGTCCTGGCCCTCCCCGAGACGGTCCAGGCGGTCGTGCTGGCCCGAATCGACCGGCTGGAGCCCCGGCAGCAGCTCATGCTGAAGGTGGCCAGCGTGATCGGGCGATCCTTCTCGTACGAGGTCCTTCACCGGGTCTACCCTGTGGTGGACGATCGGCCGGTTCTGCGGCAAAAGTGTGACGAGCTGGTCGGACTGGACCTCACCCGGCTGGAGCACCCGGAGCCGACCTTGAGCTGGCTGCACCAGCAGGAGACCACACGCGAAGTGGCCTACGATCTGCTCCTGTTCGCCCAGCGGCGGCAGCTTCATCAGACGGTGGCCGAGACCTTGGAGGGGGAGGGGACCGACTCGCAGCGGGCCAAGCAGGCGCCGCGCCTGGCCTGGCACTGGGGACAGGCGGGTCGCACCGACAAGGAGCTGCTGTACCTGGAGCGGGCCGGCGACCTGGCGATCCGCGAGGGCGCCTACCTGGAGGCCGAGGCCGCCTTTCGCCGCCTGCAGGAGCTGGAGGTGGGCCCCGATGTGCAGGTGGACACACGCCGGGCTCACTGGGAGCGACAGCGGGGGGAGGCGCTGCTGGGCTTGGGGCGCCTGCAGGAGAGCCGGGCGGCCCTGGAGCGGGCGGTCGGACTGCTGGGCTTCCCGGTGCCGCGCTCCTTGCCCGGGGTGGGCTGGAGCCTGCTGAAGGGGGCCTCCCTGCAGCTCGGCTTTCGGAAGCTGGGGCGGCGGCCGCGGCTGCACTCCGACGAGGGCAAGCGCCGCAGCACCGACGCGGCCCAGGGCTACCTGCGGCTGATCGAGACCTACTTCTTCCTGGCGGGCCCCGAGGAGACCCTCAACGCGGCGCTGCAGGCGCTGAACATCGCCGAGGAGGCCGGCCCCTCGCCCGAGCTCGCCCGGGCTTATGCGTTGACGGGCTGGATCCTCTCGATGGTCCCTCTGTTCGGCCTGGCGGACCGCTACCTCGCCCTCGCGGCCGAGCTGATCGCCCGCCCCGAGGGCCAGGCGGCTCGCCAGCCGGTGCTCTTCTTCACGGGTTTCACGCGGGCGGCCCGCGGGGCCTGGGAGGACAGCCGCCTCGCGCTGGAGGAGGCCATCGAGCTGGCCCGGGAGCTGGGCGACAAGCGCCGCTGGATCGAGGCGGTCTGCGGGATCTCCTCGCCGCTGCACTACCAGGGGGAGTACGAGCGGAGGGTCGAGCTGGGACGGGAGGTGCTGTACGCCTCGGCGCGGCGGCAGGGTGACCACCAGGCCGAGGCCTGGGGGATCCTCGACCAGATCGAGAGCCTGCTGGCCCTGGGGGATCGGGCGCGCTTGGATCCTCTGCTGGACGAGCTGGAGCCCTTCCTGAAGCACGACATCGGGCGCTCCGAGCAGGTCTGGGGCCACGGGATGCTGGCCCACGGTCGCCTGCTCCAAGGCCGGATGGAGGCGGCCTGGGAGTCCGCGCGGGCGACGAACCGGGCGGCCGCGGGGATGGATCCGGTGGCGGTCTACGTCTACGAGGGGCACGCCGGGGCGGCCGAGGCGCTGCTGGGGCTGGTCGAGGCGCGCTGGGAGGGGGCGCCGCGGGTCGATGTGCAGGCGGAGCTCGATCAGGCGATCCGTCAGCTCGCTCGCTACAGCCGGGTCTTCCCCTTCGCCAAGGCGCGGCAGCTCTCGTGCACCGGCCGGGCGCAGCTGCTGAGGGGGCAGGAGGGGCGGGCGCTGTCCACCCTGCGGCGGGCGGTGCTGGAGGCGGTCCGGATCCGGATGCCGCTGGAGGAGGGCATCGCCCGGCTGTCCCTGGCCCGGGCGGGCGGGGACGAGGCCGAACGATCGCGGGCCCGAGAGCTGTTTGTCGGGCTGAATGCGGCAGGCTGGCTGGCGCGGGCGGGCTAAGCAGCTCAGACCTCTGGAGGCTGAGATGCGTTCCCTACTGCTGCTGCCGCCCCTCGCCGCCCTCGCCCTGGCGTGTGGAGGGGTCTTCGAAGGCACCGACGACTTCTCGGCGGTGATCGACGCTCCTGCGGTCGTGACCAAGGGCGCGCCCTTCACGGTCACGATCACGGTCATGAACACCGCCAACGAGCCCCAGAGGCTGGACTCGTTGGATATCGACGACGCCTGGCTGCAGGGCCTGACGCTGACCGCCTCCTCGCCCCCCTACAAGGAGGCGATGCATGTGCCGATCGACAACACCTGGAGCTACTCCTACAGCGAGCTGATCCCGGCGGGCGGTAGCTCGACGATCACGCTGACGGCGACCGGGGTGCAGACCGGGACCTTCCGGGGTGAGGTCGACGTCTGCGTCGGCGGGATGGCCCGCTTCCGCAGCTACCCGCTGGTGACGACGGTGGAGTAGGTCTACTCCGGCCAGCTGGCCTCGCTGTAGGCGCAGGCGCTCGCGTCTCCCTGGCCGCCCTCCCAGGAGGTCTCGTCCCAGACCAGCTTGAAGCCGCTGTCCCAGCACTCGCTGGCGGTGTAGGCGGGCTCGCTCTGGTTGTCGCCCTGGTTCGCGACGCTGACCGTGGCGTCGCCCCGGCCGGCGCCGTCGGACATCCAGCGGGAGCGGAGGGCGTAGCTGGCCTCCTGCTCGCTGACCGGGTCGAAGCCGCTGTAGGAGAGGTCCATCCGGCCCTCGCCCCCCTGGACCTGGTCGTAGTCGTAGCTGGCGTCGATCGGCGGGCCGGGCTGACGCAGGCTGGTCCAATCGGTGACGGTGGCGACGGCCGAGGCGCCGTCGAAGTCGATGACGTAGTCGGTCCAGAAGACGCCGGTGTGGTCGACCAGGGGGTTGTCCTGGCCCATGGCGGTGTAGTCGACCTCGAACTGGCCGGTGCTGGCCTGCCGGGTGGCGCCGGGGTCGACGGTGCCCTGGATGACGACGACGGCGGCGCTGTCGTCCTGGTCCTTGGGCCACTGGTCGAACCACCAGCGGTGCGAGCCGTCGGCCTCGCGCTGGACGGTGAGGCGGACCTCGACCGCGGAGAGGGTGTCCCGGTAGGGCCCCCAGACGGCGCGGCTGCGGTCGCGGTTGACCTCGCTGGGGCGGGTCCGCACGATGGTGTCGACCAGGGTCAGGACGCTGCCGATGAAGCCGTTGACGGTGGTGGTGGTGCGGGCCGTCTCGACGTAGAACTCGGACCAGCCGCCCAGGCTGGAGCGGGCGGTCTCTGAGGCGTCCGCGCCCGAGAAGTCGACCAGCAGGCGGTCGTCCGGCAGGACCTCGGTGAGCGAGGAGGTGTCGGTGCAGGCGGTCAGGCCGAGGGCGGCGAGGACGAGGGCGGCGCGCATGGGAGGACTCCGTGTTGGGGGTGCCCGCTCTGGCAGGCTCCCCCCGTCCTCGCTTCGTGCAGGCTCAGCCCCGACGCTCTCCGCGGACAACCGAGCGCAGGTTGCCGGCCAGGGTCTTCTTGCGCAGGCGGATGTGGTTGGGCGTGATCTCGACCAGCTCGTCCTCGGCGATGTACTCCATGGCCCGCTCCAGGGTGAGCTGGATCGGCGGGACCAGGATCAGCTTCTCGTCCGCACCGGCAGCGCGGATGTTGTTGAGCTGCTTGGGCTTGGCCGGGTTGACGTTCATGTCGTTCTCGCGGGCGTTCTCGCCGACGATCATGCCCTCGTAGACCTCCTCCTGGATGCCGACGAAGAGCTTGCCGCGCTCCTGCAGGCTGAAGAGGGCGTAGGCCGTGGTCTTGCCGACCCGGTCGCTGATCAGCGAGCCGTTGAGCCGGTAGGGGATGTAGCCCGCGAAGGGCTCCCAGCCGTCGAAGAGGGTGTTCATGATGCCCTGGCCGCGCGTGTCGTTCAGGTACTCCCCGCGGAAGCCGATCAGGCCGCGCGCCGGGACCCGGAAGCTGACCCGCAGGCGGTCGCTGCCCATGGCCTTCATCTCGACCATGCGGCCCTTGCGCAGGTTCAGCTTCTCGCTGACCACGCCCATGAAGCGCTCGGGGAAGTCGAGCTCGGCCATCTCGAAGGGCTCGAGCTTGTTGCCAGCGCCGTCGTCCCGCAGGAGGACCTCGGGCTTGGAGACACAGAGCTCGAAGCCTTCGCGGCGCATCTGCTCGATCAGGATGGCGAGCTGGAGCTCTCCGCGGCCGAAGACCCGGGCGCGGTCCATCTCGGTCAGGTCGATGCGCAGGGCCACGTTGGCCTGGATCTCCTTCTCGAGGCGCTCGCGGATGCGGCGCATGGTGACATGCTTGCCGTCCTTGCCCGCGAAGGGGCCGTCGTTGGCCAGGAAGGTGACGCCGATGGTGGGCTCTTCGACGTGCACCCGCGGCAGGGCCCGGGGGTCGTCGGGCGAGGCCAGGGTGTCGCCGATGTTCAGCTCGCTGATGCCGGCGATGGCCAGGATCTCGCCCGAGGCGACGCTGTCGACGGGGATGCGCTTGAGGCCGTCGTAGGTGAAGAGCTGGCTGACCTTGATGGTGGTGTTGCCGTCCTGGCCCATCAGGGTGTAGCTCTGGCCCTTGCGGACCGTGCCGTTGAAGGCCCGGCCGATGGCCAGCCGACCGACGTAGTTGTCGTAGTCGAGCTGGGTGAAGAGGATCTGCACCGGCGCGTTGTCGTCGCCCTTGGGGGCGGGCACCCGGTCGATGATCGCGTCGAAGAGGGGCCGCAGATCGCCCGGATCGAGCTTGTTCTCGAGGTGGGCGTAGCCCTCGCGGGCGCAGGCGTAGAGCACGGGGAAGTCGATCTGGGTGTCGTCGGCGCCCAGGTCGATGAAGAGGTCGTAGACCTCGCTGAGGACCTCGGCCGCGCGGGCGTCGGGGCGGTCGATCTTGTTGATGCAGACCAGGACGGCGTGGCCGGCTTCCAGCGCCTTGCCCAGCACGAAGCGGGTCTGGGGCAGCGGCCCCTCGCTGGCGTCGACCAGCAGCAGCACGCCGTCGACCATCTTCATCACCCGCTCGACCTCGCCGCCGAAGTCGGCNNGGGGTGTCGACGATGTTGATCTTGACGACGCGGCCGTCCTTGGCCAGGGTGTGGACCGCGGTGTTCTTGGCCAGGATGGTGATGCCACGCTCCCGCTCCAGGTCCATGGAGTCCATGACCCGGTCGTTGACCGACTCGTTGTCGCGGAAGGTGCCGGACTGGCGGAGCAGGAAGTCGACCAGGGTGGTCTTGCCGTG